>CAYMKR010000294.1:0-1024 GCA_964390865.1 uncultured Flavobacteriaceae bacterium | reverse complement strand
TTTCAGAAGCTCGCTCTTGTTCAACCATTTTTTTGGCTTGTTGTACCTTGGGTGGGAATCGAACCCACACGATCTTGCAATCACTGGATTTTGAATCCAGCGCGTCTACCAATTCCGCCACCAAGGCCTTTTTATAGTAGTCCTAATAAAAAGAGCTGACTTTCTTCAAATTAGGGATGCAAATATAATCTTTTTGTTGAAAATTGCACTCTTTTTTTTAGGTATTTAGCTTGAAATTTATCCCAATATTTCAGGTTCAAATTCTATAGTTTAATCAAAATAATTAATTAATTTTGACCACGCAATAATTCGACACAAAATCCTTAAAAACAAATCATTATGATATCTGAATCACTAACTCCAAAAATTTTCGCTTCTTCACAAAGCATAGTCTTAGCTGAAAATATTGCGGATACCTATGGTATGGAACTTGGGAACGTTAGAAAAACAATGTTTAGCGATGGTGAATATCAAGTTTGCTTTGAAGAATCTATTAGGGGAAGAAGAATATTCTTGATTGGTTCAACCAACCCTCCTAATGACAATTTGATGGAAATGTTATTGATGATCGATGCTGCCAAAAGAGCATCTGCAAGACATATTACAGCTGTCATACCCTACTTTGGATGGGCGCGTCAAGACAGAAAAGACCAGCCACGTGTGCCTATTGCGGCAAAGATGGTTGCCAAAATTCTGCAAGCTGCTGGAGCAACGCGCATTATGACCATGGATTTACATGCGGACCAAATTCAAGGATTTTTTGAAATCCCGGTTGATCATTTGTTTGCCTCTACCATCTTATTACCTCACGTTGAAGCCATGAACCTTGATCATATTACTATCGCTTCACCTGATATGGGTGGTTCGAAAAGAGCATATGCCTATTCAAAATATCTTAAATGTGAAGTAGTGATTTGTTACAAACAGCGTAAAAAGGCAAATGTGATAGATACTATGGAGGTGATTGGGAATGTTGAAGGTAGAAATGTGATCCTTGTGGATGACATGGTTGACACTGCCGGAA
>CAYMKR010000293.1:0-3357 GCA_964390865.1 uncultured Flavobacteriaceae bacterium | reverse complement strand
TTGGAGGACGTTCAATTATGTGGGGCAAGCATTGTTACCGTTGGAGCGATATTGATTTTGAAGCTAATAAAAAAGAAGGTGTTGGCGTTGACTGGCCCATTCGATACAAAGACATTGAACCTTGGTATGATAAGGTTGAAACTTTTGTGGGCGTTAGCGGGCAGAATGAAGGTTTAAAGCAAGTCCCTGACGGTAAGTTTTTACCTCCTTTTCCATTGAATTGCGCTGAGCAACATTTTAGAGAAGAAGTAGGTAAAGTATATCCTGAACGAGTCGTTACTCCAGGAAGGGTAGCTCATTTAACAAGTTATGACCCAGAAATTCATAAAGGCTTAAGAGGCCAATGTCAAAGCAGAAACAGATGTTGGAGAGGGTGTCCGTTTGGAGCATATTTTAGTAGTGTTTCATCAACCATTCCTGTGGCTGAAGAGACCGGTAATTTGACTATCCGGGCCAATAGTATAGTAGCAGAGGTTATTTATGATGAAAAATCTAAAAAAGCTTCAGGGGTTAAAATTATTGATGCCGAAACCCTTGAAGAAATTGTATTCACTGCACGTATCATATTTTGTAATGCAAGTACTGTAGGAACTGCGGCTATTTTATTGAACAGCCGTTCTGAGACCTTTCCGAATGGTTTAGGGAATGGAAGCGGAGAATTGGGTCATAATGTGATGGACCATCATTATGGTATGGGCGTATATGGTAAAATGCCTGGCTTTGAAGATAAATATTACAAGGGGAGAAAGCCTGTGGGCTTCTATATCCCGAGGTTTAGCAATATTGATGAAGCTTCAGAAAAGAAAGAATACCTAAGAGGTTTTGGTTATCAAGGATCAATAAATAGAGCCAAAAATAATCCTGAAGGGCTTCTTGGGGAGGAATTGAAAGATGAGATATTTAAGCCTGGAGATTATTGGTTAGGCATGACTGCTTTTGGTGAGATTCTGCCCCACCATGATAATAAAATGTTTCTCAATTTTGAAAAGAAAGACAAGCACGGCATCCCTATCATTACTTTTGATGCCGAGTTAAGAGAGAATGAGTTAAAGATGCGTAAGGATGCTGTGAAATGTGCCGTTGAAATGCTGGAGGCAGCAGGTTGCGAAAACATAGCATCGTATAACAATGAAACTGCTCCTGGGGCATGTATCCATGAAATGGGTACAGCTAGAATGGGACGTGACCCAAAAACCAGCGTGCTGAATGAATGGAATCAAATGCATGAAGTTCCGAACGTTTTTGTGACTGACGGAGCCTGTATGACCAGTTCAGGAACGCAAAACCCTAGTATTACGTATATCGCTTTAACGGCCCGAGCGGTTGATTATGCTGACAAACAGCTCAAAGCAGGTAAGCTGTAGTAGCAACAAGATTTATTTTCATGAAAGATGGCAGATCAAATGGGTACTGCCATTTTTTATACCTTATTCTGACCCAAATTGAGAAATCATTGGACTAATTCGTCAAATTTTAAGATCGTTTAGCTTGTAATTTTGAATCATCAATTTTTTTAATCTAAAATCACATAAACATGAATAAATCAATATTAATTACAGGAGCCAACGCCGGAATTGGAAAAGATGTAGCAAGACAGTTGGCCTTGCTAGATGGTACTGAAAAAGTTTATCTGGGTTGTAGAAATATGATCAAAGCCGAAGCAGCAAAAGAAGAATTAGAAACTATTACTGGGAAAAATATCTTTGAAATTGTAAAGATAGATATGTCTGATTTGGATTCTGTAAGAGCAGCTGTTGAGTCATTAGATCAACCGGTTGAAGCTTTGGTTATGAATGCCGGGGGTACAGGTGGAAAGAACTTTAATGAGGTTGACGAAAACGGAGCCATGCAACAATTCTCAGTAAATGTGCTAGGGCATGTGGTCTTGGCGGAGGAATTATTAAAGGCAGGAAAATTAACCAAGGTGGCTTTGTATGCTGGTTCTGAAGCCGCTCGAGGCGTCAAGTCTTTTGGTATGAAACGTCCTGCTTTTGGTTCCCATTCTGTTGATGAATTTGCTACTGTAATTAATGGGTCATTCTTTGGTAAGAATCAGGATTCAATGGTGCCTTATGGCCCTGTGAAGTATTTAGCAGCTTTATGGATGTCTTCTTTATCGCGTGAGTATCCTGAAGTTCGATTTATAACTATGAGCCCAGGAGGTACAACAGGAACTGAAGTTGCTGATACCTTATCACCCGTTAAAAAGACAATGATGACAGGGATGATGAAGTTAATGGAGCTATTAGGTCGTGCCCATAAATTAGAAGTGGGTGCCAAACGCTTTGTTGATGGGATCAATGATGTCTCGTTGAAGTCAGGTGTTTTTTATGGCAGTAAGTCTGGGATAACGGGACAGATAGTCGATCAGGGAACCTTGTTTAATGATTTTAACAATGTCATTTATCAGAATAATGCAAATGAATCAATTCATCGATTTATCAACTAGGATTTGCTTAAATTATTCATTTTAATAATTGGGTGATTGTAGATTGCACCCCACAACAGAAAACCTGCTCATAAATAGTTTCTTATCAGCAGTGTTTTTTTTGACAAAAATTGAGTCCTATTCAGTTTAAGCTCTTAAGCCTGTTTGAATTCGCTTTTTTTTGGTATCAGCCATTTGATCCAGTTTTTTTGAACCTTTTTCGGTACTTCAGCATGGATTTCATCGATTTTTTCGATCTCCCAATTCTCGAAATACTTGCCCTTTGCAGTAAGGCGGTAATAACCTTCTCTTCTCACACTTTCTACATAACCTTTGTCAGCAAGGAATGCAATTGCCTCATTTAATAAGGGTCTTGTGTTGGCCTCGTCTTTAAATTTTTTCCTTGAATAATTCCAAATACTGTACTCGTTAAAATCCAATTTGTAGGGTTGTAGAAACTTTAAAATTCGGGTAGTGTTGGTTTTTGTAATTTCATCCATAGCTTAGAATTTGTTATTGTTATTCTCAAATATAGGCTTTTATTACTTGTAAATCAATGACATATGTCACAAATATTAACAAATGATAAGGCTATGAATGAATGTTTTTGGGTTTTGATCTCAGACTTCGAAGCTTGATGAACACATTTAAATCTGAAATGCATGATTAGATACCAATGTATAATTTGCCTCCGCCAGATTTTTTCAATAGTTTTACTCCAATAATGTCTACTATTTATGAAACGAATTACCTTATCCATTTTGTTCTCTTTGACTTTTGTTTTGCTGACAATAGCTCAAGGTAAACCCGCCTATGAATTGTATAAAAGCAATGGCAAAACTGCTAAATATGACAAAATGATCAAAGATCTGGTGAAGAGCGATATGGTCTTTTTTGGGGAGTACCATACCAACCCTATTTCGCATTGG
>CAYMKR010000292.1:0-3358 GCA_964390865.1 uncultured Flavobacteriaceae bacterium | reverse complement strand
ACCTTGTAGATAATAGCAAGTATAAAAGTACATGACATGATATACAACATGGAATCATCATAGTCACGCATTTCTAATTCGTAGCCGTCTCCACTCTTTTCCAAAATCGATTTGAACCGCGAAGAAAATTTGAAAAGAGTGAAATCAAAAGGAATACTAGCTGCCTTGATTTCATTAGTCTGAAGTAATTCAGGAAACATAATATCCAGCAACCTATCGATCTCCTTCTCATAGGTAAACAAATAGTTCTTATCCTCAAAGCCTTCCCTTAACACCTTATAATCCTTGGTCTCATCAAGTAATTTTACAGCTGTAGGATAAAAAACATGTTCTTTGTTTTTCGCAATAGTTTCCAAGTACTCAAATACACTTTCAAAACTAATGATTAGCTTTAAAGGCAAAAGGGTATTGTTCTTTTGATTTGAAGGAATTACATGCATAATAACATTGGTTAAACTGAATTTATTTGACGCAGTTTATCTTACAAAATTACAAAAAATAAGGGACTTACATTTGAGAGCAATGCAAACGAAGCAGATTCTAATTATAAAACAATAGATCTTTGTTGAAAAATGGATTACTTAAATTTAGAATCTAAAATCAATATCAAGTCTAATTCGATTGCCATTTTCTATAGCTGAACCATAAGGAATAAGTTGTTCAACCATAAAATACCTAATTTTAAGTTGTAGCATTTTACTAATTCTGTAACCCGTCATAAGTTCGAGTCCTTTAAAATTAGTCAACCTCCCATCTCTTGAACCTTGGCCGCTATAATCCCACCTTACCCAATCGTTCTGTGCAATGAAATCAACTGCAGAATAGCGTTCTAAATAAGTAAAATAGCCTCCGAGGGCAAAATCTCCTTTTTCGGCAAGGGTTCCCCAAACAACACTAGCAACAAAACCAGTTTTTTGATCTTTAAAACCGTCCTGAATAGATTCATTTTTATCATAATTTTGAAGGTTTTGATACAAATCTAAACCCAAAGTTATTCGCGGATGTTCAAAAGCTAGCGCCTCTGCTCCCAACTGAATAATTGAATAATCAAACCTAAAAGTTTCATTCCCATCAGGAATATTGGGCATACGGTTAAAATGATAAAAACTAGGAAATACTTTTAACCGTTTATTGAGGTGTTCAGTTTTAATCTGAATAATTCCTATAAAGCTATCATCTGTAAAAGTATCGTAACTATTGAGCATGGTAAACAAGCCTCCCGAATAAGTAATTCCATCAATCCATGTTGGTGATGTTTCTACTTTAGCACTTAAATACACGCCATCAAGTGAAACGTTATCACTCCAGTATAATTCATTGCTTTTTTCAAACGGAAAAGTATTTCTGCCAAGCCAGCCTGTAAACCATTTCTTCTGAATTTTAAAAAATAGCTTATCAAACCCTATAGGAACAGACTCAAGTTCATGATATCCATCTCCTATTGTCAAATGCGGGTCCTGTTGTTTTTCTGCATAACCAGTTCTAAATCTAATTCCAAAAGAAGCCCAATCATTTGGTTTATATTCTAATTGGGCCCTCACTCGAAAACGCAATCTAAATCGATCATCTCGATAAGTTCCATCCGATTTTCGAGAATTCCAATCCTGCTCTGTTCTCAACCTGAGGTCTGCGTTAAAATTTAATTTTTTAAGTTTAGTAGCTTCTTGAGAAAATAAATCAATACTGCATAAAAACAGGTATATGAATAGCAGTTTTAATCTTGTTGATCGAATTGTCATACAGGGCATGAAGTAATCAGTTCGAAACAAACTTAAGTCAATTAAATTCCAAGTACGATGACAAATATCATTCGTGATTCAAAAACAAAAATTCAATTAGTCTTGATTAATTTTTAGTCATAGCCTGTCTAATTTAAGCAAAAAAAGACAAGCTAAGTTTTAGCTTGTCTTCTTATTAAATCAATATCCAGCCCTGATTTCTTTTAATCAGTTAAGACTCAGGTATACTTATTGTAACCTTCTTCACCGAACCGGTAAATTCAGAATCTTCAACATCCTTAAATACTTTATCAGCAACTTGGGTAGCATCATCTCTTCCTACGTCTGCTGTTTCATCAGCAGAAAAAACTGCAGGTTCTGTTTTTTCAACCCTGCCTTCAGCCACTAATTCTCCATCCACAAAAATCTTGGCAAGGCCTCCTTTACCTGTACCGCCTCCATCATATGTGAATTCCAACTTTATCTCAGCATTGTCATTGCTGAGCGCCTTAGGAGCTTCAATAGTATATCGTTGTAATCCAAAATAGTTATAGGTATAGGCTGGCTTGCCTTTATTCATATAAAGTGCCCAGCCACCAAATTTACCTCCTTGACAAAGAATCACTCCATGATCCTTTCCTTTAAGCTCTAATTCAGCTACTATGGTTTTAGAATTATTCTTGATATTTAAGAAAGTGTTTTCCAACATACCGTCCATACCCTCAGCCAAGGTCAAAGATTTTCTGGAACCCATTAAATCTGGTCGACCTGCTGTTGCAGCATTAAAGCGTTCATACAATCTGTCATCTAATGGGTAAACATTATTCTCAATCGCTTCTTTTTCAAAAAGATCTTGTAGTTCTTTTAATTTTTCTGGGTTTTGATCGGCCAAATTAGTCACCAAACTAAAATCGTCATCTATATTATACAATTCCCATTTCTCATCCTGAAAAGTATTTAGAGGTTTCCCTTGCCATGGGATCATATGAACAACTCTGGCCATCCATCCATCACTGTAAATAGCTCTGTTCCCAAACATTTCAAAATATTGAACCGTATGTCGATCAGGTGCATTTTGATCAGCAGTAGCATAGATCATACTGACACCATCCATAGGAATCTGTTCAACACCGTTGATGGTTTTAGGAGTAGGTAATTTAACCGCTTCTAATATAGTTGGAGCAATATCATTCACATGATGCCATTGAGATCTGATCTCTCCTTTGGCTTTTATACCTTTTGGCCAATGCATTACCATTCCATTTCTTGTTCCTCCAAAATCTGCAGCCATTTGCTTGGTCCATTTAAAAGGAGCATCCGTAGCTACTGCCCAAGCTGCTGACATGTGTGGGAATGAATTTGGTCCTCCCCAATCGTCCGCATGTTCAAGCATACTTTCAACCGTTTCTTCATCGAATATACCATTTAGATGAACCAATTCATTAAAGGTTCCTTCTAGTCCACCCTCAGCACTCGATCCATTATCTCCCATGATATAGACAAACAATGTATTTTCTAATTCTCCTATTTCATCAATGGCATCTACCAATCTTCCAACCTCGTTATCAGTGTGTTCAGCAAATCCTGCAAAGGTTTCCATTTGAAGGGCAAAAAGTTTTTTCTCATCTGCACTTAAGGTT
>CAYMKR010000291.1:0-3375 GCA_964390865.1 uncultured Flavobacteriaceae bacterium | reverse complement strand
GTACTTCTGTATTTGATGCTAAGGCAGGAATCGCTTTAACAGATACTTTTGTAAAGGTAGTATCTTGGTATGATAATGAATATGGTTATTCTACAAAAATTGTAGATCTTTTAGAATATTCTGCTTCTTTGTAAGCACTGAAAATTATAATTATGAAAAGCTACTTCTCTAGAAGTAGCTTTTTTTTTGTGAGTAACTCAAAAATGGGCTCTAAAGCGAGCTTTAATTTTCCTGGTATTTGTCACAAATTTTGCGAAATGTTTTCTTAACTTTAACGATAGTTAAAAATTGATCCGATCATTTCTTTTATTAATACCTGAAATTCAGTATTCAAAAAGGTGGATTTCAAAGGATCATTATGTTCAATAATTTATAAATTTAGTTTTATGGCTCATACAAAAAAAACAAAAGGCATCATTGCTATTCTTACGGGTGGTGGGGATGTACCTGGTCTTAACCCGGCAATTCGTGCAATCACCATCCGAGCAAATCGTGAAGGTTTTAAGGTGATTGGTTTACGACGTGGTTGGGCCGGAATAACCGAACTTATTCGCGACAAAAAAGCAGACAACAGCAAAAGTTTTATGGTGTTAACAAACGATATTGTTAATAAAGCGGGTAGAACAGGCGGGACCTTTTTGCATTCCTCTAGAACAAAACCCAGTAAAATGCCAAAAGCTAATGTACCCGAGCATTTACAGGATTCCTATAAAGAGGAATTCAATGACCTAACACCGGAAATTATAAAGAACCTAGATTGGTTAGGGGTAGATTTTCTAATTCCGATTGGAGGAGACGACACCTTAAGTTATGGGGTACGCCTCTATAAAGAAGGTGTAAAAGTAGTCGCCATTCCAAAGACCATGGATAACGATGTGCCCGGAACTGATTATTGCATTGGATTTAGTACCTGTGTCACAAGAACTATTTCTATGACCAATAATTTAAGAACCTCAGCGGGTTCTCATGAGAGAATACTGGTCATGGAAGTTTTCGGAAGATATGCCGGTTTTACTGCTATGTTACCCGCTATGGCAGGAGCTGCTAACCGCTGCGTAATACCTGAACATCAATTCGACATCAAGCATCTGACAGAGCTTTTGGTGCAAGACAGGAATAATAATCCAAGTAAATATTCTGTAGTACTTGTTTCAGAAGGGGCCATGTATAAGGGAGGGGAAATGATGTTCCAGAATTCTGAAAAGGATATGTTTGGCCATGCTAAACTCGGAGGTATTGGTGATGTCATCTCTTCTCAAATTAAAAACCATTCTGCTGAATTTAACAATGGTAAAACCATTAATGTGATCAACCAAAAGTTAGGTTATCTCGTAAGGGGTGGTGATCCTGATGCCGTCGATTCTATCGTTCCTATGGCTTATGGTAACCTTGCTCTAGATCTCATTCTTGGTGGTTTCCATGGTAGATTGGTCGTATTGAAGAACGGACGTTATGATGATGTACCATTAGATGTTGTTACCAACACTAAAAAAATCGTCAATATTGAAAAGTATTATAATATAGACAGATTAAGACCACATTATAACCGCTTCGAGATGAAGCCCATGTTCCTAATGGCAGCTGATAGCTGATAAAAGTGAAAAGATTTCGAAGGTATCGGAGGTGAGGGTTTCGCGCGTGAAGCCCTCACCTCTGATACCCTCACGTCTGAAACCCTCAGAATTTAAATTAAAGTATACTGCCTGAATTTCTCATTATTATCTATATTTGATTTGATGAGTAAGATCAAGATTATTGAGTGCCCTAGAGATGCTATGCAAGGTATCAAGAGCCATTTTATCCCTACTGAGGATAAGGCGAGGTATATTAATGCCTTATTAAAAGTGGGATTTGATACCATAGATTTTGGAAGTTTTGTGTCACCTAAAGCCATTCCGCAGATGCGGGATACCGCTGATGTGTTGTCTAAACTTGATCTTGAAACTACTGATTCAAAATTACTTGCTATCGTTGCGAATGTCAGAGGTGCTAATGATGCTTGCCAATTTGATCAGATTGATTATCTGGGTTATCCATTTTCTATTTCGGAGAATTTTCAAATGAGAAATACCGGAAAAACTATTGCCCAGTCATTAGTCACTTTGGAAGAAATCATGAAACTTGCCAACACCCATAAAAAAGAAGTTGTGGCCTATTTATCAATGGGGTTTGGGAATCCTTATGGGGATCCGTGGAATTTTGATATTATTGGAGAATGGACGGCTATTTTGGCTGACCTTGGAGTTAAGATTTTATCACTGTCAGATACTATTGGCGTGGCAGATGGAAAAACTATTAGCTATCTTTTTGAAAACCTAATACCCCTTTATCCTGAAATTGAATTTGGAGCACATATGCACACCAATCTCGATAGTTGGCATGAGAAAGTAAGCGCTGCCTTCGATGCTGGCTGTAATCGCTTTGACGGAGCTATAAAAGGATTTGGCGGATGTCCAATGGCTAAGGATGAACTTACTGGAAATATGCCTACAGAAAAATTGCTCTCTTTCTTTACCACAAGAAAGGAGAATTCAGGAATTAACCCATTAAGATTTGAAGTGGCTTATAATGAGGCTCTCAACATATTTAATTAATCAGGTACCATTTGACTAAAATTATGGCACCATGAACGTGACAGGTTCAGCTGAATTTTCATTCAAATTCGGAAATACACGTCGATTTTCAGCTGCATCTTCATAGTCGTTACTAAAGTAAGAATCACCATATACTTTTACAGATACTTGTGTTCCAGAAGCAAATCCCAAATCGATTAGTTCTTGTTGAGTGATAATGTGCATAGCAGGATTGACGTTTGAATCAGATTCATAAGTTTCGCTCACTTTGCTGTAATTTTCGTTATTAACCGTTTCATCAGTGCCAAAAAAGTATCTCAAATAACGTTTCGAGGTATTTGTTCCGTTACAAACAGAAGAGATTTTAACATCCGTTCCATCAATTGTCACAGCGCATGTTATAACTTTTGTTTGAGATAATTTACCCAGAGAAGGCGTATTTGAAATAATTAAATCGTCAGTTAGGTCTGTAATAAAATATTTGAATGTACCATATCCCGTTTTTTCATAGCTAAGCATCCTTGCTCCAAAAGGAACATCTGATAACAAGAAACTTCCCTGATCATTGGTTAAGTCAGAAATACTTGTTCCTGAAGCTGATATACGCATATCAGATCCATCTATTTTTTCAGCTCCTTCATCATAAAGATTAACACTTCCAGTTATGCTGGCGGTTGAAGGTAGCGTTATGGGAGGATTATCGTTATCCCCTCCGCAAGCAGCAAAGGAAATAGTCAAGAATAGAAAGGCAATTATAGAAAAGTATTTCATGAGAACAGGGCTTTTATTAAGATTCCAAATA
>CAYMKR010000290.1:0-3407 GCA_964390865.1 uncultured Flavobacteriaceae bacterium | reverse complement strand
ATAAGAGTGTTTCCACTTTAACGGGTTGGGAGTATAACAATCCGAAGTATGGTGGATTTCAGGCAAATGCCAATTACAAAGAACATGGGCCACCTCCAGGTATGGTTTTAATAGAGGGAGGAACTTTTACAATGGGTAGTGTTCAGGATGACGTTATGTTTGATTGGAATACAACTCCTGTAAAACAACAAGTACGTTCATTCTATATGGATGAGGCTGAGGTAACTAATATTGAATACTTGCTTTATCTGCAATATTTAGAAAAGGTTTTCCCACCATCTGATGATACCTATAGAAAAATTTACCAAGCAGCATTACCCGACACTTTAGTGTGGAGAAACACTTTAGGGTTCAACGAATTACTAACTGAAAACTATTTGAGACATCCAGCTTATGCTGAATATCCTGTAGTAGGTGTGTCTTGGAGACAAGCTGCTGAGTTTTGTAAATGGAGAACTGACAGGGTTAACGAAAAAATTCTAATCGATAAAGGTGTATTACATACTTTATTCGATATGGATTCATTGGATGTTGAAGGAGCAAATAGATTTGATACTGAAACTTATTTAACGAACCCAAATTTGTTATTTGATGGTGATTCTAGTATCTATTACAAGGGGATCAAAGATTTTGCGGAAAAAAAGGAAAAGAAATCTGAAGGTTCATTTACGGGTCGTCATGTAAAAACATCTGATGGTATTCTTGCACAACGTTTTAGATTGCCGACAGAGGCTGAATGGGAATATGCAGCTAAGGCTGAGATTGAAAATAGAGAATATAACTCACTTCGTGGAAGAAAGAAATACTCTTGGAATGGTACTTCAACTCGTGAGGATTCAAGAAGATATAAAGGTGACCAAATGGCCAACTTTAAACAAGGGAAAGGTGATTATAGTGGTTTAGCCGGTTGGAGTAATGATGGTGCTGATATTACAATGAGAATTAAATCATATAAGCCTAATGCTTTTGGATTATACGATATGAGTGGAAATGTTGCCGAATGGGTTGCTGATGTATACCGTCCTATTATTGATAATGACGCGAATGATTTCAGTTACTTTAGAGGAAATGTTTTCAATAAGAAACAAATTGATAAAGAAGGAAACGTTGTAATAGTAGATTATAACAGTGTAGAATTCGATACGCTTGACAACGGAAAGATCGTACCTAGAAATTTACCAGGTAGTGTGAAATATGTTCCAATTACCAAGAGAGATGCCTTTATGAGAAACAATTATGAGAAGGCTTATAATATTGACAACGGTGATGGAGATCTTGCTTCTACGAAACAATATTTCAAAGACGAAGATGATTCTGAGGAGAAGCCAAGAATGTATAACTCTCCAGAGATTCCAAGACAAATTGGAGAAAGCGGTTTAATCATTCAGCAGTATGATACAAAAACTAGAAATACTTTGATCAGTGATCAAACTAGGGTATTCAAAGGTGGATCATGGAAAGATAGAGCTTTCTGGTTAGATCCTGCACAAAGAAGATACTTGCCAGAATATATGGCTACAAACTTTATAGGATTTAGATGTGCGACAGACAAACTTGGTCAAATGTCATATTCAAGAAGAAGAAAAGGGTCACAATAAGATTCTAAATTTATAAGATTTAAAAACTCAATATCCAATATGGATATTGAGTTTTTTTTTACATTTACTTTATGAGAATAGAAGAATTATACGGGCTTTATAAATTAAGCTACAGAGTTGTTAAAGATACTCGTGATGATGTAAAAGATGCTATGTACTTTTCTTTAAAAGGAGAAAGTTTTAACGGAAATGAATATGCTTTAGATGCAGTAAATAAGGGAGCGAATTACGCGATTATTGACGAAGCAAAGTATGGAGTAAATGATCGGCTAATCCTAGTTGATGATGTTTTAACCTGTCTTCAGGAATTGGCAACTTATCATAGGAAACAACTTAATATTCCTATTCTAGCCTTGACAGGAAGCAATGGTAAAACCACAACCAAGGAGCTCATCAATGTGGTTTTGAATAAAAAATTCAATTGCCAAGCAACTAAGGGTAATTTGAACAATCATATTGGGGTTCCACTCGTGATTTTGTCAATGACTCCTGAAAATGACTTTGGCGTTATTGAAATGGGCGCGAATCATCAACTCGAAATTGAAGCTTTATGTGAGATTGCGCAACCTGATTTTGGTTATATCACTAATTTTGGCAGGGTTCATTTAGAAGGTTTTAGGAGTTTTGAAGGAGTTGTTCAAGGGAAAACGGAGATGTACCGTCATTTAAGAGAATACGATAAAAAAGTATTTGTCAATCAACAAGACCCTATTCAAATGGAAAAATCTGCAGAAATTCATCGAATAGTTTTTGGTGGTTCTGGAGCTGACTGCGAGGTGCTATTTTTAGAGGCTGACCCCTTTGTTAAAATTGAATTTGATGGACTTGAAATAAGCAGTCGTCTAATAGGAGCTTATAATTTTGACAATATTGCTGCTGCTATTTGTATGGGTAATTATTTTGGTGTTGCTGCAACTGAGATTAAAAATGCCATTGAAGGATATATTCCTGATAATAACAGGTCACAAATTATTTATCGAGAATCTAACAAAGTAATTATGGATGCTTATAATGCAAACCCAAATAGCATGGAAGCGGCTATATTAAATCTTGCAAGCTTATCAGATCGAAAAAAAGTAGCCATACTTGGTGATATGTTCGAAATAGGAGACGAAACCATGTTGGAACACCAAAAGATTGTTGACCAGTTAACTAATACAGATTTGGACAAAATACACCTCATAGGTGAGGCATTTTTTATGACTAATGTGGCTGACAATAGGGTAAGTAAATTCAATTCATTTGAAGAATTTGTAAAAGCATTCAAAGAAAATTCTTATTCAGAAACCACATTTTTAATTAAAGCGTCCAGAGGAATGGCCTTGGAAAGGACCTTAGAATATATTTAAATACTACCAGTCATCTTCTTCAATTTCTATCTTGTTGTTGACAACATAATAGTTTAGACTAGCAATAGCTTTTGTTATTTCTGTATCAATAGGTTCTTCAATAAGGATCTGATAGTCTGAAGGGAATCTATCTAAATATTTTTTAAGACTCATTGATTGTAAATCGCCCTTCGACATTTTACCGACTTTGAAATTACTAAAATCGTATTTATATCTGTTGTCTTTTACCTTGATGGAGACATCAAAGAATAATTCAACATCTATTGATTTTCTGATGAGTATCCATGTAAATCGATATGAATTAAGTTGTTTGACGCTTGATGAGTCCGAACTCATAGAATCAATTTGAGTATAGTATTTACTCAACCATGACTTAGCTCTTGCTTGGATTTCTGAACTACTAATTCCTTCTGCCCGCGCAACTTCTTCATATCTGTATTCGCCAGTTTCATCATCAATC
>CAYMKR010000289.1:0-3412 GCA_964390865.1 uncultured Flavobacteriaceae bacterium | reverse complement strand
TTTCTAATAATTAGTAACCAGGATTCTGGACTAAATTAGCATTAGATAGAATTGCATTAGAAGGAATTGGATAAAGTTCTTTGGTTTTATCACCTACAGAAGCAGGATCTTTAAACTCCCAATCATTACCGAATCCACCTAAACGAATCATATCCATTCTACGAACGAATTCAACCCATAATTCTCTTCCTCTTTCGTCTAACATCGTTTGAGCACTAACACTACCAACTGGCGGTGCTTTTCTCAAAACTCTAAGCACGTTTACCATAGCAGTTGCATCTTCTCCTTTCCATACCATAGCTTCAGCCTTCATTAAATAAGCATCTGCATATCTGAAAATGATTTGATGTCCAGTAAAACCTCCATTAACAGGGTGGTACTTGATCGTTCTAACACCAGTTGCCTCACCATTACCTACTAAACCAGGGAAATCTTTTGTAAATATCAATGGATTGCTAGCACGGTCAGTAAGTTGAGTTTTATCCTCATTATATTGCTGCCCAATAAGGAATCCATATCCTATACCTAAATTTGTATCATCGGCATTGGTAGCATCTGGTACCCAACCTCTTCGTTCTTCTTGTCCGTCCCCAACATTATTCGTGTTCGGAGCTCCTTCAAAAAGATCATAGAATTCTGCCAAAGTAGAAAAACCATTCCATCCACCGTCAGTGTTATCAGGAGAATTTTGTCTGTAGTGCATTCCATTCCAGATTCTGTTACCAACTCCTGAAGCCATCCACCAAATTGTTTCAGTATCCTGATCTTCTTTAAAAATATCAAAATACCCATCTTGAAGCGCATAGCCTGAATTTGTAATCTCGTCAACAAGACTCATTACCTCATCCATATCCGCTGTTTCAGGACTGGCTGCACCAACATAAACAAATTTGTTTAGTAGTAATCTTGCTTTTAAGAACTGAGCAGCTTCTTTAGTTGCCGTATTCGTATTTGCATTATCAGGTCCAGAGCTAGGAAGACCAGCGATAGCACCATTCAAATCAGCCAGTATAAATTCAAAAGCTTCCGTTCTTGTAAGTACTCTTGGCGTTATTTCTGGTCCTTCGTCTGGATTTCTAAATGGTACCTGCCCATAAAGATCCATAACCTGGTACATAGCATAAGCTCTTAAAAATTGACCATCGGCTTTTTGTTCAGCGCTAGGACTACTTCTTTCATCAATTATTTCTGTCGCCAAAAATGCATTTTGATTCATTTGGTTCCATACCGTTAAAACATATAGGTGTGAAGCTGACCAAGTATGTTGGTGCAAAACTCTCCAGATACCATTATCACCCCAGTCAGTACCCCTTGTAGGAACTAACATTTCATCAGTAGCTACTTCTTGCAAAGCAAAGAAATTATCCTGAGATTCCAAATGTCCTCTTATAGCATTATAGAGATTCGTTAAAGAACCATCTACATTTTCCACACCATTAAATCCTTCACTTCCTCCATCACTAATGATAGAGTCAGTTTCTTTGATCTCCAAATCTGTACATGCAACCAAAAATACTCCGGCTGTAAGAGAAAGGAAACCTCTTTTTATAAGTTGTTTATTAAACATAATTTTCATGACTATTATTTTTTTAGAAAGATAAATTTAATCCTAACGTAACTACCCTAGGTCTAGGATATGAAGTATAATCAATACCCGCTGTAGGAATACCATTTAATAGATCGGCTCCACCAGGAGTCGTATTAATCTCAGGGTCTAAACCTTTATAATCGGTAAATAATAATAAGTTTTGACCAGTTACGTAAAGTCTTAAATTGTTGATTTTACTTTGTTCTTTAAGACCGAATGTATATCCAAGTGTTGCATTTTGTAATCTTACAAAGTCACCTTTTTCTAAGAATCTTGTTGATACTGCAGCTTCAGCATTTCCTGCTTCTCCACTAGTAAGTACATCAGGAGTTACGTTACGTGCATTGGCAATAGATCCAGCAGTGAAAAATGCATTTTGAGTATTGTTATATACATATCCACCCGATTGACCTGAAAAGAAAAGATTGAAATCCCATTTTTTATAAGTAAGTGACGTGTTCAATCCAAAATTAGTTGTTGGAAGTGCAGATTTACCTACGAAAGACTGATCATCACCAATTGGCTGACCATTAGCATCAAAACCTTCAAACTCTCTTAAGAAATAAGAAAACAATGGTTGATCTTGAGCTAGGATTTGAGAAAATGCTCCTGATAATCCTTGACCTCTAATCGTTCCTGCTGGAATCTGACCAGGGAAACCTTGAATCTCATTATTGTTATAAGAGATATTAAAGCCTGCGTTCCAAGTGAAATCTTCTGTTTGAAAGAAATCATATTCTATCGACCATTCAACACCTTCATTTAACACTTTACCATCTAAATTCACAAAGAAAAATGGTTGTGGAGAAGGTTGTGCGGCCTCAACATTTAATAATAAATCTTGAGTTTCTTTTCTGTAAAAATCAAGACTTGTTGTTAACCTGTTATCATTTAAACCAAAATCAAATCCAAAACCATAAGAAGTAGTTTCTTCCCATTTCAAATCAGGATTGGCAAAAGCAACAACATTTGTACCAGGTGTATCAACATTTCCATTTGATTGAATACTAGGAGCAGCAAAACGTTCTCTACGTACAAAATTACCATGACCTAAACCATCCTGGTTACCTGTAATACCCCAACTTAATCGGGCTTTTAAAGTAGATATTTTATCTCCGATAAAATTTTCTTCGTTCATCTTCCAAGCAAAAGCAGCTGAAGGGAATACACCGTATTTATTATTTCCACCAAACTTAGATGATCCATCAATCCTTACCGTTGCAGTAAATAGATATTTGTTCATTAAGGTGTAATTACCTCTTGTAAAGAAAGATTGTATTTCATCAGTAAAATCATATGTATCACCAGTAACTGATCTCACGTTTGATAAAGCGGATCCAATAAGAGGTTCACTAGTTAATGGAAACAACCTGTTCACAAAATTATTGTTAGGTGCCAAACCATATTGTTGATAAGAACCGTCAATCAATGATTCAATAGCATTTGCAGTTGATTTAAGATCGTCAGCCATTTGGCCCATATCAGTTGTATCATAACCTAAGCCATTTACATTTCGACCACTACGTCTAAAATCCTGATAAGAATAACCTCCTAAAAGATTAAGTTTCGAGTTGTCCCAATCTTTATCCCAAGTTACGGTAAATTCCATTAATTTACTTTCTGTATCCAAATCGTTTAATGCACCTCTACCATTTCCAAATACACCATCACCTAAGTTTCTGGCCAAACCAGAAGTTTCAGTCTGTCTTGAAGAAGTTGATGTGTCATATCCTAAGGTAAGCTTAGCTACCAATGAAGGTAAAATCGCATAATCAGCCGAGAAATTCATTAAAAATCGATCGGTATTTGTATTACTGTCAGTAT
>CAYMKR010000288.1:0-3426 GCA_964390865.1 uncultured Flavobacteriaceae bacterium | reverse complement strand
CCATACTATAGTAGGACATATGATTAAGCGCTTCATTGGCAATATTGCTAAAGGTCCCGTTTTTATTATTGATGTAAATAAAATCAGGAACATAAAAGTCATTGGCGACATAGAGATCAGTCCAACCATCATTATTCAAATCGCTGGCCGATACCCCATTTGGGAATCCCGCTTTCAACAATCCAGCTGCTTCGGTTACCTCTTTAAAAAACTTACCATTTACACTTTCATATAAACGCGAAGTATACTTATTTAATACCAGTTTAGTTCCACTATATTCTGAATAACTACCTGGATTAGGTGGTTGATTCATAACGAATAAATCTAAATAACCATCATTATTATAATCAAAGAAAGTAGCATGCCTCGATCTTCCTGAATCAGAAACCCCATATTGCAGTGCCATTTCAGTAAAAACTGCATTACCCTTATTGATATACAGTTTGTTTCTCCGTCTGTCAGGCTCGTGATCATATAACTCTTTTGTTACATAAATATCTAACAAACCATCAGCATTTACATCCGCAACAGAAACTCCTGTTGACCAACTATCATCGTTAACGATACCAGCCACTTCGGTTATATCCTTAAATTTAAAATCTCCAAGATTTAAATACAATTTATCGTCAACCAAGTTACCTGCAAAATAAATATCTTCTAAACCGTCATTGTTAAAATCTCCTATACCAACTCCTGCACCTCCATAAAAATTAGCATAAATTAAAATATTTTGATCTTTCGAATCAATTATTTCATTGTTGAAATTGATACCGGACTCCTTGGAATTTACTGAAGAAAAAGTAGTGCTTTTTTGTGCATTAGCTATAGAACAAAGAAGAAGTAAAACAAGCGTACTTATATTTTTCATAACCAATTAATTGAATTTAAATACAAGATAAAATTACACAAAAAAAGAGAGAACAAATATGTTCTCTCTTTCTATTTTACTCAGATATTTCAACAATTACAAAATATCTAAATCACTCAAAACTAATCTTATTCTTTATCCCACCAAATTCTTGTAGTCAATACGTCTGGGCCTTGATTCGCTACAGCTTCAGCAAGGTTAGCTGTATTATTACTTTCCTCACTTACAGCATACGACATCCTTCTTGGAATCGTTCCGTTAGTTACATTTCCAGGATAGTTAACAGGAACCAATACAGGTAATTCTATTCTTCTCCAATTCGCATATGTTTCATACTCGTTTAAGAAAGTAGCTACCCAGTACTGAGTACTAATTTGCTCTAAGCCATTTGCCGCATCATAAGGATTAGCAGCCAAATAAGCTGTGATATCCGCTTCAGCTATTACAGCTGCCTCACCGTAAAGCGAAAGCATTCTCATAGCACCTGCCACACCATTTTCATAATGTCCAGCTGCGTCACCTCCAATACCCCAACGAATATTAGCTTCTGCCAACATAAACTCTACCTCTGCATAAGTTTGCAAGATCTGCGGTGCATCGAAACCAACAAAGATACCTCTGTTAATTTCTGCATAAGCGTCAGTATTTTCTTCACCAGTCAATGCCAATAACAAAGGACCATCCAAACCATTTGGTAAACCTTTTAAGTCAGCTGGATCATTACTTTGATCTGATCTTCTCTGAGCCAAAATAGGTAATCTTGGATCACCATCTAAAATTCTAATAAATGTATCACTCATTCTAGGGTTACCATCTGCGTCAAATGCTTCACTAGTTCCGTTTTGATTAATCCCTTGTGGTCCAACAGTATGTTGAAGGTAAGCAATATCATCATTACTTTCCATTACACCTCCATTAATAGCTTTTGTTGCCCATGCCTGAGAAGCCGCAGGATCTACTTTGATCATTCTTAATGCCAAACGCAACATTAAGGAGTTACCAAATTTTTTCCATTTTGCTTGATCTCCTGCAAAATATAAATCAGCATCTCCAAAACCAGAATCTCCAGTACCTAAGGTAGCTACTGACTCTTCTAATTCCTTCAACATATCGGCATAAATATCACTTTGTTTATCATATTTAGGCGTAACAATTCCCTCTAAAAAAGCCTTACCAGCTTCACTATAAGGAACATCTCCATATAAATCCGTTAATCTATGGAAAATAAATACCCTTTGAATTCGCACAACTGCCAACATTTGAGGGCTGCTACCTTCTTCAGTTTCTAATTGCACAACCATGTCCTGAATATTCTTCACTGCATTACCATAAATTCGCTCAATCATTGCAGCAGCATAACCTCTATTCCAAGTATACTTATCACCACTCCAATAACCTGCAGTAGTAGCGAAATGTTGCATCATCACTGAGTTATAAATTAAGTTATTTCTCCAGTTTTCATAACGCTCTCCAGAAGTAAACAACTGCACCGCTGTCATTTTATTTCTTACGTTAATTGCCGTTGGCTTTGTTGGATCTACATTCAATTCCTCAAAGCCTTCATCACACGCACCTAATACCAGTGCAAATAATAAAATATATATTGTTTTTCTCATAATTCTAATTTCTAAAATTTAACATTTAAATTAAATCCATAACTCCTAGTAGAAGGTAGTCCAAAATATTCTAGCCCTTGTGTGTTTCCAACACTATACGCCGATTCAGGATCTATATTATCAGTACTTCTTGAAATATAAAATAAGTTATTTGCGATAAATGAAATACCTACGTTTTGTAAGAATACATTTTCTAACATACTTTGTGGGAAATTATAGCTTATACTTAACTGTCTAAACTTGATAAAATCTGCATCAGATACAGACTCTTCTGCTATATCATTAACTCTATTCCAATAAGTTATTAAATTTTCCGGAGAAACAACAGTAGAAAATGCTACGCCATCTCCATCAACACCACTAACTCCTAAACCATTTTCTCTTCCTTCTAATGTCTTTTTATGTAATCCATTTCCAAGAAGAACCTGATTTGATCCTGAGTAAATTTGTCCTCCAGACTTTCCATCAATTAAAAAGTATAAACTCCAATTTTTATATGACAAGGTATTTGACCATCCCCATTGCGTTGGAGGGACTCCAGTACCTAATAGCTTTCTTGGACCCAATTGGGCTAAAGGAGTACCTTCACTATCAAGGTCATATACTATGTTTCCACTGTCATCTCTAACATAAGAAACACCAACAATAGCCCCAAATGGTTCTCCAACAACTTGCTTAATTTCAACATTTCGAGTACGAGGAGCTCCGATGGAAATGTCTCCATCAGTATCATTCGTTGCAACAACCAAACTTTGATTGTTAGCGAAATTAACACTTGTTTTCCAGTAAAAATTATCTGTTTGAACAGGAGTTCCCGACACTAACAATTCAATACCCTTATTTTCAACCTCACCAATATTAGCAAGCGCTGAACCATAACCTGAGGCACGAGATGCTGTAACCGGTACGATATCATTTTTCGTTGTATTCGTATAATATGCA
>CAYMKR010000287.1:0-3431 GCA_964390865.1 uncultured Flavobacteriaceae bacterium | reverse complement strand
GGGTTATTAATGATATACTAACATTAAGTCCCCCCTATTTTAAACCAAAGCAATGTTTAAATACTATTAAGCATTGTAACCAAACCAGAAAGCCATAATGAAGTTTTACTTTATTATGGCTTTTAATTTTTCAAAACCTTACTTTTAAGCCTGAAAATTACGGAATGCTCAAAAGTAATTTTTTTTTTTTCAAGGGCTTAAACTTTCCAATGGTTTAGTATATTTGCAGCAATCAAAAAATAGACAATGACTAAAATAAAAGTAACTAATCCTATCGTTGAACTGGATGGGGATGAGATGACAAGAATCATATGGAAATTCATTAAGGACCAACTGATCTTGCCATACCTTGACCTAGATATCAAGTATTACGATTTAGGAATTGAGTCAAGAGATGCAACTGATGATCAAATAACTATTGATTCAGCTGAAGCAATTAAGAAGTACAACGTAGGTATTAAATGTGCTACAATTACTCCAGATGAGGATAGAGTTAAAGAATTTGATTTAAAAAAAATGTGGCGCTCTCCTAACGGGACAATAAGAAACATTGTAGGTGGGACTATCTTTAGAGAACCCATCATCATGAAAAACGTTCCAAGATATGTGCAGGGCTGGACCAAACCAATTTGTATTGGACGTCATGCTTTTGGAGACCAATATAAAGCTACGGATCTAGTTACAAAAGGTAAAGGTAAATTAACCCTTACATTCACTCCTGAAGATGGTCGTGAAGTTCAATCTTTTGAGATTTATAATTTTGAAGAAGATGGTGTAGCTATGGCTATGTATAATATTGATTCATCAATATATGGCTTTGCCCGTTCAAGTTTCAACCAAGCGCTAACCAAAGGTTGGAATCTTTATTTTAGTACTAAAAACACTATTCTTAAAGCATATGATGGCAGATTCAAAGATATCTTTGAAGAAGTTTATCAAAGTGAGTTTAAGGAAAAATTTGCTGACGCAGGTATCACTTATGAGCACAGATTGATTGATGACATGGTAGCCGCTGCTATGAAATGGAGTGGTGGTTTTGTTTGGGCATGTAAGAATTATGATGGTGATGTACAATCCGATACTGTGGCTCAAGGCTTTGGTTCATTAGGGTTAATGACATCGGTATTGGTTACACCTGACGGAAAAACTGTTGAAGCTGAAGCTGCTCATGGAACTGTAACAAGACACTACAGACAACACCAAAAAGGAAAAGAGACATCTACCAATCCTTTGGCATCAATTTTTGCTTGGACTCGTGGACTGGAACATAGAGGAAAGCTTGATGGTAATCAGGAATTGATTGACTTCTGTCATACGCTTGAAAAAGTATGTATCGATACGGTTCAAGGTGGAGAAATGACCAAAGATTTGGCTTTACTTATCCATAAAGAAAACCTGACTTCTGACAATTATTTGAACACACAGGAATTCTTAAATGCGCTAAAAGAAAATTTAGATAAAGCATTGGTATAATAGTTTTTAAAATTTAAAAAAAGGCTTCAATAGTAATTATTGAAGCCTTTTTTATTTGACAAGAATAATACCAAATCTATATGTATCTTTATGCAGCAAACCAAGTTGTAAAATGAAAGAACGAAGAGAAATAAAACGTGGTGAACAGGTATTTGAAAATGAAAATACCAAAAAAATATTCCGAAAAGGAATGAAATACCTCGCTATTGCCTTGCCTTTACTTTTTGCATCCCCAATTGTTGTAACAATTGGCTTTAAAACGATTAATAAAGGAGGAAGCTACTTCATATTGATATTAGGCTGTTTGATGATATTATTTACAATAGCCCTGGTTACTCAAGCATTTAGACTTTTACTCAAATCACTTTTTAATAAATGAGACGGAATCCAGTCTTTATCAAATTAACCCAATGGGAGCACTGGCCTACATTGGCCTATTATATACCGCTCCTCCCTTTCTTCTTTTGGCGCTCAATTAGGGCAGGTCACCCCTTTTTTTATGCGATTACAAATCCTTCTATTTTATTTTCAGGAGTAGGTACCGAATCTAAATTCACTACACTGAGCTTATTACCAGAAAATTTAAAACCTCACAGTTTACTTATTAAGAAGGGCTCAAATCTGGAATCTGTTTTAGGGCTTATTGATTCTCAAAAACTCATCTATCCAATCATTGCAAAACCAGATATTGGATTTAGAGGTTATTTGGTAAAAAAAATAAACTCACAAGAGGCGATGATGAGGTATTTAGAGCATGTTAAGGAAGATGTGATTGTGCAAGAATTCATTCCTTATGAAAAAGAGTTTGGAATTTTTTATCATAGAATTCCAGGGGAAGAAATTGGAAAAATCACTTCTGTCACGATTAAAAAGTTTATTAAAATAAAAGGTGATGGTCAACTAAATGTTTCCCAATTAATTCAAAAAGATGAACGTGCATTCCTATATACAGATCTCTTTTTTAATATCCATCAGGACAAATTAGATTTGGTATTACTCAAAGATGAAGAATTAACCTTATCCGTAATTGGAAATCATTCTAAAGGGACTCAATTCTTAAATGGAAACCACCTGATAGATGATGACTTGGAAAAGCTTATAAATGATATTTGTAAAAAAATAGATGGCTGGTTTTATGGCAGATTAGACATTAAATTCGAAAGCTATGAACAACTTTTACAAGGAAAAGCATTTAAAATTCTTGAAATTAATGGAATAATTTCAGAGCCCACACATATTTATGATGCTTCCTATAAAGGTGCTTCGTATTTCAAAGCGCTTAAATCCATTAATGAACATTGGGAGATTATGGCTAGAATCGCCAGAAAATTACATCGTGATAATAACATAGCCTATCCAGCTTTGATGCCTTATATCAAAAATATGATTTGGCTAAGATCACATACTAAAAAATTGAAAGAATTGAATGCAAAAGATTTTTGAACCAACCTTAATTGTTGATCATGTCGCCTCTAGGTGTTGTAGGGTTATACCCAAAATCACCATCGGGTAAATCAATCCCCATTTGAGAAATAATATAACCAATACTGGCAAAATGATGAATGGCATGACTGTGGGCTTGAATTAATGCTGCGGCCATGGTATAATTCGCTGTCACCATTCCTAATCCCAAATCATCCTTGACCTCAACAAGTTTATTAAGATCCTCTTCTCGCACCTCTTTTAACAAAAATATAATCCGATCAAAATAGTCTAAACCAATGGCTACTTTAGTTTCTGCAAGTTCATTCCTTTGGCGCGCTGACAAATCAATTTGACCCTTTTCGATTCCGTCAAAAACACATTGAAACACATCCAAAATATGACGCATGTGTATACCTATACTTGAATAATAAGGTGCTGTAGAATTGTTGGCATAATCCTGATCACTAATAGAGTTTAACAAATTGATTCCTCTATTGAGGTTCTGTACTATTGCTGGAATCATTAACACAATT
>CAYMKR010000286.1:0-3440 GCA_964390865.1 uncultured Flavobacteriaceae bacterium | reverse complement strand
TTAATTTTTCGTTAATAATAATCAAGGGAGATTGCTATAATAACGTTTGAAAAAAATGTTTAGTATAAATAAGGTGAAAAAGATTATGAAGTAAGCTTTTCAAGAGCATATTTAATCATTTGATCAACAGCAGCATAGGGGTCCTTGCTGAAAGTAAGGTTAACCCTGTTTGCAATGATGGCATTGATAGATAAAGCTTTGTGTCCCAGTAGTTTGGAAAGCCCGTAAATGGCGGAAGTTTCCATCTCGAAATTAGTAATTTTCAAGCCTTTATGTCTGAATTTTTCGATTTTATTATTCAACTCAGCATCTTCTAAAGAAAGCCTTAAGACTCTTCCCTGAGGTCCATAAAAGCCACCGGATGTCGCAGTAATCCCTGAAAAAATCTTGTCTGACATCAGTTTATCTTCTAATTCTTCACAGTTTCTAACAATGTACGGCCTGGCCTTTAGACTAGGGTAATTGCAATGTTCTATAAAAGCTTCTTCTAATTCAGTCTCAAAAATTTCTTCTTTTTTATAGAAATGAAGAAGCCCATCAAACCCAAGTCCGTACTTTCCGAGTACAATTGAATCTACGGGTATTTCTTCTTGTAAAGAACCAGAAGTTCCCATTCGAACAATTTGCAGACTCTTTAGTTCTTTTTTTACTGATCTCGATTTTAAATCAATATTAACTAAAGCGTCAATTTCATTCAGCACGATATCAATATTATCAGGACCGATTCCGGTAGAAATGACAGTAATTCTTTTGCCGTTTAAATTTCCTACAATGGTTTTAAATTCTCTTTTTTGAGTAGTGAACTCAATACTATCAAAATGATTTGCAACTCTTTCAACACGATTTTGATCTCCCACAAATATTACAATAGGAGCTATATGCTCCGGTTTTAAATTGATGTGATAGATACTTCCATCAGGGTTGAGAATAAGTTCTGAAGGTCCAATAGTCCGCATGGAATAATAATGGTTTTTAAGATTTTTATGTTGACGAAATTTACCCTCCGACTCTTTTTACAGGGTAACCCTCTTTTTGAAGGATTGACATAATTTTGTCACGATAATTGCCTTGGATAATAATCTCCCCATCTTTTACCGTTCCTCCAACACTACATTTTGTTTTTAAAAGTTTGGCAAGTGATTTTAGATCAGATTCAGGTCCTACAAAACCAGAAATAACAGTGACAGTCTTACCTCCTCTTCCTTTATTTGAAAAATGAGCTTCAAGTTTCTGGTCCTTAGTAGAGCGTTTTTCCAGAGAATCTTCAGAAAAAGAAGAAAAGTCTTCGTCTTGATTTGTTGAAAAAACAAAACCTCCGAGGTCAGTTAAACTACTTAATTTCTTCTTAGCCATTGCGTCGTTTCCAATATTTTACCAGTCCAAATATAAATAAAATAACACCTAAAATGAACATTCCTAGGAAACAATAATAACACTTGTCTTTTATCTTTAAAGATAGGACAGTTACCATTACTGAAGCAACGACAATTGATGCAGGGTTTGAATAATTCATTTATTTTTTAATCTATTCCAGGCAAAAACAAGTAAAGCCAATGATTCGAAAGTAAGGCCGAGTCCAATAAAAACCATGGATTGTTTCCATTCAAAAAAGGAACCTACTCCTCCAATGGTAATTAAAACCAAACCAAATGAGAACAGGGAAATGATTTTCTTATTCATTCTAAGGTTTTATTTTCTATATAATGGAATCAGATAAGATACTGTGTAATTGAAGCTAAAACCATTATTGTTGACATAAACTCTTTCAAATCCAGGTACGTACAGGTTTTTAAAATTCTCAGGTTTTGTTGATGTTAATAGGGTATTTCCTCTAAATGAGGCTCCCAAGAAGATGTTATGTAAAACTTCTACTTTAATGCCAAGCACAAGTTCTATCCAATGAGCAGTTAATCCATCATACGATATTCCATCCGATTCTATGCGGTTTGGTACGAAAGGGTCAGTGTTTATTAAATATTCATTAACAGTGTGGCTAAATGTACTGAAACCATAACGCAACCCAACCACAATCATATTTTCCATACCTTTCCAATTCTTATAGGCATTGTAGTCTAAACCGAGTTTGATATATTCTCCTTTTGTTGAAAAATTAAAAAAATCTTCCTGAACTGTTTGATCTCTATAGCCAAGCTCTGTTGCGGCGTAAAATCTTTTTGTAACTCTATAGTCTCCAACTATTTCAAAACCCTTAGTGTCGTCACTAAAGGCTGAATATACTGGTCTGACAACATCAATACCTACCCTCAGACCATATCTGTCTTTATAAGTAACAGTATCTTTTGCTTCTTTACCTAACTGGGCCCAAAGCGGTGAGATCGTTAAAAAAACTAAAAGGCTAATGATATATCTTAACATGAGCTGTGTTTTCGTCAATTATTTCTAAGGGATCCTTTTGCACTTCAATACTTTTAATCCAATTATCGTCATCATCGGTTAGAGATGGATCGGCATTGTTAAAAACAGTTTTATAACCACAAGATCTAGAAACAAAAATATCTTGCTGATCATAAACCAGGGATATTGTGTCTATATTTTCTTCAGTTCCAGTAGTTGTATCTCCTTGTAAAGTAAGAATAAATCGTGTTTCTTTTTCCGTGACTAGAAGTGGAATAGCAATAGAGTCAGTCAGTATAGTTATGGTCTCATTGATGTAGTCTCCTTCGATTCCATCAATTTGAACTTTTAAATTTAACACCGATTTGACTTCCTTTTGAATATCGTTATTATAAAATCTAATGATCAATTTCGGAGTTATATCTTCTATACAAATCTCATCACTTTCACATCCCATAATAATGGTTAAAAAAAGGAAAAAAACAAGAAGCTTTAGAGAATTTCTCATCATTAATTTTTGCGTTTTAATAGTACGACATTCTCCACATGGTGAGTTTGAGGAAACATATCAACTGCCTGTGTTTTCTCAATAGTATAGGCTTCTTTCATAAGCGCTAAATCCCTTGCTTGTGTCGCAGAATTACAGCTAATATAAACAACTTTTTTGGGTAAGATATTTAATATTTGCATGACAACTTTTTGATGCATCCCATCTCTTGGCGGATCGGTAATGATCAAGTCGGGCTGTCCATTTTGAGCTATGAATTCAGAATTAAATACTTTGGCCATGTCTCCGTCGTAAAATACGGTATTCTCTATTCCATTTAGTCGGGCATTTTCTTTGGCATCTGTTATCGCTTCTGGAACAGATTCAATACCTATAACTTTTTTTGCTTTAGACGCTACAAATTGGGCTATTGTTCCCGTACCAGTGTATAGGTCATAAACAATTTCATCTCCTTTTAGATCAGCAAAATTTCTCGCTATTTTATATAATTCATAGGCTTGAGAAGAGTTGGTTTGGTAAAAGGATTTGGCATTTATTTTAAATTTCAAGCCCTCCATTTCTTCAAAAATATGATCTC
>CAYMKR010000285.1:0-3457 GCA_964390865.1 uncultured Flavobacteriaceae bacterium | reverse complement strand
TAAAAGATGGTGCTAAGATGGTGAATGCAGTAAGCAATTCTGTTGTTCCAAAATTCACAATTGTTATTGGAAATAGTTATGGTGCTGGTAATTATGCCATGTGCGGAAAAGCCTATGACCCAAGGCTGATAGTAGCTTGGCCAAGTGCTGAACTAGCGGTTATGGGAGGAACCCAAGCAGCTAAGGTGCTGTTACAAATTGAAACTGCTACTTTGAAAAAACGAGGTGAAAAAATAACTAAGGAAAAAGAAGAAGAAATCTTACGAACCATTACAGACAGATATAATAAACAGATATCACCATATTATGCCGCCGCTAGATTATGGACAGATGCCATTATCGATCCTTTGGAAACAAGACATTGGATTAGTTCAGGCATTCATGCCGCGAATCAAGCGCCAATTGAAAAGCCCTTTAATTTAGGTGTTATACAAGTTTAATAATTATGAAAATTTACAAATAAGAGAATATGGGAAGAGCATTTGAGTTTAGAAAAGCCAGAAAAATGAAACGTTGGTCGGCGATGGCCAAAACATTTACCAGAATTGGTAAAGACATCGTGATGGCGGTTAAAGACGGCGGACCAAATCCTGAAACCAATGCAAGATTAAGAGCAGTTATGCAAAACGCCAAGGCAGCTAATATGCCTAAGGACAATGTAGAAAGAGCCATTAAAAAAGCCTCTGACAAAGACACTGCAAATTATAAGGAAATTCTTTTTGAAGGCTACGCACCTCATGGCATTGCTATTTTAGTTGAAACTGCCACAGACAACAACAATAGAACAGTTGCTAATGTAAGAGCCGCTTTTAACAAATGTGATGGGACATTCGGAACTTCAGGTTCGGTTGTTTTCATGTTTGATCACACCTGTAACTTCAGAGTTGATGCTGCTGCACTTAAAATGGAACTGGAAGAATTTGAACTAGAATTGATTGATTTTGATGTTGAAGAGGTTTTTGAAGATGAAGATGGCATTCTGATCTATGCACCTTTTGAGCAATTTGGCGCCATACAATCTTATCTTGAAGAAAATGATTTAGAAATCCTTTCTTCTGGGTTTGAAAGAATATCTACCACTACTAAAAAATTAAACGAAGAGGAACAAAGTGACGTTGAAAAACTATTGGAAAGACTAGAAGAAGTAGATGATGTTCAAAATGTTTATCACTCAATAGATCCAAGCTAATGTAACTTTTTTTAAGTTATACAGTATATCTTTTCTCTTATGAAAAAAAAATACCAGCTATCTGATCTAAGTATAATAGCGACTTGGCTTATCGACAATTCTAAATCGCATACCCTGTTGTTTTATGGAGCTATGGGTAGCGGAAAAACTACCTTGATCAAAGAAATTTCTAAACAGTTAGGGGTTCGTGACGTTACCAGCTCCCCTACTTTCTCCTTAGTGAACGAATACCAGTCGGAGAAGGGCGATTTGCTTTATCATTTTGATTTTTACAGAATCAATGACGAAGAGGAAGCTTATGATATGGGGATTGAAGAATATTTTGATAATGATGCCTGGTGTTTTGTTGAATGGCCTGAAAAAGTTCAAAATTTACTACCTTTAGAGTCAGTTGAGATTAAACTGACCATTAACCCGGATAACACCCGAACCTTAGAATTAAATTAAAATGTCCAAACAATTGTCACCATTCAGTCGTGAAGAGCTGATGCCCAAACCTGAAATGCTCGAAATCAAAAAGCATAAGGACGATCTGTATATTGGCATCCCTAAAGAAACACATTTTGATGAAAAGCGAATTTGTTTAACTCCAAATGCAGTTGCAGCGCTCACTGCCAACGGCCATAGAATTGTTGTTGAATCTGGAGCAGGAGACGGAACAAACTATTCTGACAATGAATATTCAGAAGCTGGTGCGAAAATTTCATATAATTCAAATGATGTCTTCGCCTGTAATATCATTCTAAAAGTTGAACCGCCTTCTCTGGATGAAATTAAAATGATCAATCCTCAAAGCGTTTTGATATCTGCTATGCAGATCAAGACACAAAGGAAAGAATACTTCAAAGCCTTAGCGGAAAAAAGAATTACAGCCATTGCCTTTGACTATATTCAAGACACGCATGGCATCTACCCTTTGGTAAAGTCGTTAAGTGAAATTGCAGGAACTGCCTCAGTTCTAATTGCGGCAGAGATCATGAATAACAATAACCTTGGGAATGGATTATTATTAGGAAATATAGGAGGTGTGCCTCCTAGTAAGGTCGTGATTATAGGTGCAGGAACTGTTGCAGAATTTGCAGCACGTTCTGCCCAAGGTCTTGGCGCAAGTGTAGAGGTCTTTGACAACTCACTAACAAAGTTAAGAAGCATACAACATAAATTGGCCCACCCTATCGCTACTTCAACAATTCAGCCCAAGAACTTGCTAAAGTCTTTGGCAGATTGTGATGTTGCCATTGGGGCCTTAAGAGGCAAGACCAGGACCCCTGTCGTTGTGGATGAAAGCATGGTAGAACAGATGAAAGATGGAGCTGTGATTATCGATGTAAGCATTGATAATGGCGGTTGTTTTGAAACTTCTGAAGTAACATCACATGGAAAACCAACTGTTGTGAAACATGGCGTTATTCACTATTGTGTGCCTAATATTCCATCAAGATATTCACGGACGGCATCAGTTTCAATTAGTAATATATTTACTCCCTATTTGTTAGATATTGGTGAAATGGGCGGAATAGAAAATGCTGCCAGATTTGACAAAAGTCTTCAAAAAGGAATGTATTTTTATCATGGAATCCTAACAAACAAACATATTGCAGATTGGTTCAGTCTGCCATTTACAGACATTAATTTACTTATTTTCTAGTTGATGGAAGACATGAAAACGCGTTTTACGCTCTATGGAATTGGTTTCGCAATAGGAATAGTTCTTGTATTTTTCTTCTTAGGAGGAAAAAAAGCTTCTTGTAATTGGCTTCCTAACGATAGGGTGTTAAATATCATTCAGCATAAACAAATTAGCTTTAGCCCTACTGTAAAGGATCAATTACTGAATTCAGAAACTGATAGCCTTGATATTATGCTCATCATAACAAGAGGTGATATTGATTTTTCAAAAAGCCAGGTAAAAAATGATCCTTGTAGAAATTATTGGATTGAAGGCATTCAAGAGCAGGAAGAATTATTCATCACCGTGGAAGTTTGTGATTCGACAGCCGTGGTTAAAACATTGGAGAAAAAGTTGGTTCAAAAATAAATGCCAATACCCTAAGCTATCGACATTTATTCATAAACTAACCACAATGTTTTAATAAGAGCTCACGTTACCGGATCCACTTACTTTAATATCTTCAATTCTAGGTTGTCCCTTATATTTTATGTTTCCTGAGCCAGAAATTCTCGCTACTATTTCTTTTTCAACATTCACTCCGATAGAACCTGAACCAGAAATCTTTAATTCAGCTTTTTCTACTTTCAAATCATAAG
>CAYMKR010000284.1:0-3458 GCA_964390865.1 uncultured Flavobacteriaceae bacterium | reverse complement strand
CAGCTGAATTTAAATCAGTCATGTCAACCCCCATCGTGTTGATACCTTTGATGAAATTCACATGTCCAACACCTAATTCATTATCCTCACCAGCATATCTTGCCTCCCATTGAAATTGTTTTGCATACACTTCAATGATCAAAGGGTTTTCAGCATTAGAAAGATCCTGAACATTATTCCAAGTCCATAATCCGTAAATAATTAGAACCGATAAAACGATAGTAGGAGTCACTGTCCACCACATTTCAAGTTTATGACTATCGGCATAAAACACAGCCTTTCGTCCTTTAATTCCTCTATATTTAAATGTGAAATAGTAAATTAGAAATTGTGTGATAAACTGAACTACAAGAATAAGCCCCATAGTAATCACAAACAATCTATCAATATCCTCCCCTTCTAACGAAGCTGAAAGACGTGGTAAAAGAACCACCCTTCCTTGAATCATAGAATACAGCATCAAACCATATATAAAAGCTCCCAAACCTAACATCAACCATCCGTTAATGTTGTTTTCTTCCTCCGTTGCAACCTGATCTTTCTTTGTTAATCCTAATAATTTAAAAAATTGCCAAAAAGCTATCGCAATTACAAAAAATATAAGAATATAAAATAGTGCCTTCATCAATGATATATAAGTTTATAAGCGGAATTTATGTGCCGCAAATATAAATAAAAATATTAATTTTCATGACTAATATCAGCTTTAAGCCAAAAAAAAATCAATAAATTATCGAGACAAAAAAAAAGGTTGCCTTTATAAAGGCAACCTTTTATCTTTTAGGTATTTAGTCTAGTAATGATAAATCTCACTTTCCTTCATAAATGGATTCCCTTTGGCGTGTAATGGTGCCTTCGCAATTGAAGAAAAAACAACGAAAATGAAAAGACCTAGAAAGAATGCAAGAGATCCTAATTCAGGAATTCCTATGCTCCAGCTATCACCAACCGTGGCCGGAGAAACCAATTGAAAAATATCGATATAATGACCCGTCAAGATTACTAATCCTGCAGTCACAACATACCATGGCACTCTTTTATAATCACTATTCATCAAAATAAGAATAGGAAATACAAAGTTCATCACTAACATCGAGATAAACGGTAATTGATATGAGCCAATTAATCTTGGAAAGAAATAAGCTGCCTCTTCAGGAAGGTTAGCATACCACTGCAACATGAACTGGTCAAACCAGAAATAAGTCCAGAAAATACTAAATCCAAACATGTACTTAGCAAGGTCATGAATATGACTGTCGTTAACAAAAGGTAAAACACCTTTATTTCTAAGATAAATTGTTACCAAAGCTATCGTTGTTATAGCCGATACAAGAACACTTGCAAACACATAAAATGAATACAATTGACTATACCAATGCGGATCCAAAGACATCAACCAGTCAAAAGACATGAAAAGTTCTATAATTCCAAACAGAACGATAAACGCAACCGACAAGTTGAAATTCTTTTTATAAATTGTTATATCTCCTGATACATCTAGCGCTAAAGAATTTTTCCTTAACATATATCTGAAAATGTTATATACAAATAAATAGATAAAACTACGGATCAACCAACCTGAAGTATTTAACCACCAACTCTTAGCGTCAATAATGGCATCATAATTTTCACTTGTTGGATCAAAGGTTCCTTCTGCCATCCAAACATATATGTGATTCATGTGAAGCCCTGAGAATAACAAGAATAAAAATAACAAGATTGAACCAGGTAATATATACGCTGTGATTCCTTCCATCACTCTAAATAAAACAATTGACCAACCCGCCTGGGCAGCCCATTGAATTGCATAAAACACCAATACGCATACTGAAACCATCAAAAAGAAAAAGGCCGCTATAAAAAAGGCTGCCCAAGGACGATTTTGACCCTGATGCAACAAGTGTTCCAAGTGGCTTTGTGCTTCATCGGCACTATGCTCTTCACCGTGGCCTTCATTTCCATGTGAAGCTTCTTCTGCATCAGCTGTTGACTCTCCATGACCTCCATCATCATGTGACATAGCCTGCTCGATATCCTGAGTGGTTTTCGGAGCACTGAAGAACCCATACCCAATACCAAGCGCACCAATAATCATTAGTACAAGTGAAACCGTTTTTATCTTACCTGAAAATGTATACATTATCTTCTGTATTTATTTTTTACTTTATTTTTTTACTTTAAAAGATCTGTTCTAAGATGCTCTACATATTGAACAACATTCCAGCGTTCATCTTCAGTCAATTGACCTGAATGAGACCCCATTAAGTTTCTTCCATACATAATCACATGATAAATACTACCTTCTGTAATATCTCTGTCTTTATAGTTAGGAACTCCTAAGAATTTTTCATTCTTAACTAAAGTACCCATTCCGTCACCTGTATCACCATGACAAGAAGAACAGTAAATCTTATAAGTTACTTTCCCCTTTTCAAGACTCTTTTCAGTTGCTGCAGAAGGTGCGCTCAATGAATCTTTTGCCATTTGATACCCCTCTTCAGAATTTGGATAATCATAAACAGAAACTCCTCTGGCTATAGTGCCCTCTACAGGTAGCTGGTCAGTTACTCCATTTTCAAAAAATGGATTATCCGTGTAAGTATCGTAGGGTACTGATTCATACATATCGGTATCACCCATGAATTGTACACTTCTTTCAGTTGGTTTTTCATCACCACAGGCAACAAGCATCACCATGATCAAACCAACAATCGCTATCTTGAATATATTCTTCATTCCTAATCTTTTAGTGCTTTTCAACAATTTTAGTTTCAACGGCTCCTGTATTAGTCAAAAAAGTTTCCAACTCTTTTTCATCTCCTGTTACTGGCACCTCCATCAAAAACATGTTATCCGTTGTTCGAGGATCAGGATTTGATGCTTCGACCCAAGGTCCAATCTTACTTCTCATGTAAAAAGTTATTACCATAAGGTGTGCAGCGAAGAAAACTGTTAATTCAAACATAATTGGAACAAAGGCAGGCATGTTTTCAACATAACTGAAACTAGGCTTACCACCAATATTTTGAGGCCAATCTTCTATCATCATATAATTCATCATCCATACTGAAAATCCCAAACCTACGACACCATATAAAAATGCAGTTATTGCAATTCTGGTATTCGCAAGGCCCATAGCTTTGTCAAGTCCGTGAACCGGAAAAGGCGTATATACCTCATCAATATGATGATTGGCTTCACGAACCTCTTTAACGGCCTTTAAAAGTACGTCGTCGTCGTCGTAAATGGCATGTATAACTTTATCACTCATCTTGTTTAATTTATCAATTTTTTCAATTGTATCTTTTACTTAGTATCTCTTGCTCTTTTATAATTGTCTCCTGATTCTTTCAATATAGATTTAACTTCAGCCTGCGCTACAACAGGGAAGGTTCTAGCATACAGAAGAAAGAGTACAAAGAAAAATCCTATGGTACCCATAAAAATTCCTATATCAA
>CAYMKR010000283.1:0-3495 GCA_964390865.1 uncultured Flavobacteriaceae bacterium | reverse complement strand
ACAAACGACTACATTCATTTACATACGAAAGTAAATGTTTAACGTGACAACCTTTTAATTTTCTCGTCACAAATTTGCAGAAGTGAATCAAGAGAGGTTCGCATAAGTATAATCGCCCTTTCCGTTTGGGCATAAATTTTAAGAGATGAACAAATTAAGAAACAAAGTACAACTTATCGGACATTTAGGAATGAACCCTGAGATAAAGACCCTTGAATCGGGTCGTAAACTGGCAAAATTCTCCCTTGCCACGAACGATAGCTATACAAATTCAAAAGGTGAAAAGATTGACGAGACCGAATGGCACAATGTGGTTGCTTGGAATAAGACAGCTGAGTTAATTGAATCTTATCTTGAAAAAGGTAAAGAGGTTGCCTTAGAGGGTAAATTAACAACAAGATCATGGGACGATGAAAATGGCAACAAAAGATATATCACTGAAGTCGTCTGCAATGAGATTCTATTTTTAGGCAAAAAGGATTAATATGAAGATTAAGATCAGGATGAGGGATTGTCTTGATCTTATTATTTGCCTACTTTTAATGTGCTCTAAAAAGTATAACTAATCATACAATTATGAAATCATTTCAAAAGGAAATCAGCTTAGAACCTTATACTCGTGGTTATCATTTAATAACCAATGAAATATTGAAACATATAACAGAATTAAAAGAAATTCAGGTCGGTTGGATGCACGTTTTTATCAAGCATACCTCAGCAAGTTTGACGATTAACGAAAATGCTGACCCATCTGTTAGAGTCGATTTTGAAAGTCATATGAACAAAATAGTTCCTGAGAATGCCCCTTATTATGTTCACACTTATGAAGGCCCGGATGACATGCCGGCACATATCAAATCATCATTGATGGGAACTTCAGTTCAAATACCAATTACAGATGGAAGACTTAATTTAGGTACTTGGCAGGGTATTTATCTCTGTGAACATAGAAATTATGGTGGCTCAAGAAGATTGGTCCTTACAATTCTTGGGGCCTAGTATTATGGGAACACCATTAAGCTATTCTTTGAAAGCAACAAGTTTGGCATCAACTCTGGATTTGCCTGGATTTATTTGAAAGTTTTGCTTTGCAAGTTGATTCCCCACTTCGTTAGTGAGCGCTGACAAAGAATTGTGACCGACTAGTTCTTTTTTAAATCTACTTAAAGTACTGTGTCCAGGAACATTTTCTTCAAGGCTTAAACCACAAAATCTAAGCGCAGATATGCTGTCATAGACCATTGCTTCAGTCTGCGTGTCAGAAAGTTGATACCATTCGGATATCAAATGCATCTTAAACAGCAAGAGAGGAGAGTAAGCTTTAGCTCCTCGTTCAGTGAGCCCTTTAGTGTATATTTTTTTAAGTTTTGATGCAATGAGCTCCCAATTAACATACTCGTTAATTTGAGAAAAAAATTCATTTTTCCTACTATGTTTGTCCACAAACGGAGCTACAAAACTTCTTTGCGGATCATTGATGTTCTTATAACTTTTCACCCTTCTAAGTTACGAACTAATGTCTTGGTTTGCAAGCTGCTGAAGACTTAATCTTTAAAAGGTTTGGAACTAGTAAAGCAGGCATAAAAAATCTATTTGAAAGGATACATTTCAAAATTCAACTGTTACATTTATATGAAGAAACACATGCTTTAATCTTACTTCTTTACCAATCATTGAGCAACAGAAGTCTCATTAATATTATTAAATTAGCATCTATATATATCCAAACCATGTTCAAAAAATATTTCTTCAAATCAAGTTTATCCTTGTTGTTAATTTTTTCAGTCTTTTCTGATTTAGAAGCCCAGAAAAGGAAGAACAAGAGTGAAAACACAACAGTTAAGTTTCAGGAATCTTTATATGAAGGTTTACAATACAGATTAATAGGCCCCTTCAGAGGAGGAAGGTCAGCTGCTGTGACAGGCGTCCCAGGTGAACCAAATCTATTTTATTTTGGTTCTACAGGTGGAGGTATTTGGAAAACATCTGACGGAGGCAGAACATGGAATAATATTTCTGACGGCTATTTCGGGGGAAGTATTGGATCAATTTCAGTTTCTGAAACTGATAAAAATGTCATTTATGCGGGAGGAGGTGAAAAAACAGTAAGAGGGAATGTTTCTTCAGGTTATGGAGTCTGGAAAAGTGTTGATGCCGGAAAATCTTGGAAAGCATCAGGCTTGGCATCATCGAGACATATTTCAAGAATTGCTATTCATCCAGATGACCCAAACACTGTCTATGCCGGAGTCATGGGTAATATTTACAAACCAACTCAAGAGCGAGGTGTTTATAAATCAATAGATGGTGGGAAATCTTGGAAAAAAATCTTGTTTTCAAATGATTTTTCAGGGGTGGTAGATTTGAAGTTGGACCCGAACAACCCAAGGGTTATTTATGCATCTACATGGAGGGTGCAAAGAACGCCATTCAGCCTGAGTAGTGGAGGAGAGGGTTCAGCCCTTTGGAAAAGTAACGATAGTGGTGAATCTTGGACCGAAATATCAAAAAACAAAGGATTTCCTATAGATACACTGGGAATCATAGGGGTAACTGTTTCGCCAAAAAATTCTGAAAAAGTTTGGGCTATGGTAGAGAATAAAGACAAAGGCGGCCTTTACCTGAGTGAAGATGGCGGAGAGAAATGGACAAGAGTCAACGAAGAAAGAAAACTAAGGCAAAGAGCTTGGTATTATACCAGATTATATGCAGATTCTGAGGATGAAAATGGGCTATATGTATTAAACGTACGCTATCATAGATCGAGCGATGGAGGAAAAACTTTTACGACTCATAATGCTCCCCATGGTGATCATCATGATCTTTGGATTGACCCTCAAAATTCTAAAAGAATGATCATTGGTGATGATGGTGGAGCTCAGGTAACTTATGATGGAGGTGAGACCTGGACGACGTATCATAACCAACCTACTTCACAATTTTATAGGGTTACAACAGATAATAGTTTTCCTTTTAGAATATATGCAGCACAACAGGATAATTCAACGATTAGGATAAAGCACAGAAGTAATACAGGAAGTATCAGTGAGGATGATTGGGAAAGTACTGCAGGAGGTGAGTCAGCTCATATAGCAGTGGACCCTCTGGATAATGACATCGTTTATGGCGGGAGTTACGATGGGTTTTTGACTAGAAAGAATCATAGAACAGGTACAGTAAGAGCGATTAACGTATGGCCTGACAATCCTATGGGGCATGGAGCAGAGGGAATGAAATATAGATTCCAATGGAATTTTCCAATCATATTTAGTAAACACAACCCAAAAAGATTATATACTTTTTCGAACCATGTGCACGTATCTGAAAATGAAGGTCAAAGTTGGGAATTGCTAAGTGAAGATCTGACTAGAAATGATCCTGAAAAACTGATTTCAAGTGGTGGTCCAATAACTCAAGACAATACAAGTGTAGAGTATTATTGTACCATTTTTGCAGCAAATGAGAGCCCATTAAAGGAAGGTTTACTCTGGATCG
>CAYMKR010000282.1:0-3502 GCA_964390865.1 uncultured Flavobacteriaceae bacterium | reverse complement strand
TGGTACCGAGGGTCGCCGGTTCGAGCCCGGTCTTCCACCCAGAGTAAAAACGTTCAATTTTATTGAACGTTTTTTTTTGATTCATACTTAATGGTTTGTTAATCTTTTGAATATAGAATCATTATTCCAATATTTTGAATATTTTTGCCATCTTAAAATTAATTGAAAATGAAGAAGTTGTATAGTGTACTTTTAATGGGAATGATAGGATTTTCTGTATTGGCTCAATCCGGCAATGCAGAAGCCATAAAAACAGAAAAAGAAATCATCAAAAATGCAAAGTTGATGGGTGACCCTTCTGTGGCAACCTATAGCATGTATAAACTTATAGCACTTGAAGGTGCAAATAGCACTTATAAGGATAGTTTGGCTTATATTTATTTTTCATCAAGAAAATATGGTTCATGTTTTTTAATGTCGAATGAAGTTTTAAAAAGAGACCCAAAGAATCAAGCTATACTCGAGTTAAAAGCAATTTCATTGGAATCGCTAGGGGCGATTGATAAAAGTTTAGAGGCTTATTTAGAATTATTTGCCATGTCAAATAATAACTATCACGGCTATACTTTGGCAAAATTGCAGCTAGGAATGAAGCAAAATGATGAAGCTTATGCCACGATCAAAAAGGTTGAGACCCTAAATGATTCTGGGAAATATAAAATTACTTTCAGTATAAATCAGAATCATACACAAAAAGTTGAATTACTTGCGGCCGTTTCTTATTTGAAAGGCTTGATTGAAGAATCACTTGAAAAACCGACAGAAGCTAAGCTTAGTTATGAAAAAGCGCTAAAAGTTCAAGAAGATTTTGTCTTAGCAAAGGAGAAACGGGACTTACTGGATTAAAGGCTTAGTTTTTCTTTCAAATATTTTGCTGTATAAGAGTCCTTGCTTTTTATTAGTTCTTCAGGCGCACCTTCTGCCACAACGTATCCTCCTTTTTTACCGCCTTCAAGGCCGAGATCAATTATATAGTCAGCGCATTTGATCAAGTCAAGATTATGTTCGATAACTATTATTGAATGACCTTTGTCAATTAATGCGTTGAATGATTTTAAAAGTTTCTTGATATCATGGAAGTGAAGTCCTGTTGATGGTTCATCAAAAATAAACAGTGTTTTTTCCTTGCTACTTCCTTTAACTAAAAATGAGGCAAGTTTTATTCTTTGTGCTTCACCACCGGAAAGAGTGGAGGAGGCCTGCCCTAATTGCACATATCCCAATCCAACATCCTGTAGTGGCATTAATTTGTTCACTATTTTATTCTGTTCATGTTCTGAAAAAAATGAAATGGCCTCGTCAACTGTTGTTTGTAAAATGTCGTTGATGTTTTTCCCTTCATACATGATCTCAAGAACCTCTTTCTTAAAACGTTTCCCTTTGCAGGTTTCACATTCGAGATGTACATCCGCCATGAACTGCATTTCTATGGTCACTTCTCCTTCACCTTTACAAGTATCGCACCTTCCTCCGTCAACATTAAATGAAAAGAATTTGGCTTTATAAGCCCTTACCTTGGCAAGTTTTTGATCGGTAAATAGGCCTCTAATGTCATCATAGGCTTTTATATAAGTAACAGGATTTGATCGACTTGACCTTCCAATTGGATTTTGATTGATAAATTCAATATTTTGCAATGAGTCTATATCCCCCTTGACCTCAGAGTATTGTCCGGGTTTCTCACCGTATTTATGAATAATTTTTTGAAGGGCGGGATATAAAATGTTTCTTATCAAGGTGCTTTTACCACTACCGGAAACTCCAGTAATCATGGTTAGAGAGTTTAAAGGTAAGGATACATCAATGTTTTTCAAATTATTGGCTCTTGCTCCAATTATTTTAATAATTTTTTTTGAAACACGCCTCTTGGCTGGGATCTCGATACTTAATTTCCCATTCAAATAATTGGCTGTTAAGGTGTCCGCTTTAATAATTTGTTTAAATGTGCCTTCCGCTACCAATTCTCCACCAAAACTACCAGCTTCTGGGCCAATATCAATAATATGGTCGGCTACTTTCATGATATCTTCATCATGTTCTACCACAATTACTGTGTTCCCAAGATCTCTCAATTTGAACAATACCTTGATTAATCTTTCTGTATCTCTAGAATGAAGACCGATACTTGGCTCATCAAGAATATACATTGAGCCTACAAGACTGCTCCCTAATGAAGTAGCTAGATTGATTCTTTGACTTTCTCCACCTGAAAGTGTATTAGAGTTCCTGTTTAAGGTCAAATAATTAAGACCAACATCATTCAGAAAGTCCAAACGATTTCTTATTTCTATTAATAATCGCTTTGCAATAGATTTTTCTGAATCACTAAGTTTTAGCGCCTTAAAAAAATCCAGTACTTCATCAATTGGCAGGTCAACTAGTTGTGTTAAATCTTTACCATGAACCTTTACAAACGTAGCTTCAGTTCTAAGCCTTTTACCTTCGCAACTGTTACATTTTGTTTTTCCTCTGTACCTCGAAAGCATTACCCTGTATTGAATTTTATAACTTTTTTCTTCTAGGTGTTTGAAAAAGTCTTTTAATCCACTAAAGTATTTATTGCCATTCCAAAGCAATTCATGTTGCTCTTCGGTCAATTCAAATATAGGTTTGTGTATTGGGAAGTCGAATTTATAAGCATTTAATACAAGATCATCTTTATAAGTATTAAATGATTCACTTTTCCAGGGTAATATGGCATCATCATATATAGAAAGGGAAGTGTTAGGAATAACCAAGTCTTTATCTATTCCTATTATATTACCATAACCTTCGCATTTCTGGCAGGCTCCATAAGGATTGTTAAAGCTGAAAAAATGAACATTCGGTTCTAGGAAAGTCAACCCGTCCATTTCAAACTTATTGCTGAATGGGGTTCGAGCTTGACTTTCAACGCTTTCAAGTAAGCATTCACCCTTGCCTTCGTAAAAGGCAGTTTGAATCGAATCAGCGACCCTATTGAAAAAATCTTCATCATCTTGTACCACAATTCTATCAACTACGAGCCAAAGGTTCTGCTTGGGGGATGATTTGAAATCATTGATTCGAATGACTTTATCATTTACCATTAACCTTGAAAAGCCTTGCTGTTTCAAGATGTTGATAAGGGTATCAATATCTTTATTCTGATCTACAGTTATAGGAGACAACAGCAAGAGTTTGCTTCCTACATCTAAAGTCTTGATATAATTTAATACATCTCTTACAGAATCTTTTTTAACTTCTTTTCCAGAAATAGGTGAATATGTTCTGCCAATTCTTGCAAATAACAATTTTAAATAATCATATATCTCCGTAGAAGTCCCTACTGTTGATCTGGGATTTGTACTGTTTACTTTTTGTTCAATCGCAATTGCTGGAGATATTCCTTTTATAGAAGTAACCTTTGGTTTATTTAATTTACCAAGAAATTGCCTCGCATAAGAGGATAAACTTTCTACATATCTGCGTTGACCTTCTGCGTATAATGTGTCAAAAGCAAGGCTAGATTTCCCGGATCCGG
>CAYMKR010000281.1:0-3509 GCA_964390865.1 uncultured Flavobacteriaceae bacterium | reverse complement strand
CATCGCCAATTAAATCAATACCATATTCATGTTGAACTTCTTCTTTTGAGGCCCACGGATCATAAACATCAACATTTACCGAATAAGATCTTAACTCTTCTATAATATCAATTGCCCTGGAATTTCTAATATCCGGACAATCCTCTTTAAACGTAATTCCAAGAACCAATACATTCGAGTCAGAAATTTTGATTCCTTTTTTAATCATTAGTTTGATCGTTTCCTGAGCCACATAAGGCCCCATACTGTCATTTAACCTCCTACCCGACAAAATAATTTCTGGATTATACCCTAATTCCATCGCCTTATGCGCCAAATAATAAGGATCCACGCCAATACAATGACCACCAACTAAGCCTGGTCTAAAAGGAAGGAAATTCCATTTGGTACCAGCTGCTTCCAACACGTCATTTGTATCAATATTCATCAACCTGAAAATTTTCGATAATTCATTGACGAAGGCAATGTTCACATCTCTTTGTGAATTTTCAATTACTTTTGCCGCTTCAGCGACCTTAATACAAGGTGCTAAATGAGTTCCTGCCACAATAATGGTTTTATATAGATCATCAACTATTTTAGCGACTTCAGGTGTTGAACCCGAAGTAACTTTTAAAATTTTTGTAACCGTATGTTCTTTATCTCCTGGGTTTATCCGCTCAGGTGAATATCCTAAATAGAAATCCTTGTTAAAAGTTAAACCAGAATATTCTTCCAATATAGGCCTGCATTCATCTTCAGTAGCTCCAGGAAAAACTGTAGACTCATACACAACAATATCTCCTTTTGTCAAAATCTTTCCAACGGTTTCACTTGCTTTGTACAATGGTGTAAGATCGGGTCGGTTATTTTTATCTACTGGAGTTGGCACAGTTACTACATAAAAATTACAAGAAGCAATATCATCCATTTGATTTGAAATCCATAAACCTGTTGTTTGAGATTCCAAAGCATCATATGATGATACATTTACATTCTTCAACTCATCCTCGGTAGTCTCCAAAGTAACATCCTCATTATTTCTAAGTTCTTTAATTCGCTGTTTATTAATATCAAACCCTACAACTTGAAATTTTTTAGCAAATTCAACCGCTAAAGGTAAGCCAACATAGCCTAAACCAATAATTGCTATTCTTTTGTTTTCCATTACTTGTTATATTATCAAATTTAAGTAAAAATCGTCTTAAGAATAAATCTTATATCTCCTTTCAACGACCAGTTTCTAATGTATTCTTTATTTATTTCAACCTTATCCTTCCAAATCACTTCATCATTGTATTTCAATGGTTCATTTTTTTGGGATAATATCATTTCTTCATTTTTATATTTCAAAGTCGCGGGACCTGTAATTCCTGGCCTCAAGTTTAAAATAATTCTGTCACTCCCTTCTAATTTATCAGCATATCCAGCAATATCAGGTCTTGGACCAACCAAACTCATATCACCTTTTATAACATTCCATAATTGAGGTAATTCATCCAATTTGTTAGCCCTCATAAATCTTCCAAAGCCTGTGATTCTTGGATCACTATCAACGGTAACCTCATTAAAGGATTGCCCTGACTTCATTGACCTTATTTTAAACATGACAAAGACCTCGCCTGCCAATCCTATTCGTTTTTGTTTAAATAAACCGAATTTTCGTGTAGATATTGTGGAGAACGCAATTAATATCGAAATTGGGATCATAAACACAACAAATCCAATAAACGAAAAAAAGAGATCAAACAATCTCTTTATTTTTTTTTGACCTTTATTTAGATTATCCTGCATTATACCAAAACTTAATTTATCAAGCCTTTTTGAACAGTCTCTTCAACCAAGGTTGTTTTTCCTCCTTATGGTATCCGTTGCCATATTTTCCATAACCATAGCCATAGCCATAGCCGTATCCTCCACCATATTTATTCTGTACTTCAAAATCATTCAACACATAAGAAATATGTTTGACCTCCCCGTTCTCATATTTACTGTCAATCATTTTAGGCATTCCCCTTTGTGTATAATTTTGACGTATCATATAAATGATGGCATCTGCATATTTAAACAACTCCAAAGCATCGGCCACTAGACCTACAGGTGGTGTATCAATGATGATATAATCATATTTTTCTTTTAACACTTCGAACAAAGTATCTGCATGTTCACTGATCAACAATTCCGAAGGGTTTGGGGGTACTGGTCCGGACGTAATTAATTCAAGGTTATCTATGCCTGAATTCAAGGTGATTTCTTCAAGTGTGTTCTCTCCAATCAGATAATTGACCACTCCTTTTGTGTTATCAGCATCAAAATCAGTATGCATCTTAGGCTTTCTAAGGTCTAATCCTACCAAAATGGTTTTCTTACCACTCATGGCAAATACTGTTGCCATATTCTCGGCACAAAGGGTCTTTCCTTCTCCACTCACAGAGGATGTGATCACTATGGTCTTAGAATGGCTCTTGTTTTGAAATAAAAATTGAACATTAGATCTTAAGGCCCTAAAGGATTCTGCTATGGTTGAATTTGGTTTTCGATGAACTACCAACCTATCCTTGTCATAGCGGTTCTTACCTATTACACCCAATACCGGAATTTTATACGATTTTTCAATCTCCTCAACTGTCTGGAATTTATTATTTAGTGTTTCCTTTGTTAAAACGTATAACATGGGCAACATAATGCCCAACATTAAAGCAATCAAATAATTAAACGAACCCTTTGGTTTTATTGGTAATTGACCCACATCCTTTGCCATATCCAGAATCTTAATATCTGAAACATTAGCAGCTATTGCAGTTCCAGCTTCATAGCTTTTTTGTTTCAAATAATTATAATTTGACTCAGTGATATTATACTTTCTCTGGAAATTGAGCAATTGCTGTTCCTTAGGGTTTAACTTCCCCAATTTGGCATTAGTATTGGCCATTCTCCTGTTAATCGTTTTTAGATTCCCTCGGGTAATTCTTTTTAAAGAGTTGATTTGTTCCAGAAGTATCTGACGCTCCAGTTTAATCTCATCATTAACCCGAATTAAAGGTGGATAAGATGCTTTTACTTTTTTCTCCAATCCTTCTCTGGTCTTGGCTAGTAAAATAAGGTTATTAACACTGGTCACAATTCCCGGATCTTCCATATCTACTAAAGCTGGAGCTGGAATGTACTCACTATTGATTACATTGTTGGTTATCAAATAGCCTTCTAAATTATCTAGATAGTCTATCCTGCTTAATATTTGTTGTGACTCATGATCTAATAAGGTCACCTCATCCAACAAAGCGGTACCTTCAACAGAAAGATTGTAAATTTTATTCTTTTGTTTATAATCTCCAAGATCAGTCTCAATAGTTTTCAAACTATTGGATTCAATTTGGAACAGGGTATCTATGTAACGCTTAGTACTAAGCGCATATTTGATTTTTTGCTCCCTTTGGTCCTTGTCCAATACATCTACAGTTACATTGAGAAAATCTTCTATCTTTTTCTTGTTTTCTCCTTCATGGCTCAGTTCTATTATGGATGTACCT
>CAYMKR010000280.1:0-3517 GCA_964390865.1 uncultured Flavobacteriaceae bacterium | reverse complement strand
TAATTAATAAATTTAATCCTTTAATAATCTGTATCGTTTATCTAGGACTAGACAATATGTCTTATAGTGTATATGCGTAACCAAGCGAGAAGACTAAACTTCCAATATGACTTTCGCCATAAACTTTATCTTTTTGAATGGTCTTAGCTCCCCATGAGCCTCTAAAACCAAGATAAACTTCGTGTTTTTCATTAATCTTTCTTATAAGACCTGAGCCGGCATGAAACCCATAATTATAAGTGTTTAATTCACTTTTAGTATCGGTCTCGGCATCAAATGATTGAGGTGGAAGTGGCACAAAGGCTGGCCCTCCACTCGGATCGCTCGGGTTAAAATTAGGATTGAGTATCATCAATGGTTTGGTTCCCATCTCATCCAATGTAATTAAACTCGTACCGCTTGTAATCTGATTAGAACTAACAAGAAAACCTACATATGGTCCTGCTTCAACATAAAATCTCCAAGTATCTCCCCAACCTATTTTTGCTAATATTGGAATTTCAATATAGTTAAGATCTGACTCGTTCTTAAAGTCTGCATACATAGGGTTATCATCTGAAACGGGGTCATTCCCTTGCAGCGCAAGCATAAAGTTTAATTGATCGACAGATCCAAAAGATTCTAAAGCACTTACTGGTATTGGCTGATTACCTTCTCTCGTACCTCCTCGTTGCGTATATAAAATTTCTGTTTGCAATGAGAACAATTCCGATATTGGGAATTCGAAAGTGACACCAAAATCGATACCTGAAGTAGATTCATAATCTTCTGTATATATATTATCTGAATTGTCAGTTAGTCTCCCAACACTATAACCGGCTTTAGCTCCAATCTTTACTTGTGCAGGTGAGACCTGGCTCATCAAAAAGAAAATAAGCACAATAATTTTGAATGATGTAGTTGATTTCATGAAAAAAAAATTAATGATTTAATTTTGGCTATTTAAGATATTCATTATCCTTAAGCATGGATTAAATATAGAAAAATTAAATAAATCTCAATCACAATTGTTTATGAAATAGCACTAAAGAGTATTTAAAAGCTTAACAATTACAATCTGAATCGCAGTCACCACCATGCTTTTTTGTTTTATAAAAATATTTTCTTACTAAAAACAAAATGGCAAATATAACAGCAGCATAGACTAATATTTCTTGTAACATAGGTTCTAACTTAATATAGTAAAAGTAAGAAAGGATGCCACATAAGCAATCAATCCCATTCCAAATAGCTGAATCATTGGCCATTTCCAACTATTAGTCTCACGCTTTACAATAGCCAGTGTACTCACACATTGCATGGCAAAAGCGTAAAATATCAGAAGCGACATTCCAACCGGAACATTAAACAATTTTTCACCCGTAATTTCATTTATCTCTTCAGACATTCGCTGTTTGATAGTTGTATTCTCCTGATCATCATTACCAACACTATAGATTGTTGCTAATGTTCCCACAAAAACTTCTCTGGCTGCAAAGGAGGCAATTAAGGCTATCCCAATCTTCCAATCATATCCTAAAGGTCGAATAGCTGGCTCAATGGCCTTGCCCATAACTCCTATATAAGATTGTTCTAATTTATAAGAAGCAAGAGCTTCCTGATATCCTTCAGTATCAATCATTTCAATATCGACTTGGGTAGCAAAATCAGCTTCGGCATTGTCATAGTCAGTAGGTCCGTTGGAAGCTAAAAACCACAAAATAATTGATATAGCCAGAATGATTTTACCTGCTCCAAAAACAAAAGCTTTCGTTTTTTCAATTACTGTAAAAAATACATTTTTAAGTGAAGGTAATTTATAGTCAGGCATCTCAATTAAGAAGAAACTCCTGTTTTCTACTTTAAGTGTTTTATGTAATAAATAACCGGAAATTATGGCCATTAAAAAACCAAGTAAATACAATCCAAGTAAAGTTAATCCTTGAAGACTGAAGAATCCTAAAACCCGTTCTTCAGGAATTATCAAAGCAATTATAATGGCATATACTGGAAGTCTCGCTGAGCAAGTTACAAATGGGACCACCATTATGGTAATCAGTCTTTCTTTCCATCCGCTGATGTTTCTGGCTGCCATTACAGCCGGAATAGCGCAGGCTGTTCCTGAAATTAGCGGTACAACACTTTTGCCACTCATGCCAAATCGCTTCATGATTTTATCCATTAAGAACACTACCCTACTCATATAGCCTGTCTCTTCTAATATTGACACAAAAAGAAACAGAATCGCAATTTGAGGAATGAATATTACTATTCCACCTATACCTGGAATAATTCCTTCACTGATCAAACTCGCCAATACACCTTCAGGTAGTAAGTGCTGAGCTTTTGAACTTAATTCTGCAAAAAAAGTATCAATATAATCCATTGGAATACTTGCCCAATCAAAGATCGATTGAAAAATTACCATGAGGATAGCTGCAAATATTAGATAACCAAATATTTTATGAGTAAGTACTTTATCAAGCTTACTTCTTAAATCCCTTGCTTTTGACCTATCAACTGAATAAGTCTTTTTCAAGATTGAATTAATTTGCTGATAGCGATAAATCGTTTCCTTATGCTGGTATTTCTTTAGCCTTTGCTGATCCCTTTTATAATCATTAATCAACTCTTTTTCCTTTTCACTAAGCTCGGGAAATTGGTCTAACTGTGTGATGTATAACCAAGTTTTATAAAGAGACATGTTCGGAAATTTATCGGACATTTCCTCGAAATAGTCACGATCTATTTTGCTTGAAATATGAGCCAAAGGCTCTGTATTCAAACTTTCATATTTAAGAAGCGCTTGTTTAAGCTTATCAATACCCAAGTTTTTTCTTGCACTGATTAGAACAACCTCACTTTTCAATTCCTTCTTTAATTCCTCGAGGTTAATTTCAACCCCTTTTCTAGTAAGTTGATCTGCCATATTGATGGCAAGTATGGTTGGTATCTCAAGATCTTTGATTTGAGAATATAACAGAAGATTCCTTTTGATATTCTCAACATCTGCAACAACAACAATCACATCTGGAAAATCCCCATGCGCTGTGTCAAGTAGTGTTTGCAATACAATATTCTCATCTATAGAAGTTGGATTAATACTATAAGTACCTGGTAAATCAACTATTGATGCGTAATTCCCTTCTGATAGTTGAGCTCTTCCAACTTTTTTATCGACAGTTATTCCCGGGTAATTACCTACCTTTTGATTCAAACCTGTCAAGGTATTAAACAACGACGTTTTACCTGTATTTGGGTTACCTACCAGAGCTACTTTTATGGCTTTATGCTCAGGTATCATTTATTCTTTGGTGATAAGAATTTGTGAAGCAGTTTCTATTCTAATAGCAAGATGACTACCATTTACTCTTATATATAATGGATCTTTTAAAGGCGCTTTTTGTATCAGTTCTACACACTCACCAGGTAAACAACCCATTTCAAGAAGTGACAAAGGAATACTTTCAAATGAGATATCCTCAATTATTCCTCTCTCGCCAACCTTCAAACTTGCTATACTTGTAGTCAATTTTTA
>CAYMKR010000279.1:0-3522 GCA_964390865.1 uncultured Flavobacteriaceae bacterium | reverse complement strand
CAAGAGCAATTGAAATCGATCTCAGGCAAAATTTAGGTGAATCAAAAGAGGAAATTCCTATTCAATTTCCAACAACGCGACATACCCAATTTTAAATAAATTCGATTCAGAAAGATTGTTTAGTGTACTATTTTTTATGAAATAAAGTATTTTGCTAATAGAATATTGATATTAACCAACAGACTTGGACCCATGTTCAACAAATTATTTCTAATAAGTTTTATCCTGGTAAGTTTTATGTGCCAGGCGCAAAATGCTGAGGCTTCAGATGAAGATCAGATTAAAGGAAAAGTAAATGGTTTTTTTAAGGCTTTAGAAAAACAAGATACCATCATCTTAAAGAAGTTATGGTTTAGTGAAGCGCAAGTTTGGGCCATTAATACCAAAAAGCCAATGACTTATTCCATGCGATTTTTCAAGGAAGATTTAAAAAGATTTGACCCAAAACTCATTTTACAAGAAAGAGCCTTGAGTTATGACATCAAGATTCATAATGGAATGGCCATGGCCTGGATACCTTATGATTTTCATGTTAACGGAGAATTTTCTCACTGTGGGGTCGACATCTTTAGTTTGATAAAAACAGACAATGAATGGAAGTTTATCTCGGCTTCCTACACGGTTAATAAAGAGGGCTGCAATACGGGCTTTGATAGCCCAGAACATAAGCGATAAGATTGATGAAAAGCAGGGTCTTTGCGACGGTATTAACCCAATCAATTTAATTCGATACCAGTGCAATAGCTCTCAAGGGAGCACCGCTACCTCCTTTGATTTTCATGGGCAAGGCAATTATTTGAAAATCTGTTTCCGGTACTAGGTCAAGATTTGTTAGATTCTCAAATGCAGGGATATTGTTTGAAAGTAAAACCACATGGGCTTTAAATAGTTTGGACTGGCCATAATCTATGCTTGGTGTGTCAATGCCAATTGCTTTAATACTTCTGTTTTCGGTTAACCATTTAGCGGCCTCTTGTGAGAGTCCAGGAAAATGTAATAATTCAACTGCTTCTTCACCTCGTTGATCGGTCCCCATGTATTTGATGTGGTCAGGATAGAATTTTGAATATCCAGTTTCTAATAGGATAATACTACCTTCAGGTATTTCGGTATTTTGCTTGGCTTCCCAGTCTTTTAGATCATCGACGCTAATAAGATAGTCTCGGTTGTCAAGTGCTTTCTGAGAAACATCGATTTTTATGGCTGGCCCCATGAGTGATTCCAAAGGGATTTCTTCAACAGTTTGTCCGTGTTTTGCAAAATGTATGGGCGCATCAATATGTGTTCCTCCATGTTCGGCAGTTGAAAAATTGTTTGCAGCATAATAGAATCCATTTTCAGTCTGGCCCGCAAAAACGGTATCGAGATCGAATTGTTTAGCAGTTACCCAATAGATGGTTTCTTTTGAATAGTCATGTGATAGATCTATAATTTTATGCTTTAAAAGCAATGATTCATTAATATTATCTTCGGTTTTTTCTTGATTTGAAGATTCACAACTCATACCAATAAGAAATGAAAAAAGTATAAGATATAGATTTTTTAATTTCATGATTATTTTGTTTTTTATTCGTCAATTCTATTGATTGAATTAATACTTATTGGTTCAATAAGATACTGGCCTTCATCTTTTTTCAATTGAATTTGCCTTACGAGATTCATCCCTTTGATTACCCTTCCGAAGGCTGCAAAACCTTGACCATCTGGATTTCGTTTGCCTCCAAAATCAAGTTCTGGTTGATCATTGACACAAATAAAAAAACTGCATGTAGCTGTATTTGGTTCGCTCCTTGCCATTGAAACTATGCCATCTATATGAAGTATTCCAGTCTTTTTTGTAGTTTCTATTGCGATAGGGGAGAATTGTTGTTCTTCAGGGACATCACCCCCTTGTATCACTTCAATTTTGATATTTCTTTCAGCTTCATTTTCTTCATTACAAACCCTGAAAAAGGAAGAGTTCTGATATAAATTCGCATCGACATATTTTAGAAAATTGGCTACTGTCAATGGGGCCTTAACTTGATATAATTCTATATCAATGTCACCTAAAGAGGTACTGATGCGGCATAGATTATTTTCCTGAGACAAAACAGAAAAGCATGTAGATAGTAATAAAATAAAAAGGTATTTTTTATACATTTAAATGAGAGTTGAAAGGATTCGTGGTTTATAAAGTTAATCACTTTTAGATACCTAAACTTATTTAGTGACTATAATAATGTTCTGAAGACTATAATTTGATCAAACTTTCTTTTATTTTTGAATAATGGAACAACTGACATTGACAACCCCTGCCTTATTGTTTTCAGCAATATCTTTGATAATGCTGGCATACACAAATCGTTTTTTAGCCTATGCGGCAGTAGTGAGAAATCTTCATGATAAGTATAAGAAGGATAAAAACCAAGTCTTGATAAGACAGATTAAAAACCTCCGACAGCGTCTTTACCTAACTCGTTCAATGCAAATATTTGGCATAAGCAGCTTGCTTTTATGTGTAAGCACGATGTTTCTCATCTATATAGAACAACATGTAATTGCCATTTGGGTTTTTGGTGCAGCATTAATTCTTTTGATAATTTCTTTGGCTCTACTAATCAAGGAAATTCAGATCTCAGTTCAGGCTTTGGAGTATCATTTAAGCGATTTAGAAAACGAAAACAAATAGAAATGTTGGCGTAAAATATACACTTCCAATCGCTTTTTATATAAAATAGTGCCCTAAGTTAGTATATAAAAAGCCTTTGATACTTGAATCAAAGGCTATAAACAAAAATAAAGTCAAAAATTGAGGGGTTCTATTTTATGATTGAGAAATGAAAAGGTCAACATAAAATTTAAATTATTTTAAAAAAAATGATTTAGAACCTAGAATTTGAGAGATGAATGATTGAATTGAGTTTTATAATAATAGGTGTTAGAGGAAATTAACCTACTAGCTTTTTTAATTCTTCAATTCTTAATTCTTTTTGAGGCTGCCTGTTCTTTATAGCAAAGTCTGTATGATACGAATGCGCTTCTAAGAATTTGATTTGCACTTTGTTCCAATGGTCAATATCCTTAATAACAGAAAGGGCTTTTAATTCTCTGAATAATTGATTGCTGATTTCATAAAAATCTGATCTGCCTAAATAATCAAGATCTACATCACAGATGATTTTTTCTAATAATGTTTTGGGTTGTTGTGGTATCTTAGTCGTTAAAATAAGACCGTCAATAACGTCCATATCTTGGGCTAAAAAATCATAAGAACTCAGCAGTCTCTTTGCTATTTCAGAACTTTTCTGTTCGTGTTCATCTGTGGTTTCCGTGAACCCAATGTCATGCAGTAGGACGGCTAATCTTAACAATTTGGCATCGTGGGTGTTAATGTTATGATGCTTTAAATAAACTTTACACGTTTTAAGGGCGTCAAGTGTATGATGTACTCCATGGTAATGAAGGTCCTTTGACAATTTTGAATTCAAGATGTCAATAATGGTTCTTCGAAGTTTGTAATATCCTTTCATAACAAATAAT
>CAYMKR010000278.1:0-3523 GCA_964390865.1 uncultured Flavobacteriaceae bacterium | reverse complement strand
GTTCTTTTGTTTCAAGACAAAAGGACAAAATAATATCTCACGAATTATTCTTCTAAAAAAAACATCATCAAACAAAAAGGATATAAAAAAAGGTCAACTCTATTCAGGGATGTTCAAAGACAACCAGTTCTATATTCCTTGTTCAAAATTCAAAATTATTTGCTGCTTATAAAGCCTTAAAGCTAAAACCTTTCTCGGTAAAGTGTTCTAAAACTTTAGGAAGCACATAATCCAAATTTTTAAATGATTTAACACTGTCATGAAAAACAACAATGCTCCCATTGTTTATGTGCTTTATGGTATGCTCAAGACAAGCTTTCTTGCTCAGTCCTTGGTCAAAATCTCCACTGAGAACATCCCACATTATGATTTTATATCCCTTCTTTCTCAATATCCTCGCTTGAATTGGCCTGATTTTACCATGTGGAGGTCTGAATAATTTTTTTCCTGTTTTGTTTTTGGTATCCGGAAGGTATGATTCAGCTTTAAGGATGTTTTTCACATATTTAGTTGTAGAGGTTCTCCAACCTTGTAAGTGATTAAAGGTGTGATTTCCGATACTGTGATTTCCGTCTTTTATCTCTTGATATATTTGAGGATTTTTTTTGATGTTTTCACCAACACAAAAGAAAGTAGCCTTGGCATTATACTTTTCAAGTGTTGCTAAAACCCAAGGTGTAAATTCTGGAACCGGACCATCATCAAACGTGAGATAAATCTCCTTTTCGTTTGTTTTGACGCGCCAAGAATAATTATGGAAAATTTTTTGCACCAATCTAGGTGTTTTCACAAGATATGATCTCATTTAATATTATTGATTAAAAACAATTAGGGCTTAACCCAAGATACAAAAAAAAGTCTAAAATGCACGTTATTCCTCAAGGACCTCTTCTAAGAGCGTCACAGAAGTCATAAATTCATCTTTGAGCTTTCCTGAATATTCTTCCGTATCAAATTCCACCGAAGTGGCAATAATATATTTGTAAAGATCTAGTGTGCCTTCAAGGTCGCCAAAATTTTGAGTCAACTCGTAAGAGTTTAAACTGCTATAATGATAAATCCTTTCCTTGAAATTCATAATGAGAAACTCCACAATTTTTCGCGCTTTTTCTGGTCTGTCAATAAGGTAATATGATTCAATATGCCCAATTACCAATCTAAAATATCCGTAAGATTTCATTGGCAATTTTTCTAGTGACATGTCTAAAATTTCCTCAGCCCTGACAAAATCTTTTTCCTTGATAAATTCATCAGCAAGTCTTCCCAAGCTATTTCTAAATGAAATCCCATTTTTCCTAGTTTCCGGATCAAAATAAATATCTCCATTAGAATTTTTCCATGACCATTTCTTGACATTTGCATACATGGTTTCAGTGTCAATTCGTCCCATGTCCATAAAACTTTTTTGGGAAATTGGAGTTCTAATAGGAACAAACTTATAAGCAAGACCATCCAATTGTAAATAATCTTTCAGCCAGATATATTCTTCAGCAGCCTGAGCTCCACCAGTAAAATAAAGAGGTCTCTCCCAATTGTTATTGGCTAAAATATCAAGCATCAGAATCCTGTTTTTGATCAATGCAGATTCAGCTATTTGAATGTCAATATATGGCTCGATCAAGGCTGAATCCTTTTCGGCAACAATACCGTTTCTAAGAACAGCCTCCTTGTCAACCATGATCCTTAATTTTGCGGTTGGGTAAACCTTTTCAGGATGTCCATTTTCTTCGAAATCGATCAAAGTCCTACTGTCTTTACTTTGTATCCATTTCATAAAGAATTTAATATCCATGACCGAATCCTTAAATTGTGGAAAGGCATAAGGATAATAATAGGCAACGTCTAAAGAGCCTTCCTTATAATCACTATGACTCAGCTGAGATGGGATAGGATCTGCTTTATAGGTCTTTCTTTTTTGCTGATCAATATACCAGTCTTTAGCAAACAAACTGGTGTTTATGAGCTTGATGTCTGTCCTGTAGTCTTCAACTTCTTGCATATACCAAAGAGGGAATGTATCATTGTCACCGATAGTAAACATGATGGCATTTTCCTGACAGGAGTCCAAGTATGACTTTGCGTTGTTCCAAGTAGTATACTTTCCTGATCGATCATGATCATCCCAATTTTCCTTAGCCATTATAGCTGGAACCGATAATAGACACAGCACAGTTAGTGCAGTTGGCATAAGAGGTGTTTGGATTTTGGATTTTAATTTTTCATATAAGGCCAACACTCCAAATCCAATCCATATGGCAAACACATAAAACGAACCAACTACAGCGTAATCTCTCTCTCTTGGTTCAAAGGGCTTAGGGTTGGTGTAAAAAACGATGGCAAGTCCTGTAAAGGCAAAGAAGAGAAGTAAAATATAAAAATTATTCATATCTCTTTTTAAATGAAAGATCAATCCAATGAGCCCCAAAATAAGGGGTAAGAAATAATATTTATTTCTTCCTTTATTATCTGTGATCTCACTTGGAAGATTTTTTTGAGAACCTAATCTCATTTCGTCAATCGGGTCAATACCGCTCAACCAATTACCGTGGTTATCAAGATTTCCTTGAATGTCATCTTGTCTTCCAGTAAAATTCCACATAAAATATCGACCGTACATATAGCCAAATTGATACCTGGCCATAAAGGTTACGTTCTCACCAAAAGTCGGGCGTCTTTTTGATCTTTGAGGAATACCGGCTACTGCCTTATAATTTTGAACTACAGAAGGAGTAGGGTCCACCATTCTCGGTATAATTCCTTTATGCTTGCTGTTATAATTAGGTAAAGCATCTTTGTAGTTGTTGACAATTACGTATTTGCCAGCTTTATCATCCTTTTCATATTTGGGTTTCCCGTCTCTATAAGGACTATCTTTCTCTCTGTCTGCAGTTTGAGAATAATAAGAGCCGTAGAAAACGTTGGCATCTCCGTATTGCTCTCTATTGTAATAGGCTAATAGTTCTCTAGCGCTTGAAGGATTGTTTTCATTAATTGTGGTGTTTGCATTGGCTCTTATAGGTAGCATTAACCAAGATGAAAAACCAATCATGATAAATAGAACAGAAAGCAAGAGCAAATTCAACGTAAAAAGGTTTTTCTTACGTGTGTGTTTAAGACCAAAATAAAAGAGTCCAACGAGAACGATTCCAGCAATAATACTTCCGGAATTAAATGGTAAGCCAAGGCTGTTGATAAAGAACAACTCAGACGCGCTAAAAAATCTTAAGGTAAAAGGGAATAATAGCTTGAATACAAAAGCCAGGACCAAAATGGATACCAAATTGGCTAGTATAAATTGTTTAAGATTGAGTTCGGGGTGCCTCTTATAGATGTATATAAATACGATTGATGGAATAACTAACAATGACAAAATGTGTACACCAAATGACAAGCCTACAATAAAACTGATAAGTAAGAGCCATTTATTTCCACGTGGTTTATCCATTTCAGCTTCCCAATGAATCGCCAACCAAAAGAGTAAGGCCATTAAAAAAGAAGACATGGCATAAACCTCTGCTTCTAC
>CAYMKR010000277.1:0-3544 GCA_964390865.1 uncultured Flavobacteriaceae bacterium | reverse complement strand
TTATTTCTTTATTATGTGTAATGTTGTAAAATGTTTAATTTTGAACGTTTTCAATTCCATATGTCCTTAAAAAAGTTTTTTGTTTTTTTAATCACTCTTCATCAATGCTTATTCGGATTTTCTCAAATTTCTGAATCCAAGACATTTACACTGTCGTGGAATGAGGAAAGCCTTATTCAAATTTCGCAGGAAGAATCGATTGTCTTACCCCTTGTTGAAGGTAATTTCTTCGACGAAAAAAATATCCCGACTTCTACACATATATTTAACGTGCAAAACAACGTAATAGTGCAGGAATACCAAATAAAAAATGTTAAATTTTCATCCCTTCCAATATCAAGTTTAAAAAACATTCAATACTCAGAAATTCCAGTTGAAATCAACAGTGAATTTCAGATAACAAAGGTAAAGAATAAATCTTATGCAGTTCTGAAGTTAAAGCCACTCATAAATAATAATGGTAGTATCCAAAAAATCAACTCCTTCACGCTAGAATATAGACTTAGTTCTGATAATCTTAGGAGAGATTTGAATAAAAATATCGCCGCCTATAGTACAGATCAATCAACACTATCTAAAGGAACTTGGTTCAAATTCAAAATTGACACAACTGGAATATTTAAAATTGACAAAGAACTTTTACAAAAGATCGGAATCAATACTGCTAACCTTGATCCAAGGTCGATACGTATTTATGGCAACGGGGGGCAAATGCTCCCACAATTGAATAGTGGTTTTCGCTATGACGACCTTCAAGAAAATGCGATTCAGGTAGAAGGAGAACAAGATGGTTCTTTTGACGATGAAGATTATATTCTTTTTTATGGGCAAGGGCCCGATCATTGGAAAATAAATAGCAGTCAATTTGAGTTATCAAGACATAATAAAAATATATATAGTGATTACGCTTATTATTTCCTTACGGCTGATCAAGGCCTTGGAAAAAGAATCACAAGTTCAGGTTCTATCTCGCAGCCGGCTGATATAAGCATAAACACCTTTCAGGAGTTTGTGTTTCATGAACTCGAATCGGTAAATTTATTCGCCAATGGTCAACAGTGGCTAGGTGAAGATTTTAGTTTTGAAGAGAATCAAATGTTTAGCTTTGATTTTACAGATTTAAATGTGAATGAATCTGTCAATATCAGAGCTCGTGCTGTAGCTGTGTCTAGCAGTAATACAGAAATGAACTTCAGAGTGAACGGACTAGATCTCATGAACCTGAATTTCTCGCTTATTCCCAATAATTCGCTTACCAAGGCCTCAGCAAAGCAAAATGAAGAGAGTATTCTATTAGCAAATGACAGGATTGATATTCAAGTAACATATAACAACAATGGAAATCCATCTTCAAGGGCCTATTTAGATTACATAGAAGTTATTGGCACTAAAAATCTAATTGCCCGAGGAAAGCAATTCACTTTTCGAAATACAAATGCAAGTGATCCATCCGTTTTATATCAATACAGTATACAAAATGCTACCAATGTCAAGCAATTATGGGACATCACCGATCCATTAAATGTCAAACGTATTGAAAATGAAAGTGATGGGACTGATTATCTATTCAAAAAAAAAGGAGGCAACAACGAGTTTATTGTCCTTGGCTCTGATGATATATTAATTCCTGAAACAGTGGAAGACAATCAAGTTGTCAACCAGAATATTCACGGCTTGAAGGATATTAATTATGTCATCATCAGTCCTTCTTACTTAATGTCAGAAGCTGAACGTCTTGCCCAATATCACAAGGAAGTATCCGGATACAATGTGGCTCTTGTTGATCTGAATAAAATTTACAACGAATTCAGTTCAGGTTCTCCTGATCTGACGGCGATAAGAGATTTTGTAAGATTTTTATATCAAAATGCCTCCAGTGATCAAACAAGAATCAAATATGTCTGCCTTTTTGGAGACGCTTCGTTTGATTTTAAGGATAGGATTGGTGATAACAACAACATCATACCTGCCTTCCAATCATTTGAAAGTTTCAATTTGGCAACAGCGTATGTTACTGACGATTATTATGGAATGATGGATGACAATGAGGGCCTTCTGGGGAGTGCCGATATGCAAGATGTAGCCATGGGGAGATACCCTGTAACTTCTCTTAAAGAAGCTCGGGATCTTATCGATAAAACACTGAATTACTATGCGACCTCGTCGCTTGGAGATTGGAGAAATACACTTAGTTTTGTCGCTGATGATCCTGATAATTCAGGTGAATTTATATTGCAACAGGCCTTAGACAGAATAACTCAGGAAATCGAGTTAAAAAAACCTTCTTTCAACATTAAGAAAATTTATGCAGATGCCCATCAACAGGAAAGTTCCGCCGGAGGTGAGCTTTATCCTACGGTTAATGAAGCGATTAACAATGCTATTGAAACCGGTACTTTATTTTTGGATTATTTTGGCCATGGAGGTGTAAATGGATGGGCTGAAGAAAGAATCTTAGAAATCCCTCAGATTCAGAACTGGAATAATTACAATACCCTTCCCTTGTTAATCACGGTCACTTGTGAATTTGCCAGGTTTGATAACCCTATCCGCCCTACCGCAGGCGAGTATACCCTATGGAACCCTCAAGGTGGGACCTCTCATTTGATTTCGACAACACGTGAAATATTTATCAGTGTTGGTGAAGTATTCAACCGGAATCTCATTGCAAATCTTCTCGGTTATGAAGGTCAGGATTATAGTATTTCTGAGGCCTTGATGTATACGAAACATCAGTCATTCACATCACAGCGCTTCTTTGTATACAGTTTCGGAGATCCAGCAATGAAAATGACTCAAGCTAAACCGAGAATTCGCATCACAAAGATGAATGATGTTGACATCAGTCAAGGCAAAGACACTTTAAAAGCCCTCTCCAGAATCAAACTAGAAGGGCTAATCCTAGATGAAAATGAACAAATTCTAAATAATTTTAACGGCACATTAAGTGCTACGATTTACGACAAACCTCTTGATAAGATCACTCTAGACAACGATAATTTGGGTAAAAAAATGGAATTCACTGCAATAGAAAGTAAGATCTTTCGAGGAAGAGCCAGCGTAAATTCTGGAAAATTCTCATTTGATTTTATTGTTCCAAAAGATATTCGAATCGCCTACGGAAATTCTAAAATAAGTTTCTACGCTGAAAATCAGGTTTCTGACAGATCAGGAGCTGACATGAGTATTATTGTAGGAGGTATTGACCCTAATGCACCCTCTGATTCAGAAGGGCCGGAAATCAGGCTATTTATGAACGATGAATCTTTCGTAGATGGTGGAAATACAAATTCATCCCCTGTTTTATATGCTGTACTCGAGGATTTTTCAGGAATCAATACTTCGATCACGGCCGTTGACCATGATATTATTGCAATTTTAGATGACAACAATAATAACCCATATGTTCTAAATGATTACTACGAAACTGAGCTAAATGACTTTCAAAAAGGAAAAGTAAAGTTCCCGTTTCGCAATCTGGATGCGGGCTTACACACAATTAAATTTAAATGTTGGGATACATACAATAATCCATCAGAATCAA
>CAYMKR010000276.1:0-3571 GCA_964390865.1 uncultured Flavobacteriaceae bacterium | reverse complement strand
AGGAAGTATATTATACATACTGCTCCACTAAACTAATAAGCGTATTCGCATCTTGCTGACCAGTTTGACGCCATTTCATTTCACCATTCTTATAAATAATAAATGTGGGATTTCCCTTAATTCTTAAGGCCGCTGCAAGGGTCTCATTTTTCGAGACATCAATCTTTACAACTTTTGCCTTATCGCCTAGAGCGGCTGCAACATCACGCAGTATAGAGTGCAAATTTGTGTTCTCTCCTTCCCAGTCTGCGTAAAAATCAATTAGGGTGGGGATTTTGGATCCAATCAATTCTCCAAACTTAGTCATAGTTAAGTTTTTAATTCTATAATTACAAATATAGTATTTTATCTCAACAACATTTATAAACCTGAGTTCGATTTAAAATATTAGCTAAAGCTGTGATAAAATTTTAAATTGAACTCAGGTTATAATGTCCAAAAAATTAACGATTTAGCAATTATTCCAATATTTTTTCAAACCGCATATACAAATTTGTACTTTTACATTGATCTAAACTATTCTTAATGGCTGAACAAAAAAGACTTTTTCTACTGGACGCTTTCGCTTTGATCTTTCGGGGTTATTATGCTTTGATTAAAAATCCACAAATCAATTCAAAAGGAATGGATACCTCTGCGATTATGGGATTCACGAATTCTCTTCTAGACGTTATAAGGCGTGAAAAACCAGATCATTTGGCTGTCGCTTTTGACAAAGGCGGATCTCATATGAGAACTGAAGCTTTTCCAGAGTATAAAGCGAACAGACAAGAAACACCAGAAGCGATTAAGATTGCTGTGCCTTATATTCATGAAATTCTTAAGGCAATGCACATTCCTATTATTGAGTTAGAAGGTTATGAAGCAGATGACCTAATTGGTACTTTGTCCGTTCAGGCGGAAAAAGCCGGTTATAAAACGTTCATGGTTACTCCGGATAAAGATTTTGCCCAATTGGTTACTGATAACGTTGTTATGTATCGTCCGGCACGAATGGGAAATGGAATAGAGATCTGGGATGTAGAGAGGGTTAAAGAAAAATTTGCAATCGAAGACCCCAAGCAAGTGATTGATTTTTTAGGCATGATGGGTGATTCAGTTGACAATATCCCAGGATTGCCTGGAGTTGGCGAAAAGACCGCTAAAAAATTCCTTAAGGAATATGGCAGCATGGAAGTATTGCTTGAAAACACGCATGAACTCAAAGGGAAAATGAAGGAAAAAATTGAAGCTAATAAGGAGCTGGGAATTCTTTCAAAAGAACTTGCGACTATTATCCTTGATTGCCCTGTTGAATTTCATGAGGAAGATTTTGAATTGAATACCCCTGATATTGAAAAAGTTACTCAAATATTTCAAGACCTTGAATTTAGACGATCTCTTGAAAACTTACATAGAATCTTTAAGATTGATGTAAATAAAGAAGTTAAAAAAACAAGTCAGGAGAAAGTTGTAAGCCCTGAATCTGATACTGGTCATCAACTGGATATGTTTTCAAGTGGGGCTAATGAAACTAGTACTTCTGAGCTTATGGGAGGATACCAAAAAGCTGAAAGTAAGGACCATTTTTATCAATCAGTTGCTACCGAATATTCCCAACAACTCTTGTTAAAAAAACTATTAAATCAGGATTCTGTTTGTTTTGATACAGAAACTACAAGTTTAAAGACACTCGAAGCAAAACTAGTAGGGATAGCTTTTTCATTTGAAAAGGGCAAAGGTTATTACGTGCCTATTCCCGAAAGTGATGAGGAAGCTCAGATCGTTCTAGAAAGATTCAGACCTTTCTTTTCAGATGCAAAAATAGAGAAGATTGGCCAAAACCTGAAGTATGATATCAAGGTTTTGAAAAACTATTCCATGGAAGTAAATGGGCCTTTGTTCGATACGATGATTGCTCATTACCTCATAAATCCTGACATGAGACATAATATGGTGGTCTTATCTGAAACCTATTTACGCTACACTCCAATACCTATTGAAGCACTTATCGGAAAAAAAGGCAAGAATCAAGGTTCGATGAGAGATGTAGACATTCAAGAACAAACTCAATATGCGGTAGAAGATGCCGATATCACCTTTCAGTTAAAAGAAATATTTGAAAAAGAACTTGAGAAAAATTCATTAACTAGTTTATTTAAAGATATCGAGATTCCTTTAGTAGGGGTGCTCGCTTCAATGGAAATGGAAGGAATTAATTTGGATAAAAACTTCTTATTATCCTTATCAACTGACCTTACCCATGATATAGAACATTTAGAACATTTAATTTACAAAGAAGCAGATACAGATTTTAACCTGGCTTCGCCCAAACAACTAGGTATTGTTCTATTTGAAAAAATGAAATTAATTGAAAAGCCCAAGAAGACAAAGACGGGTCAATATGCTACTGGTGAAGAAATACTGTCTAAACTTGCAGCCAAGCATCCAATTGTAAAGAACATCTTGGAATGGAGAGGGCTTGTTAAGCTTAAAAACACTTATATCGATTCTTTACCTAATGAAGTTCATGACGTTTCTGGAAGAATACACACCACCTATAGTCAAACAGTTGCTGCTACCGGTCGACTTAGCTCTAACAATCCTAACCTGCAGAATATCCCAATCAGAACTGAGAGAGGAAAACAAGTGAGAAAGGCATTTGTTCCAAGAGATTCAAATTACACCCTTTTAGCTGCAGATTATTCTCAGATAGAACTGAGGCTTATTGCTGAAATGAGTGGAGATGAAGAAATGAAGGAATCCTTTTTAAGAGGAGAAGACATTCATAAATCCACAGCAGCGAAAGTATTCCAGGTCGAATTAGAAGAGGTAACAAGAGAACAAAGAAGTTATGCTAAGACCGTGAATTTTGGAATCATATATGGTGTATCCGCTTTTGGACTGAGTCAACAGACTGATCTAAGCAGATCTGAAGCAAAAGAATTGATTGAAACCTATTACGAAACCTACCCAACCCTTAAATCATATATTGCAAAACAAGTTGATTTTGCAAGAGATCATGGCTATGTTGAAACCATTCTTGGGAGAAGAAGGTATCTAAAGAATATCAATTCAAGGAATGCCATAGTCCGTTCTGCAGATGAACGTAATGCTGTCAATGCTCCGGTACAAGGAAGTGCTGCTGATATTATCAAAATTGCCATGATAAAAATTCATGAATTATTAATAGCTGGTTCGTATAAATCAAAAATGCTTTTACAAGTTCATGATGAATTGGTATTTGATATTCATCTTGATGAGATGGATATTTTAAAACCAATCATTCAGGAAACAATGGAGAGTGCCTATAAGATGTCAATTCCTTTAACTGTTGATTTAGGTCAAGGAAATAACTGGCTCGAAGCGCATTAACATTTTTTCAATAAGAATACTGTCTAACCATCCTGCCAATGAATAAGAATTAAACCTTAAAAAAAAATCTTCCTATTGGTCTAATTCTAAATAATTTGACCTCTGCTTATGTTTCATAAAATATACTAATATCATATTTGCAGAATGAATAAATAGTTGTACTTTTGCAAACTCTTTGAACTGAAGAGAAGGAATGTTTAATTTTAATAAATACGTG
>CAYMKR010000275.1:0-3592 GCA_964390865.1 uncultured Flavobacteriaceae bacterium | reverse complement strand
ATCGGGGCTTAACAGCTGCAGGTTTGGCTACTGGAGCCGCAGGTCAAATAGCGATGGAAGCTAATAATGAGAATACTTCAAGGACCCAAGCTGCTATGATAGAGGATGTGGATAAAAGATCTAAAGAGACGAATAAAAACATTGAGGAGCCGGTAAAATCGGAAGAAGATGCCATGCGTGAAGAGTTTGGTGATGAAAATGTTGATGGATTGATAGAATTGATTGATAAGAATTACGAGAAAGCTGTAGCTTATGCTAATGTCGGAGAATTGTCTAAAGATGCAAATTACCGTTTATCAGCGATTTGGCTAAAAGCAATGATTGCTGCTGATCAAGATCTGGATTCAGAAAAGGAGTATGCTAGATTGGTTACTTTTGATCCGGAGATTAAGGATGCTAAACAAGCAAAAAAGGAAGTTGAACTCTTATTAGAAGAACTTGAATCATTAAGAAGTTGAGAATGAAAAACACGAAAAGAATTATTCTATTAATACTGTTAATAAGCTTTTGTCAAAATACTAAAGCACAAGACTGGCCAGATTTGAATCGATTTAGAAAACAAAACAAAAGCTTGGGCTTACCAACTGAAGGAGAACAAAGGGTAGTTTTTATGGGTAATTCCATTACGGAGGGTTGGCCAAATACGGACCCTGAGTATTTTGAGAATCCGAATTATATCAATCGAGGGATAAGCGGGCAAACTACGCCGCAAATGTTGTTGAGATTTAGAGCGGATGTCATTGATTTGAAGCCAGAGGTTGTTATTATTCTAGCAGGAACCAATGATATTGCCGGTAATACAGGTCCAATGACCTTAGAAGAAATCAGAGATAATATCATTTCCATGTCTGAATTGGCGAAAGCTAACGGTATTAAAGTAATAATTTCCTCGGTATTACCTGCCTATGACTATTCTTGGAAACCTGGTCTGGAACCTAATATAAAGATTCCAAAGTTGAACACCATGTTAATAGATTATGCTAAGAATAGAAATATCATTTACTTGGATTATTTCTCTGCTATGGCTGATGAAAGAAGCGGACTACCAAAGGTATTGGCAGATGACGGTGTACATCCCACAAAAGAAGGTTATGCTATTATGAAACCCCTTGCTGAAAATGCAATTAAGGAAGCGCTTAGTACTATTAAGTAGTGATTAACCTAGTTGGTACTTTGTTGGAGGAGTATCCGGAACTTAAAGAAGTTCTGGCAGCTCCAAAATAGAAGGGTATTTTCACATCAGTCAAAGATATATAAACCATGAGTTCGCTAGAAAAAAAAGAGATTATCTATTTTTCCATAATTGTTATAGGCTTGAGCTCATTAATTTGTTTTATCTCTTACAAAACAAATAATTCCAACTTATCCATATTATCTGTTTTCACACCATCAATTGTTGCTCTTTTTTTTACTGGAATCAACAAAGGGAAGAAGGGTGTTTATGAATTATTTGTTAAACAAACAATTAAGAAAACGAGACTTAAATGGTTTCTTCTTTCCTTGATTGGAATTCCTCTGGTTGGATCTTTAGCGATGCTTACATCCTTGAATTTTGATATTTCAAAGTTTAGCTTAAGAACTGATCAACTGATGCCTCAAATTATTGTTATCATATTAATAGCTCTTGGAGAGGAATATGGCTGGAGAGGATTTTTACTTCCAAGATTAATGAAAAAATTCAATCTGTTCTATTCAAGTATTATACTTGGTTTAATATGGGGTTTTTGGCATTTCCCAGCATATCTTATTGGGACAGGGGTTCCCTTGGAAATGAACTTTATGGTTTTTTTATTATGGGTTATCCTGGGAACACTTTTTATTAGTTGGATTTACTATTATACAAAAAGTGTACTAACATCTATACTGGCTCATATCAGTGCTAACGCCACTTTTAATTACCTGCTTATTTTACCTGAGTTTACTGGAAGCATGAACACATTTTGGTTTTTTATACTCTATTTATCAATTATGATGGCGATAGTTTTCTATGTTAGAAGAAAAGATTTAATAAAAGGCTATAACAGCGTGTATGAAAAATAGCGATGTAAGTGCGTTAAAACCAGCTACTTTTCATATAATAGAGCGTTGTGCATCATTTAACAGAATTTAAAATTAAATGAAATATAAAGAAATAAGATTTTTGTACTTGCTAATAACACTTCTGATTTTAGGATGTGGAAACTCTGAAAAAAAGGATCAAAAAGGAAAGACCATTAATTCAGATTATTACGAATTAGTCAATGATTGGCCTAAATTACCAGATAATTTTACTTTAGGAAGTCCTTCAGGATTGGGAATTGATACTTATGGAAATATTATTGTTTTTCACCGTTCTGGAAGAGGATGGGATTCTATGCCTATTTCACATCTTCCATTAATTAAAGAGAATACAATATCAAAAATAGACGCAAGAACAGGGGAAATTCTAGAATCGTGGGGAGATAATTTGTTCATAATGCCTCACGGGCTTGAAGTTGATAATCATAATAATATTTGGGTTACAGATTGTGGTCTTCATCAAGTTTTTAAATTTGACTCTAATGGAAATTTACTGATGACTTTAGGCGAGGCAACAGTTTCTGGAAATGATTCGTCACATTTTAATTTACCTACAGATATCGCTGTCGCAGAAGATGGTTCATTTTATATTAGTGATGGTTATGAGAATAGCAGAGTAGCTAAATTTTCTAAAGAAGGAAAATATTTATTTGAATGGGGCAAGTTTGGTAATCAAAAAGGAGAGTTCAATATTCCACACGGAATTGACTTAGATAATAATGGTAATGTTTATGTGGCTGACCGAGAAAACAATAGAATTCAAAAATTCGATGCAGAAGGAAATTTTATTGCCGTTTGGCAGAATAAAATAACCGAACAATTATATTCTGTTACTATTGACAATCAGAATGATTATCTGTTTGGAATAGATTATATGACAGTAAACGACACAATTTTAAAAGGGTCCGATATTTTTAGATTCGATTTAAATTTGAATCCCCAATTACAGTTTGGTAGAACAGGATTTTATGATGGTCCAATTTCGAGATATCACGACATTCAAATTGATGATGAAGGGAATGTATACGTTGGTGATATTTTAGGAAATAAGCTTCAAAAATTTAGATTAATGAAAGAAAAATAAATCGAATGACAAACTTAAGATGGCTATATGTAAATGCTTGTTCTGGCAGCTCCAAAAAGTATAATTGTTGCTATTTATAAAATGACTGCCTTAATTTAGAATATCATCAATGAAAACTATTTTTAAATTCATATTAATTTTATCATTGCTTTTTTCTTGCGCATCGAATGATGAGGATATTACTGAAGCTGCGGCATACCCTACATTTGGTTCTGAAATTGAAGTAACTATTAAGGGTTTGTCCTTTGATGCCATGGAGCCATTTGTGTCACCTGACGGAAACTTTTTGTTCTTTAATAATATAAATGATGGCATAAACACAAAACTTTATTTTGCGAATAAGGTTAACGATTCAACCTTTAACTATGTAGGAGAATTAATAGGAACAAATCAATCAAAAACACCTCATTTGGATGCTGTTGCTGATATGGACTCGAATGGAAATTTTTA
>CAYMKR010000274.1:0-3602 GCA_964390865.1 uncultured Flavobacteriaceae bacterium | reverse complement strand
CCCCATCTGCGCTATCTGCGTGAAATTTTCAACGAAAATACCCAATATCAACCTTTACAGAAAAAATGTTTGAATACAAGGTTCCACTTGCCGCTCCAATATTAGCAAGGGCATAGTCAATTTGTATGCCTTTGTATCTGAAGCCTACGCCAAAATTGGGTTCCAGCGAAGTTGTTTTGGCACCGTCAAAATCGGTGAAATTTTGAAAATTATTAACACCCAGTCGTAAATAGGCCATTTTCAAGTAATCGAATTGTAAACCGACCCCGGGGTCTATACTCAAAAAAGAACTTGACAGAATATCGTTTGTTTCTGAAAACCGCATATTAAGGTCTATTTCTGTAAGGATATTAAAATCACGGAAGGCTATAAATGTTTTGGAAACACCAAATTGAACTTTAGGCTTTGTTAATTCAAGTGATTCAGGTGCTTCCTGATTCTCTCCCGGGATGGCATTCTGTATCTTGTCATATTCTTCTTGGTCAATACTCCAGGCATTAAAGGTTGTGGTAATATCCCGCACCATTAGTCCGAATTTCCATTCGCTCTCTGTTTCAAATTGCAGGGCAGCATCCAAACCAAATCCCCATGAGGAAGCAAAATCACCAATTTTTCGATGTACTATCTTTGAATTGATTCCAATATCCAATCCCTGAACAGGTAATCGTCTTGCATAAGCAACATTAAAGGCATAATCTACAGCAGAGAATAAGCTAATATTGTTATAATTGATATTGCCTTGGCTGTCAATTAATTCTGTGGTATTTAGAATATCATCCACGCCAAAGCGAATAAACGCAAGGGCAAAAGTGCTTTCATCATTGATGGGCTTGGCAAATGCAGCATAGTCATATTTTCCAATGCCTTGAAAATATTCTGCATGCATTAAGGCGCCTTGTATGTCTTCGACTTTTGTAAGTCCGGCAGGATTCCAATAAATTGAATTGACATCACCAGTAGATGCGATGACCGCTTTACCCATTCCAAAGGCCGCAGCATCAACACCCAGATTTAGAAATTCATTTGAGAAGCTCCTAAAGGCTTGGCCATAACTTAATTGGCAAATGAATAAAATAATGAAGACGGATTGTTTCAATTTCAAAAACGAATTTGCTACAAATATAGGCAAATGAGAAGGAGGAATTCAAGGATTAAATAAACCAAAATCAAGCTTTAACCAAGTGTTTCGAAATAATCGATGATTCGCCTTTCGAGCCAAAAGCCACTTCCATTTTCAAAATTTGAATTATAACCCACATGGCCTCCATAATTAGTGACTTCAAGATGGAATGATTTATTTGTTTGAGCTTCTTTTAATGGGATACAGGACAATGATAAAAATGGATCATCCGTAGACGTTATTAATAAGCTAGGAATTTTTATCTCACCAATAAATTGTTTGCAACTATTCCTCGCCCAATAATCTTCTGCATCCTCAAATCCATTGACTGGGGCAGTAAAATAATTGTCAAAGTCAAGAAAGTTTTTAGATTTCAGGATAGCTTCTTTGTTTAATCCCACATCTGGAAATTGCTCGATTTTTATCAGTGTTTTCTTTTTGAGTGAGATCAGAAAACGCTGCATGTAGACCATATTCCAGAATTTGGCTATAGCTTCAGATGAACCTTTAAGATCGCACGGAACAGATACGCCAATCCCTGCTTTTAATTTTGAAGAATAGTCACTTCTTTCTTCTCCAAGGTATTTCAGAAGTAAATTGCCTCCAAGACTATATCCAACAATATGATAGGAATCATAGTTTTCAGACAAGTCCAAAAAATCAATTATTTCTGCAAGATCATCCGTTTTTCCGCTGTGGTAAGAGTAGAGATTCCGATTTGCTTCACCGCTACAACCTCTGAGATTAACTGCTGCAACATCATACCCTTGTTCATTTGAAACATGGCTCAAGGCTGTGACATATTTTGAATTAGAACTACCTTCAAGACCATGAATAATAACCATCAACTTCGATGATCCTGTTTTGGAAAAGTCAATATCCATAAAGTCACCATCATTGGTTTCCATCCTTTTCCTTTCAAAATTTACATTAATTCTTTGGAAAAGGGTTCTGTAAATAGTATTCAAATGCTTACTCTTAAAAGCCAAGCCAGGTTCATAGGTTGAAACATTAATCAATGCCATCTCTTTTTTTACCAAATATATTTTTTAATATCCAGTAAACAAAATGATCTTTCTATTCATAAAACTGGGGCTCAGAATAAAAGGATTCAACTGAAAAATAATAGGCCATCATACCTGAATGGGATGTTTTTAGAAATTGAGTTCTATTTGGGCCTGAAAGGGCTTGACCAAAGATGCTCCATTGATTATTCAGGTCGTCAGTCATGATAACTTCTCCACCCTTGAAATCATATGTATAATCAGCATTGATCGTTTTCTCATCCAATTCAAAAGAAACAATAAACTCAGAATTTCCGATTAACAGGTAATCTTTACCTTCGAATTGGTCTTTAATAACTTTTCCATTACTGAAACTTTTAAATTGATATACTTTTGCTTTATCTCCTGAGTTTATAACATAAACACGTTCTTTGGAAGGAATGCTGTTTTTTAAGGGTGGAATCGGAAATATAAATCTGTCATTATTTGTTCTATAAGTTCCGTAAGGATAGACATCATATTGTCGGCTATGCCCGGTATTGGTGCTAAGAACTCTTGATGTCGGATATATTTTTTTCCAAAGCCCCCAAGGTAATTCGATTAATACACTGGTTTCAGGTGAACTTCCTATCAATTCTCCATTGACACATTGCCCTCTTATTTGTGACCAATTGCTTTTTGTGCCTCTGTCATAAGGCACAATATTATTTTTATATAACAATCCTGAGACTCCAAAAGTATTAGTCGAATTATTTATATTCCACCCTATGCCTGTTCCGGTTAAAGGGCAATAGACTACTGCCATATTCTTGTAATTTTCTCCGAAATTATCCATATTGACAATTTCATGCCAGTCCAGGATTTTATGAGGTATAGCCATTTGACCACTACTACCATTAGAAATACCAATTACCAGATCATCGTCTGATAAATAGGTGATTTGATTTGCACTTATTGTTTCAGGATTGATCAGTGCAGGTATACCGTCTATTCCTGGTCCTGCGTCAATAATATGATTTGGATCGATCAACCAAGTATTTGCTGTTGTAGGGCCTACTTCAGGGATGGTTTGCGTATTTTGCATTTCACTGCTATCTCCTGAACAAGAATTAAATAGGAGTAAACAGAAGGCCAAAGAGATTTTTACATACTTCATAATTAATTATTTAAGTTTTGAAAATCGTTTTCACTCTTTTTACTTAAGGTGAGAAAAAGTCCGGCAGTGATTCTATAGGTAGGAGTTAATTGTGTGCCTTCGACATAGCTGTATAAGGGGATTTCAGCCTTAGAGATTAGTAATAGTTTTTTGCTCAAATGGAAGTTTAAACTAGGAACTAAATTGACCCATTTTCCTCCAGTATTTTCTAAGGTTGCGCCTCCAATTTCATCTTCGCTTGCTTGTCGATATTTAAGCCCTAAGCCAGGATCTATAAGGGCTTTTGAAATAACAAATTGATCCGCATAGTTTAAAAAAGCTT
>CAYMKR010000273.1:0-3612 GCA_964390865.1 uncultured Flavobacteriaceae bacterium | reverse complement strand
TCTATGTGAGAAGTGGTAACTCTTCACATGAAATTGAATCTATTTCTGAAATCAACGATTATATCAACTCAAAATTTAAATAATGCGGATAGAAAGCAATCTTGAAAATAGATTCTTTCGCTATTCTAAAACCCTTTGCTGGATTTTGGTTGCTTTGACTTGCCATCAGATCACTTCTCAGAACGATTCGATTAAGCAAGATCAATCCGAAGATAGTATCTACAACGAATATATCATTGATTATAAAAAGCGGTTTAATGTTAAACTAGAAGTTGGTAATGATATCACAACTTTTAATGTAGTTAACGATGAAATCAATTTTGATTTAAAACCCAATTTAAACCTCAGGTACGCAGTGATCTTCAGTTATAAGTTCCTTTCTATACGCATTGGAGTTCGTCCAAATATATCAGAAGAAGAAGAAGAGAAAAAAGGAGGTTCTGACACTTTTAATCTTCGTTTACAACTCCTTTTTGACAACTGGAATCATGTATTGCAATACACTATCGATAAGGGATATTATGTGGAAAATACAAGTGATTTCATCGATCCATATAATAATATTCGAATTCAGTTTCCTGAAATGTCTTCTAATGTTCTTTTTGGCACCTCATCCTATAAATTCAATAAGAACTACAGCATGAGAGCTATTCAGGCACAAACTGAGATTCAATCAAAAAGTGCAGGATCTTTTATGCCTGGAATAAGTTATACTTTTTACAGCCTTACAGGTACTGATGTCATTCAAGATGTAAATGGAGATCGTGTATACAGGGATAATTATACTGATTATTCTGGTATGAATTTTGCGCTTAACACTGGCTATTATTACACCTTTGTACTTAAAAAATATTGGTTTCTAAATGCCTATGCGGTACCATCTGCAGGAATCGATCTTTATAAAGCCAAGTTGTACAATTTAGAAGAATCAACAAATAGATATTCAAACGACTTATTTGTGGCTTTAAATTATGGTTTTGGCGCTGGTTACAATGGTGACAAAATATTTTTTGGAACAGAATTCAAAAATCGATTGACCAATGAAAAATTTGGTTCAGCTAAAGTTCGTCTCACACCAACTCAAAACCATTTTAGTGTTTATTTCGGTTACCGATTTAAAGCTCCGAAAACAATAAGTAAGCCACTTGACCTCATTGAAAACAAGGTGCCGATTTTAAAGGATGACCACTAACCACTAAATATGGAATCTAATTATTTAGCAACGTTTACCACTCTAGTTTCACGAATCACAGTAACTTTTACCTGACCCGGGTAGGTCATGTCATTTTGAATTTTTTGCATAATATTAAATGACAATTCAGCTGCTTTTGTATCGTCAACCTTTTCGCTTTCAACAATTACACGAAGTTCTCTTCCCGCCTGAATGGCATATGCCTTTTGCACCCCATTGAATGAAAATGCAACATCCTCAAGCTCCTTAAGTCTTTGAATATAAGAATCAACAACCTGTCTTCTTGCTCCTGGTCTGGCACCAGAAATTGCATCACATACCTGAATAATTGGAGCATATAATGATTTCATCTCAATTTCATCATGGTGTGATCCAATCGCATTGCACACATCAGCTTTTTCATTGTACTTTTCAGCCCATTGCATACCTAATATAGCGTGTGGTAATTCTGTATCAGTATCAGGAACCTTACCAATATCATGAAGTAATCCGGCTCTTTTTGCAATTTTAGGATTCAAGCCTAATTCAGAAGCCATCACAGCACAAAGATTTGCCACTTCCCTAGAATGTTGAAGTAGGTTTTGACCATAAGAAGATCTGTACTTCATTCTACCAACGGTCTTAATTAACTCAGGGTGTAATCCGTGTATACCAAGGTCGATTACCGCTCGTTTACCTACTTCGATAATTTCTTCATTGATTTCCTTAGTGGTTTTTGCCACGATTTCTTCTATTCTTGCAGGGTGAATTCTTCCATCTGTAACCAATTTATGTAATGACAATCGGGCAATCTCTCTCCTTACAGGGTCAAAACAAGATAAAATTATGGCCTCTGGAGTGTCATCTACAATAATCTCAACACCTGTTGTAGATTCTATAGCTCTAATATTTCGACCTTCTCTACCGATAATCCTACCCTTAACATCATCATTTTCAATATTGAAAACTGAGACACAGTTATCAATACTCTGTTCAACACCTATACGCTGAATTGTATTTAAAACGATCTTCTTTGCCTCTTGTTGAGCTCCCATTTTTGCTTCTTCCAAAGTGCTTTGTATAAAAGACATGGCATCACTTTTGGCTTCTTCCTTTAAAGTCTCAACCAATTCTTTTTTTGCCTCAGTAGCTGACATCCCAGAAAGTGTCTCAAGCTGATCAACTTGTCTCTTGTGGAGCTTATCAATTTCAGACTTCTTTTTCTCAATGTGCTCAAGTCTGTTGTGCAGTTGTTTATTCCTGTCTTCTACAGCAAGATTTGCTTTTTTAGTCTTATCTAATTCTTGAGAAACCTTAGATTCTTTGTCCCTGATTCTCTTCTCAGCTTCATTCAGTTTTTTATCTCTTGAAATGATAACTTTTTCATGTTCCGATTTTAATTCTATAAATCTTTCTTTGGCTTGTAATATTTTATCTTTCTTTAATCCGTCGGCCTCAATTTTCGCTTCTTTTAATATAGTTGCAGATTGTTCTCTAACATTTTTAATTGTTGAAGAACCCTTTTTCTTCTCTAAAACTTTGGCAATAAAATAACCTAATACAAGGGCTACAATTGCTATACTTATTGTCGTTGCTATCATAATGTATATATAAAAAAAGCCTACATCGGTTACGGTTTTTAAAACTCCATTTTAACAAGTTTAGGACTAACTTAAAGGTCAAGTATCCAATTCTAAAGTGATAAAATCACTTACTTAGGCACGCTTTCACTTTAAAAACTCATCCTTTTTAAATTGATAGTGTTGAGTTTAATAAACAAATAACTAATGTAGGCAGTAAATTGCTTTCTTTTAAAGAACTTATGCAAGATGTGAATCTAATAATTGATTCAACTCTAATAACTTGCTTTCGATTTGTCTCGAATCTTGATTTTCATTAACGCTCTTAACCTCCTTCTGCGATGCAACTTGCAAGGCACACATGGCTAAAACGTCTTGTTTATCTCTTACTTCATAATTCTGTTCAAATTGTTTTACCATTTCATTGATTTGCTTGACCGCTTTGCGAATACCTTCTTCCTCTCGCTCATCTCTAATGGTAAGCGGATAAACCCTATCTGCTATGGTAACTTTTATTTTCAGGTTATTACTCATTGTATCTTCTAGTCACTTAATTGAACAATACATTTATCAATTTCTCGAATCAAAGTATTTATTTTAAGCTTTGTTGCATGTTTGTCTTCTTTGCTGCCTACGATGGTGTTTGCAACTCGTAACGATTCATATTTTTTTTCTAATGTATCTATCACATCTTGTTTCTTACTCAACTGTTGTTGAAAATTATTCTTTTGTTGCAACAATTTTAAATTTTCCTGCTGCAGGATAGTATACTGACCTAATATTTTGGAAAGCTTTGCTTCCAGATGGTTCACTATTTCAAATAATTTATTCATCAACTCAAAGAATCAAACAATTGCAACA
>CAYMKR010000272.1:0-3615 GCA_964390865.1 uncultured Flavobacteriaceae bacterium | reverse complement strand
CCTAAGTATCTTCTGCTGCCTAAATAACGATTGGTATTATGCTGATCATAAAGTGGAGATTTTGGGTCTATTGAACCTAATTTGACCCTGCCAGAAGCATGAATAAATTCACCTTGCCCGTTATCTAGCCAAATACCAACATGAGTCACTCTTTGTTTTGTGCTGTCTGTAGCTTTTTTCCCAAAGAACATTAAATCTCCCTTTTGTAATTTTGTAAAATTCAAGTCTGGGTCAACATCTTCACCTGCCATAATTTGTTGAGAGGCATCACGGGGTATGACATAACCATTCATTAAATACACTGTTTTTGTAAAACCACTGCAATCCATTCCTTTGGTTGAGGTGCCTCCCCATAAATACGGGACTCCAAGTAATTCTTTGGCGTATAATTCTAAAAGTGATCCTGAGCCATCAACTTGACCTAGCCAATATTCGTAAGGCAGGCTTTCACTTTTTTTAAGATACCCTTCCCTTTTGTCTGGATATTGGACTTTAAAGTAATTTGTAGTCTCTTCAATTAAAGAGAGTTGAGCGCCCAAAACGATATCACTAACTTTATCAAGATCATTTCCAGGGGCCTCATAGACGAAGCCAAATGTGTTGGTAAAAATTATTTTTGTGGAATTGTTCCATGCGTTAAATTGTTCTGCTGTGAGTAAAGTTACGCCACCGTGATCAACCCAAGAGATATAACCATCCGGTGTTTGAACAAGATAAAAATCACCTGCAATTTTAAGAACTTTTAAAGGCGTGCCAAGTATTGCTTGGGTGGCAAGTTCAGCAGAGTGTTTCGGATTGGATCTAATATTTGCTACTGAATTGTTGACAACTGCTCCACTGAAACCAGCTACACTAGAATCAGGTAAGAGAGTTGTGTGATTCTCGATGATTAGTCCTTTTGTTTCAAGGTTATTAACCAAAATTTTGAGCGCTTCTGGTTGATCAGTTTCTCCAGTTATAATTAGCTTGCTGTTCTTCAGTTCCAAATTCAGATCATAAAGAGCAACCCTTTTGTCTGGAGCATATGTTTTTTTTATGCTATCATTTGTTGCATGGATTGAATCTAATTCAATTTGAGTTGATTTTTGACAAGACATTGAAATGCCAAGTAAAAATATAACAAGCCCTATTTTATAAAAAGTTCGCATATGAATTATTTAAAGCATGGCTAAACTACAAAATAACGCGAAGAATCTGTGCTATTTAAAAACCTCGTTCTAAGCGCCACAACGGTTCTTTATCCACGTCTCGAGGTCATAAAAATTTTGAGGTGCTACGCCATGACCAACAGGGTATTCATGGTACTCATGATCGATACCCAATTTATCCAGAAAAGGAGCTGTTTTTCTGGCCCATTCTACAGGAATTACCTGATCAACAGATCCGTGGGATACAAAAAAATCAAGATTTTTAAAACTATTTTTCTCTAATGGCTTTTCTAAGAGTTCATGATTTACGTAACCGCTTAAAGCAACTACGTGTTGAACCTTGTCAGGGTTGTTTAGGGCATAACTAGTGCCCAAAATAGTACCTTGACTAAAACCAAGAAGAAAAATATTTTTTTGATCAACTTCGTAGGCCTTAAAAATTTCGTCGATAAAAATATCAATTTGTTTTAAAGCAGTTTTAGCTTCTGGAATATCTGAAAATTTATCACTGGTAGTGGCGTCAAAATGTATGGTATACCAAGCGTAACTTCCGAAACCTAACGACAAAGGTGCTCTTGCACTTACAATTAGTAATTCGTCAGGTAGTTCTTGTGCAAAAGAAAACAAATCTTCTTCATTACTCCCGTAACCATGAAGCATAATGAGCAATGGAGGCTTAGATTGAGGCGTTTTAGGTTGTCGCACTATATGTTCTAATGAAAATGTACTCATGAGTTGGAACTATGGGGTTGTGATTTTTACGTCTTTCATAAAAAGATCGCATTATATTATCCAATATTTCTAAACCATTCCTGGAATTGATCACCTAGCAAAGGAATTTTTTTCTCTTCACCTTGAATAGCTCCTATAAGACCCATAATCCAAAGAATTAAAACACCAATACCTAAGATGGTATCAAACCAACCAAATTGAGTAAAACGTTGAATAAAGTTTACAACTACACCCAATAAAAAAATACCCAATGCCTGGCGAATATGAAAGGAAGCAAAATAATTACGCTTATTTTGGTTCATAATAAATGCGATAAGAGTGCCTATAATTGTAATATAACTAATGATCGCTATAGTCTTCCCTTCTTTTATTGATAGATTGTTCATTTTGACTTTAATATTTGGTTAAAAGATTTTTAGTTCAGTAATAACTTTTTGTTGGCATATATACCATATGCCTTACCCTTAAGTTCTTTCCCCAAAAAAGCTGAATTTTTGGATTTTGATATGACGTCATTCTTTTCAAAAATATAAACCAAATCAGGATCAAAAAGGGTAAGTTCTGCCTTTACATCCTTTTCTATTACAGAAACTGGCAGGTCAAAGCGTTTACAAGGCTTTTCAGTTAGGCAGGCAATTGTTTCGTCAAGTTCAAGATTTACCATGACACTTCCAAAAAGGGATTCTAACCCTATGGTTCCGTATGCACCGTTCTCAAATTCAACATTTTTATTTTCAATATCAATTGGGTTGTGATCACTAACAATCATATCAATTGTACCGTCTTTTATTCCCCTGAGTAAAGCTTTAGTGTCTTTAAGGGACCTCAAAGGTGGCATGACCTTATAATTGGTATCAAAGGATTTGATCTCTTCATCAGTCAAGAAAATATGATGAGCAGCTACGCTGCAAGACACATCGAGGCCTTTTTTCTTTGCCTCTTTAATCAACTGTACGGCCTTGGCTGTGCTAATCGTAGGAATATGTAATTTTCCTCCTGTATAGTCTAAAAGAGAAAGATCTCTTGAGATTTGGAGTTCTTCAGATAAATTCGGGATTGAATTCAATCCCAGACGGGTAGTATTTTCACTTTCGTTTACGAAGCCGTGTGTTCCGATCCCTGAATCTTGAGGGAAACTCAATACAATTCCATCAATATTTTGAGCATATAAAAGTGCTATTTTTAATAAATTGGCGTTCTCTAAGGATTTATTGTAATCTCCAAAGGCAATAGCCCCTGAATTTTTCATATCAAACAATTCAGCCATTTCTTTTCCAGCAGCTCCCTGAGTCAAATTAGCAATGGGATAAAGATCTACAGGTGCTGAAGCACTTTTCTGAATTAAAAATTCAACCGCCGATTTATTATCAATAAAAGGATGTGTATTAGGGTTTAGTGCAATTTTCGTAAAACCTGAACGGCCTGCTACCTCAAGACCATGTTTAATATTTTCTCTTTCCTCATAACCCGGCTCACCTAGAGATACGCTAGTGTCAAACCAGCCATTGGAAACATGAAGATTCTTTAAGCGAATCTCTTTACAATTAACCGGTAACTCAATGTTTTTGGCAATGTCAGAAATGATACCATTTTTGACGAAAATATCCATTTTCTTATTGTGGTACTTTGAATTGCTGTCGATGATCTTGGCAGATCTTAGAAGTATGTTCATTTATTCCCTGTTTTTGATGCTAATCATCTAAAATATTTAATTCTTCAAAAATTTCTGAAGTAG
>CAYMKR010000271.1:0-3624 GCA_964390865.1 uncultured Flavobacteriaceae bacterium | reverse complement strand
CCAATTCTTAAATAAATTAAATAGCCGAGAATCACTATCGTTAAAATAGCCAATAATGGAACCAAGCCTAAAAATATCAAGAGTACAATACCTGAAATAATTCCAAAAATCTGCACAAAAGGATAAAGAGGTGACCTATAAGTAGGATTATACCATTGTGCTGAAGTCTCTCGAAGAATAATCACGCAAAGGTTAACTGATATAAACATCATCACCATAAAAGCACTTGCCAACTTCGCAATTTTTACTACATCTAAAAATAAAATAACAAAAGTCATGGTAATACAAGTAACAATAATAGAGGCTACCGGAGTCAGGTATTTGGGATGGATCTTCCCCATAAAATCAGGAAGCAATTTATCCATTGCCATCGCAAAAGGAAAGCGCGATGCGGCCAACACGCCTGAATTGGCCATAGAGATCAATGTAATGACACCTATAAACGCAGTAATATATCCAATAGTTTTACCTCCATGAATTGAAGCAATGGTAAAAATCGGATGTAAATCAGTAGACAATTGTTCCATTGGAATATTCCCAACAAGAGCAAATGCTACAAAAACATAAATAACGGTCATCATCAACAACGACAGAATCATCGCTCTTGGTAAATTTTTATTGGGATTCTTTATTTCACCTGCTATTGCGGCAACTTTAGTAACACCTGCATAAGAAATGTACACAAAGGCAACTGTTGATATCAGTCCCATTTTACCGTCACTATAAAAAGGTTCTAGCAAGTCGGGGTTAACGTTTGGTAAGCCAAAGGCAAGCACTAAACTCAGTGTAACCAATGATATACTGACGATGACAATTTGCACTTTCCCTACTTTCTTAACTCCAAAAATGTTTAGTAATAGGATGATTCCTAAAAAGAAAATGGCTACATATTGCGTAAAACCATTCGAAGCCTTCACCAAGACTCCTAAATAAGCCCCAAAACCAACCAAGGCAAACGAACTTTTAAGTAAAAGTGATAACCATAAACCCATTCCTGCAATAGTACCGAATATGGGTCCAAAAGCTCTTTCTATATATAAATAGGTACCACCTGAAGATGGCATGGCTGTAGCAAGCTCTGATTTAGACAGCGCCGCAGGCAAGATACATATAGATGCCAGCAAATAGGCTAACCAAATTGAAGAGCCTGTCTTAGCTGCAGCTATTCCTGGCAATACAAAAATACCGCTACCCAGCATTCCTCCAACGCTAATAGCAATAACAGAGGTTAAACTTAAACTTCTTTCTAGCTTCTTCAATTTTTAAAATTTTCTCTAAAATAGACTTTTTCTGAGAACTACCCTAGAGGCTAAGCAGCCATATCAAATTTATAATCTAAATTTGCCAGTAAAACGATCCTTAACGGGATGCAAAGAAAATAAATTATGTTAGGATTGAAATTTGAAACGGCAACTTCATGGGTAGATGTAGCAAAAACTGGTTTACAGCAAGTACTTACTGATCATGCATTTGCCGAGCAAAAAGCAGCGTCAAATGCAGTCTCCATCATTATCAATTATTCTGAAGAGACTAAATTGGTTCAGGCAATGAGTGAAATCGCTATTGAAGAAATGGAACATTTCAAAATGGTGCATGATTTTATGGTAGCAAGAGGCATGATTTTAGGAAGAGAACAAAAAAATGATTACGCCAAACATCTTCATTCATTTTTCCCAAAAACGCATGATCGAACGGATGCTCTTATACAACGTTTATTGATCGCGGCATTAATCGAGGCCAGAAGTTGCGAAAGGTTCAAGGTTTTCTCTGAAAATATTGAGGACGAAGAATTATCCTTATTTTATCAGGAACTTATGGTTTCTGAGGCAAACCATTATACGGTCTTTTTGGGATTTGCCAGAGAATATCAAGACAGGAACATTGTTGACAAAAAATGGGATGATTTACTAGCCTATGAAGCAGAGTTTATGAAAAGCCGCGGCAAAACCGCAAGAGTTCATGGCTAGTACTTATTAAGCGATAAATTTTATGGATAATGGATAATGTGGAGGTTCTCCATTATTGACTTTGATCGCATTGATTACAGGAAACACCAAACACAGAATACCAATAGCAATTAATCCTAAGAATCCTAATCCAATTAGAAGGATCAAAGGAATACAAATCAAGGCGTATAAAAACATACTCAATTGAAAATTGACAATGCTTTTACCGTGTTCATCCATATCATAGATTTCATCCTTTTTAGTCTGCCAAATAATCAGTGGAACGATGAATCCCCCGAAACCAGTAATCAGATCCAGTAATTGACTAAGGTGTGTTAACATTAAGGTTTGTCTGTCTTCTCTCATTATATGGTTTTCTTATTTGACGTGGGCTTGCCAAAAATGTTACAATGATATCCTGTCAAATGTGCGTATCTTTGCCAAAATATTTGAGAAAATAGATGATGAATCAATCTGGTTTAGGAATTAACAACGATACTATTATTGCGTTGGCTACACCATATGGTGTGGGTGCCATCGCTGTTATTCGATTATCAGGACCTGGCGCCATAGAACTGGTCAATGATTTCTTTAAACCCAAAGGAAAAGGTAAATCGTTAAAAACTGTTGCTTCACATACTGTTCATTTGGGCTATGTGATGGATGCTGACAGAGTCATAGACGAATCTCTTGTGACCGTATTTAAGACGCCACATTCTTATACAGGCGAAAACGTTATTGAAATTTCATGCCATGGTTCTGCTTATATCCAGCAGGAGATTCTTCAATTATTCTTGCAAAAAGGTGCAAGACATGCAGAAGCTGGTGAATTTACACTAAGGGCTTTTCTGAATGGGAAAATGGACTTAAGTCAGGCAGAAGCTGTGGCAGATGTCATCGCCTCTGATTCTCAAAGTTCACATAGTATTGCCATGCAACAAATGCGTGGTGGTTTTTCAAATGAAATTGCTGCTTTACGAACTGAATTGTTAAATTTTGCCTCGCTCATTGAATTAGAACTCGATTTTTCTGAAGAAGACGTAGAGTTTGCAGACAGAACAGCTTTTCAGGAATTAATCAATAAAATTACCCTTGTTATAAAAAGGCTTATCGATTCATTTGCCCTTGGGAATGTTTTGAAAAATGGAATTCCAGTAGCCATCGTTGGTGAACCCAATGTTGGAAAATCTACACTGCTCAATGCAATTCTTAATGAAGAAAAGGCTATTGTGAGCGATATTGCAGGAACAACTCGTGACGCTATTGAAGATGAGATAGCGCTGCGGGGCGTCACCTATCGTTTTATTGATACGGCAGGTATCCGCGATACAAAAGATATTATTGAAAGCATCGGTATCCAAAAGACCTTTGAAAATATTGAAAAAGCACAGCTTGTCCTTCATTTAATAGATGCAAGTAAAAAACTTAACCTGACTGGTTTATCTAAAGAAGAACAAGAACTCCAGGAGAAATATCCTAAGAAAAAAATCTTGACGCTCATCAACAAGTCGGATAATTTAAGTGAGGCCAAACAAAATGACATACGTGCAAATCAACCGAATTGGATTCTTATCTCAGCCAAACAAAAAACAGGGCTGGATGATTTGCTAAATCATCTTACCAATCTGGTAAATACGGGCGCCCTAAGCAACCAACAAACCGTAGTGAGTAATTCGAG
>CAYMKR010000270.1:0-3632 GCA_964390865.1 uncultured Flavobacteriaceae bacterium | reverse complement strand
TGCACAAAAGGAAATTGGAGTTGATGAATGATATAGAAAAGACAATTATGGTGGATGCCATTAACAATAAACAATTTGAACAATATTAGAATGAAGAGAATTATAATGATAGCAATACTTGCTTGTGGTTTGCAAATGGGAGCGCAGGAAAAGTTAAAAATAGATGGAGTTGCTACAGTTGTTGGAGATAACATTGTTCTGGATTCTGAAATAGATGCTTTTAAGCAAGAATTGATTCAACAAAGTGGTGGTGAGATTGAAATTTCTGACTGTGAAATGTTGGAGCAAATCATGAACAGAAAATTACTAGCACATCATGCCGTTATAGATAGTGTAGATGTTAATGAAGGAGAAATTCAACAACAAGTTCAGCGTAAAACAGATTATTTTACCCAGCAGTTGGGGTCTACAGAAAAAATGCTGGAACTCTATGGTTTTGATAATATGAAAGACCTTAAAGATGAACTTTATAGAGTAGAAAAAGAGGGATTATTGATTGAGAAAATGCAGCAACAGTTAACTTCTGATATTGATATTACACCAGAAGAAGTTAAGAGGTATTTTATTAGCTTGGAATCAGAAGGGAATTTACCAGAAATAGGAGCGGAGATAGAACTATCGCAAATTGTTATGAATATTGAGCCGAGTAAAGAGCAAGTTCAGAAAACAATTGATAGACTAAAAGAAATAAAAAAGGAAGTTGAAGACGGAGGAAATTTCAAAATGAAAGCTATTTTATATTCTGATGATCCGGGTGTAACCCAGAATAGCGGTTTTTATTCAATAGAAAGAAATAGTCCTTTTGTTAAAGAATTCAAGGAAGCTGCTTTTAGTATGGAAGAGGGAGAAATTTCTCAACCCTTCAAATCGGATTTTGGTTACCACATTTTAATGGTTGACAAAATAAAAGGAAAGCAAAGAGATGTTTACCACATTTTGATGCAGCCAAAAGCTGATGATGCTGTTGAGGAGCGGGTAAGTGACTCTCTTTCAAAATACAGGAAGCAAATACTTAAACTGGAAATTACTTTTGGCGAAGCCGTGATAAGATATTCTCAAGATAAGGATACCAGAATGAGCAAGGGAGTTTTGATGAATCCAGTTTCAGCAGATACTCATTTTGATTTGACAAGGATGGATCCTGAATTATATGCAAAAGTAAGTAACTTGAAGGAAGGCGAGATTAGTGAAGTTTTTAGAGATGAGACCAGGCAAGGTCTTAAGATGTATAAAATTCTTTTACTAAAAAGTAGAACTGAGGCCCATACTGCAGATTTGGTTCAGGATTATGTAAAGATTATGGAATTGGCGCTTCAGAAAAAGAAAACAGAGTCTATTGAAAAATGGTCTGAAGAAAAAATAATGGATACTTACGTGAATATAAATGATGTCTATACCAGTTGCGAGTTTAAAAGTAATTGGGTCAAAAATTAAATTTCATGTCAGATGTTGCTAAAATCAATGCGCTAGTAGAGAATTATTCTCTTTTAAAAAAGGAAATAGGAAAGGTGATCATAGGTCAACACGATGCTGTTGATCACGTGCTTCTTTCCGTGTTATGCGGAGGCCATTCCCTGCTGATTGGAGTTCCGGGATTGGCAAAAACTTTATTAGTCAATACAGTGGCCAAGGCTTTGGGTTTGGATTTTAAGAGAATTCAATTTACTCCTGATTTAATGCCGTCTGATATTTTAGGTAGTGAGATTCTAGATGAGAACAGGCAGTTCAAATTTATTAAAGGTCCAATTTTTGCCAATATTATTTTGGCAGATGAGATTAACCGAACACCACCAAAAACACAAGCAGCTCTCTTAGAGGCTATGCAGGAAAAATCTGTTACCGTTGCTGGTCATAGCTTTGATTTAGATTTGCCGTTTTTTGTTCTTGCTACGCAGAATCCTATAGAGCAGGAAGGGACTTATCCATTGCCTGAAGCTCAGTTAGACAGATTTATGTTTAGCATTTATCTGAATTATCCAACTTTTGAAGAAGAAGTATTTGTAGCTAAGAATACGACAAATGATGAAAAAATTATTGTTAATCCAGTTTTTTCTCATTCTGACATTATTGAATATCAACATTTGATTAGAAGAATTCCTATAGCTGATAATGTTGTTGAGTACGCCGTGAAATTAGCAACGCGTACAAGGCCTAAAGAAGAAAATGCACCTGAGATTGTAAAAAATTATATTGATTGGGGAGCTGGCCCTCGTGCCTCACAAAATTTAGTCCTGGCAGCAAAAGCTTATGCTGCAATTCACGGTAAATTTTCTCCTGATATTGCAGACGTTCAGGCCGTTGCCCATGGTATTTTACATCATCGAGTTGTAAAAAATTATAAAGCTGAGGCTGAAGGTATTTCAGAGACCCAAATCATCAATTCACTTCTTTAAGATAACTTACTAATTAACAACACGCTATCTCTTGCTTGGGGTTGGTCTATATTAATTTGTTTGTAGCTATTGTTAAAACAATAATTTGTTTGTATATTTGCACGCCTTTTGAGCGATTTCAGATTTACAAAAGGTGTAGCGAAATAAGTAATCATTTCTCTTAGTGTTTTAATCGTATATAAATCTGTAAAGCAATAAGATACAAAGTATAAGACACTATGTCTACACTACAAGAAAAAATTGATCTATACACAGGCGCAGCCGAAAAACTAGGTATAGAATTAAACGCAGATCTTTTTAAATTAGTAACTAAAGGACTAGGTCCTTCTATCTACAAAGAGGATGCTGAATTAGTTTCTTCATCGAATAATGATGAGTTAGAAACAATAAAAACAAATTTCCTAATCAAAAAACTTGGCCTTGAAAAGGACGATGAAACTTTGGATGCGAATATCTCAAAGGTAGTTGACATCCTGGGTACGGCAAACAGAAAAAAGTATCGTGCTTTGTTTTACTATTTATTAGTAAAAGAAACTGGAACTGAAGCTGTTTACGAAGTTACTGAAGAGGTTGAAGAAAAGGAAGCTCCGGCGAAAGCTGAAAAAGAAGTAAAAGCTGCAAAAAGTGCTAGTAAAAAAGTTGAAGAACCTAAAATAGAAGAAGTGATCGAAGAAAAAGTAACAGATAAAGCTGAAACTCCTGTGGTAAAAGTAGAAGAAACCACTGAAGTAGTTGATGCAAATGCTGAAATAGTTGTTGACGCAAATGCTGAAACAGTAGTTGATGCTGATAAATTTTTAAATGATTTTGATTGGCAGATGTATGAAGAAGGTATTGAAGCCGTTGATCAAATACAGTTGGATGAGTTTGACAAAGCTTTAGAAAATACAGTTGGATTTGTGGAAGAACGTCAGGTTATAGATGGAACAGTTATTCGTCTTACCGATCGTGAAGCTATTATTGATATCAACTCTAAATCTGAAGGTGTTATTTCTTTAAATGAATTCAGATATAATCCACATTTAAAAGTTGGGGATACTGTAGAAGTAAAAGTTGATAAACTTGAAGACAGCACAGGTCAATTGGTTCTTTCTCATAGAAAGGCAAGAGTGATCAAAGCTTGGGATAGAGTTAATAAAGCTCATGAAACGCAAGAGATTGTGACTGGTTATGTGAAGTGTAGAACAAAAGGAGGTATGATCGTTGACGTTTTCGGAATCGAAGCATTCTTGCCAGGTT
>CAYMKR010000269.1:0-3651 GCA_964390865.1 uncultured Flavobacteriaceae bacterium | reverse complement strand
TATCTGAAATATTGGGCACTATCAAGCCAATAGTTTCGCTTTTACCTAAACTTAAACCCCTTGCCATTTGATTGGGTCGGTAATTATTTTTTTGAGCAAAATCTAAAATTCTTTTTTGAGTTTCTTTACTTATTTTATTATCATCACCCCTCCCATTGAGCACCAAGGAAACCGCTGTCTTTGACAGCTCTAAGGCCTCTGCAATATCTTTTAAAAAAATCTTTTTCAATTTTACTAAACCGCTTTAGTTAATGAATCGAAATTACAATAAAATTTTGAAAGAAAAAATTTATGACAATATTTAACAGTTATCTTTTGATAAAATCCACCGATTTCGTTTAAACCAAATAACAACTCAACTTGTTAAAAGAAGTGATTTTATTAAATAGGTATTTTTTTATACTTTAGAAGAGAAGTTATTAATCATGAGCCCTATTAAATTATTGTTTGTTTCGATTTTGGCCTGGATACCATTACATTCCTCTATTCAAGCCCAGTCTGACAGTAACACTTTAAAGCAAATAGTCAGTAAACTCGACCATCTTGCTAAAAACAAGGCTGAAGACCTTATATATATTCAAACCAGCAAGGGGATCTATGAAAACGGAGAGGACCTTTGGTTCAAAGCCTATAGTTTAGATGCTCAATATTTGTTTACTTCAAATCGAAGTAAGACCCTTTATCTCCTGTTAACACGTGAAAAAGATCAACGCGTTTATTGGAATGAAAAATATGAAATAACCGATGGTTTTACAGACGGTCATATCTATCTCAATGATTCTTTACCTGATGGAAATTATTTATTGACTGCCTATTCTTCTCAGTCAATTTTAAAGAGCCCGGATGAATTTCATGCAGTTCGAAAGATAAAATTGTTTCGAAAAATCGAGAATAACGAGTCTTCAGGGATTTCTGACCTCCCAATTAAGAAAACCTCCATTGGGCTAAGCCTGTTTCCGGAAGGTGGAAGCTTGATTTCTGGACTTTATAGCAGGATGGCTTTTAAAGCAGTTAATGAGATTGGTAATCCCATAGAGGTTAAAGGTAAACTATACGAAAATGACAAACCTATTGTAGACTTGAAGAGTGAACACCTAGGAATGGGAAGCCTTGATTTTGTCCCAGATGCCAATAAGAAATACCATCTTAAACTCGAGCAGACGGATAGCATTTATTACCTCCCTAAAATACTTGGGCAAGGAATCGCTATGCATGTAAAAGAACAAAACAGCACTTCAATAACCCTTTATATTTCACAAAGTCCTAGATCAAAAAAACAAAAAGTTTACCTTAGAACTCAGGTAAGAGGTGTAAGTTATAGTATTGCAGAAGGAAACTTACAAGATTCGCTCAACATAAAAATTCCTTTGGTAAAGCTTCCCCAGGGCATTGCAGAAGTCACTCTTTATGACGAAAATTTTCGACCCGTCACAGAACGTTTGGTTTATGTGAACGCCCATAAAAAACTAACTATTACAACTGACATTCCAGATAGCATAGATTACCAGGCCAAAGAAAAAGTAACGCTAACCTTAAAGGTTACCGATGACGATGGAAAACCCGTAATAGCAAATCTTGGGATTAGTATCCATGATTGGATCTCCAGTAATGGTGATGATCCTAAAAACATCATGACACATTTTTATTTGTCGACCCAGTTGAGAGGTAAAATATACGACCCCGAATATTATTTTGAAGAAGAGAACAAGGAACGATTAAGGGCTTTGGACCTTTTATTATTGACCCAAGGTTGGCGCCGTTATGTCTGGAGTGAGATCAACCTGAGCAAGCTTTCTTCTGATCCAGCCCCCGTGCTTTTAGATGGAATTAACGGAGTGGTTATTAACCCGAAGAAAAGTAAGGATGACAATGAAAGTCAACCTTTGATCATAGCTTACAATCCGAACAATGAAGCCCAAAAAGACATTGTTTTGCTTGACTCACTAAATAAGTTTGTAATAGGCCCTAAGTATCTAAAATTTGGAGAAGGTGGGTCTGTATACCTCAAACTGATGGTCTCTGAGAAATCCAGGTCCTATCTCAATTTAGAAGATGATGGTTTCAATTCTATTGATCAAGTGAGAAAATCAACACCTCTAGTTTATCCTTCCCCATCATCAGGCAGTAAAAAGGAAGATGATCACAATCCTTTTCTATTGGCCCCTGATATCGTCCAGTTAAACGAAATAGAAGTCAATTCAAAAAGACATGGGAACACTAGAGAGAAATACCTGAGAACCTTAGATAGCTTGGCAAAAATCGAGATCTCTGATTATGTCTGCAAATACAACATATTAAATTGCGCATATCACGTTGGTCATAAAGACAATTTCAAACCTGTCGAAGACGCAATATACCTTTATATGGAGTATTACAATGGAAGTTCCTGGATTAAGGGCCACCCAAAACTAAATGGTGCCGAATACTGGAGAAACCCTCCCCTTCCTCCTTATAGTTACCCGAAGCTTACTGATGATTACCTTTTGAAAAAATTCAACATTGTAAGGGCCAAAGGGTATTACGGTCACAAGGAGTTCTATCAACCGAATTATGAGACACAGGACAGTTCTTTTATGGATTATCGCAATACCCTTCTGTGGAATCCTTCAGTAATCACAGATAAGCATGGAGAAGCTACTATATCATTTTTCTGCTCGGACCTCAATGGCCTATTTCTAGGCACTATCGAGGGTATTGATGGAAAAGGTTTATTAGGTAAACAAAATTTTAGTTTTCTTGTTACAAAGGCCGAATAATCTCTTTTATATATTTTTCACCCCAATTTTTAAAGAACAATAAGAATTACTCGACTGAACATGTTTCAAAATGAGTTGACCACCTATCAAATGTTTGTTTAGTTTACCTATCATATTATGTCTATATGTTTAAACATACTATTGTAATTATTTATATCTTTACATGGCTAATCTTTATTTACCATGAACCGAAAAACTACCCAAGATCTTATTCCTCTTAAAAAAGCTGCTACCGAAAACAATACGTACGATATCTATCCATCTTTTCATTTAGATGAGGATAAAATTCATGTTGGCTATAAAACCTTAGCTAAAAAAATTGCCAATGAAAAAACAGTGATTCTTGACGGTTATATTGGTGTTGATTGGGATGAAGTCTTAAATGAGTTAAGTGTAGCTTTAAAAAATATTGATCTCAAGGTTGCCTTTTTTAATATAAATGTTTGTTTAAAATCTGAAAATGATATTCAAACATTAGTAGCTCCATTTTTAGGGGGTGACGACCCAATTTTTGGTAAGAAAACCAATATATATTTATCAGATTATTTTGATGCTCATAAAATTGCTGCCATCACATTAGACCCTACTAAAGACATAAATATCATCTATGGCACCGGAGCAAGTCAATCTGAAGTGGAAGGGTTTTTGGTATACTTTGATTTACCAAAAAATGAGCTTCAATTTAGAATGCGGGCCAACGCTATTTCAAATCTAGGTTTTACTTCCTTAAAAGATCACAAACAAATGTACAAGCATTTTTATTTTGTGGATTGGGTGGTACTGAATAAAGAAAAAAAACGGTTGCTACCCTCTATTTCAATTATTGTAGACCAACAACGACCCAATGAGCCAACTTGGATGACTTGTGATACCTTAAAACAAGCACTCTCCAAAA
>CAYMKR010000268.1:0-3663 GCA_964390865.1 uncultured Flavobacteriaceae bacterium | reverse complement strand
ACAAAATGGTATAACTTCTTATCGCAACAATGATTTTGTTCTTATACCGCCACATCAGGGATCTAAAATGACTAATAAATTTGTAAATATTGAAACTGGAAGAGATACGATTATGCAATTGTATAATCTAAAAAAAGATAGATCGCAACAATTCAATTTAGCAGCGGCATATCCTGATAAAGTGAAAGCGATGATCAACGAAATAGAAAAAATCAAAAGAAAAGATTGATAGCTCTTGAAAAATAAATTCAAATGAAAGAATAGAACACTAGTGCCTTTTTCATATCCGATACTGGTATCTCAAACCAGCCTGCAATATTTGCTTCCTTAAAATTTAAAGTTTCGTGTTTCTATTATCCTTCGGCGAAGGTTTTAAATTGATCCAAATATTTTTGTGATTGTTTTTTGAAGGCCCCTGGCATAAACAAAGCTATTAATTTCATAAAACCACTAAACTCAAAATGACAATCTGAATGCCACCTTGTTCTGTTCTTATCAATTGCTTCAAAATAGTTCTTTACCTCATTCCAAACACCCTTAGCTTCGTAGGTTCCTGAGAATTCTTTGGGAAGGTCTTTTACGGTAATCGTTTCAGTCATCTCTACTTCACGTTTACCCATTTTGTATTTAAGTTTCGATTTTGCACCTACTTCTCCTTTCTCTCCAGAAAAATGTTCAAAACTAATCAGTTCAGACTGCCATTTAAATAAGTTCTCTTCATTATCAAATAATTCAATTACCCTATCCAAGGGCAAATTGATGATCACCTCATTAGAATATTTCATGATATTGATTTATCGATTCCTCCATAAGTTAAGAAAAATTCAAGAACCTAAAAAGTAAGCTCCTCTCCTACCCCTAACAATATCAAGTTTTTACCTTTTTTTTCAAAGGCTTTAACGGCATCCTCATGATCAATGACTATATATCCGAAGGTATCATAATGATAACCCAGTATATTATTACACTCAATAAAATCTGAGGCATGAACGGCACTCTCGACTCCCATAGTAAAATTATCCCCAATGGGAAGCACGGCCAAATCAATCTTACACTGCATAGGGATCAGTTTCATATCCATAGTCAAGGCTGTATCTCCAGCTATATATAAATTCCCCTCTTCTGTTTCCATGATAAATCCTCCAGGTTGACCTCCATAACTTCCATCTGGAAATGAGCTTGTGTGTATCGCATTAGTATAGGTAAGCTTTCCAAAATCAAATTGCCAACTCCCCCCATGATTCATAGGATGCCCATCTATACCTTTGTCTATGTAATGATTAACGATTTCAAAATTTGATACAACTTTTGCGCCCGTATTCTTTGCGATGGTTTCTACATCAGCAATATGGTCTTGATGTGCATGTGTAATTAGAATAAAATCAGCCTTTAAGGCATTGATATCAATATCTTTGGCTAATTCATTCGGACTAATAAACGGATCCACAATAATATGGATATCACCCACTTCAAGGGATAATGCCGAATGTCCTAAATAAGTAATTTTCATGATTAATAATTTTGAGACTAAATTTAATGAATATTCCACTTCAACACAACAATCCCCAAAAATAAAACCACGCAACACTGAAGTGTCGCGTGGTCAATCACCTCTAAATATATTAGAAATTATAATTGATGTATAGCGTAAAATTCCTTCCTGGTTCATAGATCCTTCCATTGTTTAAATCGGAGTTTCTATATGAAAAATTCAAGTGTTCGTAGTATGCTGTATCAAATATATTTAAGACTGCTCCTCCAATTGACAGGTTCTTCAAAGGTTTGAAGCCGGCACTCAGGTCAAATGTTATAAATCCTGGAGTAACAGTTTCTCCAAATGATTCCGCAATCCTGTCTTGTTCGGCAACCAATCTTGATTTAAAATTAAACCAGTACTTCTCTTTATCATAGTTCAGGCCCAAATGACCAGTCAATGGTACAATCTGAGGTAAGGGCTCGTCGAGTTCCTGATTTTGACCATACGTGTAAGCCAGATCAGATAAAAAACTAAATGCTTCAGTAAATTGAACATTAAAATAGAGTTCAAATCCGGTTTGCATCGCTTTGTCGACATTTATAAATCGCTTGGCATATTTGGGTTCAAGTTGAGGCATATACTTTCTCGGTATACTCTCATCAACCACGGCTGTAATATAGTCAGTCATAAAAGAATAAAAAACAGTGGCTCCAAGATCAATTTTACCAAGTTGCTGATTCACTGAAGCTTCTAATTGATTATTTGCCTCGGGATTTAAATAAGGGTTTCCTACATATTCATAAGGATCCGAATTAACATTGAAATGATTGATATAACGCTCAACAATAGAAGCTGTTCTAACCCCATGACCGAATGAAAATTGAAGTTGAGTCTTATTTATGGTATACAAATAGGAAATATTTCCACTCACGTTAACCTCGTTCTGATCCTCGATTTCACCCCCATATAAATCTAAAAAATCCTGTTCGGGATCGTTGATCGCAGTATTGATAAAATCTGTTCTTAAGCCTGCAGTAAATAAAGAACGATCGGATACTCTTAATTTTCCTTCTGCAAACAAACCTATATCACTTAATTCAGAATCTTGCCAGATCTTATCTACTTTGATCACAGGTTGGGGTAACATATTTCCATTCATCATTTTAATGGTCCTGATCCTGTCTCCCTCTCGTTCTATTATATTAGCATCCGCACCTAAAAATAAAATTGATTTTTCACTTGGCATAATCTCAATTTCTGTCTTTCCTCCATAGGTCGTAACGAATACATTAGATTCGGCTCCAACCATCATAAAATTCGGACGGTCGTCATTTGACATGAGGTGATCTACATTTGAATAGAAGCCTTTAAACATGATACTATTTACTGTTTTAGAGATCTCTGTGATTTTATAATCAAGACCTATCAGATAACTGTTATCATAAGGAGAATCCATTGGTAGGCCAGCATGCTTAATGTCTCTTCCGAAAGACTGTCTCCATGTGAGGCGCAGTCTTTGTTCCGCAGTCGGGTTTATACCCAATTTTATAGAATAATCAGTAGAAGTAAATGAAGAAGGCACTTCATCTCCGTTACCATCTGTATAATCTCCATAGTCACGATATGAACCGTTTAACTCAATGTCAAATTTTTCTTTCTTATACATAAGAGCGCCACGACCAGTAAAATTATTCCCATTGGTTTCATAACCGGTTTCCAAATTACCACTTATGCCCATTTTTCTTCCCTCGCCATTTTTTGACACTAAATTCACAATACCCCCAAAATTTTGACCAAACCTTACTGTAAAAGGCCCTTTAACTACTTCTATTCGCTCTATTTCTTCAGGGATCACATGAGTCGTTATTGGATCCATTCTATTGGGGCAGGCATTCAGTATTTTCATTCCTCCATCATACTGAACATTTAATTGCTCGTATTTAAAAGCCCTAAAAACAGGTTCCGAGGCATATGCCCCTCTTTTCATTATTCCAAAACCAGGAATATCTTTGAAAAGATCACTCACATTTCTTGGTTGACTTACCGCCTTAATATCGTCATAGACAATTCTTGATTGGGCAAGATCACCAAAAGGATCTGCCTTGACTATAATATTGTCAAGTGCAAAGGTCTTCTCATTCATTGAGATCTTCATTTGATTTTTTATACTTAACAGTATCGACGAA
>CAYMKR010000267.1:0-3673 GCA_964390865.1 uncultured Flavobacteriaceae bacterium | reverse complement strand
CTTATAAAAGTAGTGCATGAAAATCAAGAATGATATTTGGGGGATACTGAAAACAAGGACATCCGTATAGAAACCTTTACTTAGAGTCGAAGATTAAAAATGCTTTGACGTCATAAAACCAGAATTGCGAAAATGTAAAAGACGTATCACACACACGAGGGAAATTTGAAATTTGTAAAAACGGAATTACACACGCACATAGAAAAGATTAGAAAACAGCCTTATATTAAAATGGTTGAGTAATGGTTGAGTAGAATAGAAAAAAGAAAACCTTAACTTTCTAATAAATAGATTGTTAAGGTTTTTCTCTGTACCCCAAACGTTACCATTCTCCAACGATTTATATGAAAACCTAAGAAAATTATACAATCTCAAGGACTTGTTAGACAGTGAAGGGATTTATATAAATGAATCTGAATCACCCATTTTAACTGATAATTCAAAGAATAGCAAACCGAAAATTTAGATTCATTTTGCACAGTAGATTTATATGCATAACCGGCGTGTGTTTTGAAAACGAGCCTTAGAAATTCAACTAACTATTTGAATTTGATTTGTATCTTTAAGAATAATTAAAAAAGTATAAAATGAGAAAAATTATAAATCTATTTTTTTTATCCTTAGTTTTTCTTTCCTGTGAAAGTGAAGCCGATAAAAACCTTGATAAACAAGCAGATTGGGAGAGGAGAAAATCAGATATTATCAATTTCAATGGTTACATTCAAGGGAAGACCTATCTTCCTGTTTATTCGCATATTTATCATATCCACGAACATAAAACTTTTGACCTTACAATTACAATCAGTATTCGTAATGTGTCTATGACTGATTCAGTTTATATTTTACAAGCTGATTATTACAATACTGTTGGAATGAATGTCAGGCGATATTTAAAAGATCCAGTTTTTTTAAAACCGTTGGAAACTTTAGAAATAATTATCGAAGATCGTGATATGGAAGGGGGTTCTGGTGCTAATTTTATATTTGACTGGGCAATGGAAAATGATAAAAATCCTCCTTTGTTTGAGGCAGTTATGATTTCACCATATGAGCAACAAGGATTGGCATTTACAACAAGAGGCGTAAGAATATTTGAATAAAATCAATCAATTAGTTAACAGTTTAATTCTTGGAATTAACCCTTGGGTTTACTTACGGTAATTAAAGTAAAGAAAAAAATTGAAGTATAAACATTACACCTTAGCTATACTCAAAAAATTGAGACTTTCGCTTATGGATCTGATTCCTATAATTGTAGTGGTAGTTTTTTTTCAAAGTGTTGTTATCCGGCAGCCATTTCCTCAAATTGGAGAAGTTATATTCGGTTTCCTGTTCGTAATAGTAGGGTTGATGTTGTTTATTGAAGGCTTGGAGATTGGATTGTTTCCAATTGGTGAGTCCATGGCTTATGCTCTCGCAAAGAAGGGAAGCCTTTTATGGCTATTGATTTTTTCCTTTGGCCTTGGGTTTTCTACAACAATAGCCGAACCGGCCTTAATTGCAGTGGCAAAGGAGGCTTCGGTAATATCTTCTAACGCAGGATTAATTGAAAGTAATCAAAAAACTATGTATTATTACGCTATGGGTTTGCGATTGACTGTTGCTTTTTCAGTTGGCTTAGCCATCGTTATTGGAGTATTGCGGATTCTTAAGGGTTGGCCGTTGTATTATTTAATCATTGGGGGATATATTTTAGTTATGTTGATGACCATAATAGCCCCCGAAGAAATCATTGGTTTGGCATACGACGCAGGAGGAATTACTACCTCTACAATTACTGTTCCGCTAGTAACGGCTTTAGGGGTTGGACTTGCTACTGTGATCAAGGGAAGAAGCCCTTTAACAGATGGTTTTGGATTGATTGCATTTGCTTCACTTCTGCCAATGATCTTTGTCATGGTATATGGCTTATTTTGGTTTTAAGAAATAGATAGAATAATGAAAGATTTTGTGATGGATTTTGTTCTGGTATTGTTTTCTACACTGAGAGATGTATTACCTATTTTGGTAGTGATCATTTTTTTTCAAATAGTAGTGCTAAAGCAACCCATACCACATCTTAAAAAAGTGATTCTTGGAGGGGTTTATGTCGTAATTGGACTTGCTCTTTTTTTAATGGGATTAGAAAAAGCTCTTTTCCCCATAGGGGAGATCATGGCAACTCAATTATCTGATCCAGAATTTATAGGAACCACATTAGGCGGACCCGCAAACTGGCGGTCGTACTACTGGATTTATATTTTTGCGGCATTAATAGGTTTTTCTACTACTATTGCTGAACCGTCACTTATTGCTGTTGCATTAAAAGCCAATGAGGTTTCTGCAGGAACAATAAGCCAAATAGGGCTTCGTGTTACAGTGGCATTAGGAGTGGCTTTTGCATTGGCGCTCGGAACATTCAGGATTGTTACAGGAACTTCATTGTTTATCTACATCATGGCAGGATATATTATAGTAATTATTCAGACATTTTTTGCACCTAAAAGGTTGATTGCCTTAGCCTATGATTCAGGAGGAGTTACTACTTCAACTGTAACTGTTCCGTTAGTTGCAGCACTTGGATTAGGATTGTCAAGCTCAGTGCCAGGTAGAAATCCAGCGATTGATGGATTTGGGCTCATCGCATTTGCCAGCTTGTTTCCAATTATTACAGTATTGGGATATGCACAAATCATGGAATTAAAAACACGATTGTTTAAAATAAAAATAAAAAAAGATGAAATTTAAATTAATAATGGCCTTTGTCAAACCCAGTATTACTGATACGGTGGTTGACTCGATGAAAGAAGCAGGAGCCACAGGAGCGACTATTATACCTGCCCGAGGCACAGGTATGCATGAAGCAAAGTCCTTTTTTGGACTTAGTATTGAGGATAAAACTGATATTCTAGTGTTTCTTGTGGAGGAACACGTAGTAGAAAACCTTATGAAAGTTATACAGTTGGCGGGTAAATTTGATGAGCCGGGAACGGGTATTGCTTTTGTTTTACCCATAGAACATGTAGCCGGTCTCGATAGTCAAATGAAAAAGTTCAAGGATCAGGCTCGTGATAAGTATTTTTAGAGGAAATAGATATAGTATTTCTCATAAATAAAATACGGAAATGCATAGGTCAACGTTTTAGCTTTTTAAGAAAAAACATGAACGGATATAACTAAAAAAAAAGAGTACATATGGATACAAAAAGAAGTTTTCAGAGTGCCAAGGATGTCATGACGAAAAAGGTAGTTTTCGTAGATGGAATGGCTACTGCCAAAGAGGCGGTTGAAATAATGCGTCAAGAAAATGTTGAAGCTTTGATCGTTAAAAAGCGACATAAGCAAGATGCCTATGGGATTGTGATAGTTCATGATTTTATAAAAGGTGTTATTATTCCTGAAAAAACTTCAGAGGAAGTTAATATCTTTGAGATTATGACCAAGCCAGCGTTAAGTGTAACGGCTAGTATGGACGTGCGCTACGTTGCAAGTTTACTGATGAAGGTTGGCCTCAGAATGGCTCCGGTTGAAGAAAATGGTGAATTTATCGGAATGGTATCGCTATCGGATTTGATTTTGGGCAACTTACTATTCTAATATTTGAAACTTTTGAAAACAAAATTTCAGCACTGATAGTCTTTGAAAGGAAAGTAAATGTTGAAAAATGTTGCGGGAATTAGCTTCGCTGAGTCCC
>CAYMKR010000266.1:0-3687 GCA_964390865.1 uncultured Flavobacteriaceae bacterium | reverse complement strand
GCGCTTTCGTTAATGATGTCATGTAAATCAGTTTAAATTAGTCGATGATATTTTGTTCGTTTTCAACAGGTTTTCCAAGTGAACGATCGATAAATGTAGTCATTTTTTTGAAAAGGTGTAAACGCGTGTTTTTACCTTTATAAATACCATGAGCCCTATCGGGATAGGTAAAGTAATCAAATTGTTTATTCGCTTCAACAAGTGCATTAATCATTTGCATGGAATTCTGAACATGTGCATTATCATCACCCGTGCCATGAATCAGTAAATAATCTCCTTTTAATTGATCAGCAAAATTAACTGGTGAATTGTCGTCGTATCCTGAAGCATTTTCTTGTGGGGTTCGCATGTATCTTTCAGTATAGACAGAATCGTAATACCTCCATGAGGTTACAGGAGCAACAGCAATGGCCATTTTAAACATATCGGCTCCTTTAGTAATGGCAAGAGAGCTCATAAAGCCTCCGTAACTCCAACCCCAAATACCCACTCGATTTTCATCAATATATGATCTTTTACCTAATTCTTTAGCTGATTCAATCTGATCTTCAATCTCGTATTTCCCCAATTCTTTATAGGTCACTTTTTTAAAATCTCTCCCTTTAAAACCTGTACCTCTGCCATCAACACAAGCAATGATATAGCCTTTTTGACTTAGCATCATATGCCAATAATCATGCTTCCTTGCATTATTCCACCTGTTGGCAACTTGTTGTGAACCAGGACCTGAATATTGAAACATGAGGAGAGGATATTTTTTATTTGGATCAAAATCTTTGGGTTTGATCATCCACATGTTGAATTCTCCATTAGGAGTTTTAATTGTGCTAAATTCTTTTTCGGGTAGATTATAGGCTGTCAATTTTTCGGCAAGATTCAGATTGTTCTTAATTTCTTTGAGTTCCGTTCCGGTTTTAGCATCCACTAAAGTATATCTAGTGGGATTAGTAGCGCTTGAATAGGTATTCACGAAATAGTTTAAACTGTTACTATATTCGGCGGAATTCATACCAACATATTTGCTGAGTTTTTTCTTTTTCTTACCTGATATATCAATTGAATAAATACTTCTATTGATAGATCCTTCTTCAGTAGATTGATAAAATATTTTTTTGGATTTTTTCTCGAAGCCATAGTATTTAGTTACCTCCCAAGAACCATTTGTGATTTGATTTTGTAGCTTTCCATTTTTGTCATAAACATACAGATGGTTGAATCCATCCCTCTCGCTACTCCAAATAAAACTGTTATCCTGTAAAAATGTTAAATCATCTGTTACATCAACATAGGCAGCATCAGTTTCATTTAGAAGCAGAGAAGCTTTATTTTCATCGGTGTTAAATGCAATAAGGTTTAAATTATTCTGATGCCTGTTTATAGTTGTTACAGCCAAAATATTGGCTTCTTTAGTCCATTGAATACGAGGAATGTAATATTGTTCAAAAGCCTTGATATTTGCCGGATAATTCTCTTTTTTACTAAGATCATAAATATGAAGTGTTACCAAAGAATTGTTTTCTCCGGCCTTTGGATATTTAAAAGTTTGATCGGCGGGATATAATCCGGCTCCATAAGTATCCATTGAGAACTCGGGCACCTCAGTTTCGTCGAACCTGATAAATGCTATCTTGTCAGAAGAACCGTTCCATTCAAAAGCTCTCACAAAGCTAAATTCTTCTTCATAAACCCAATCAGTAATTCCGTTTATGATCTTATTTTTTTCACCATCCGTGGTAATTTGAATAATTACTTTCGTATTTAAATCTTTGACGTACAGGTTATTTTCATGTACAAAAGCAAGTTTGCTTCCATCGGGAGAAAAAGATGGTTCTTGAATGTTCTTATCAACAATTAATTCAAGCTCTTTGTTTATCAAGTCATATACATAGTATTTTCCAACCTTTGAATGTCTGTAAATTCGCTCAAGATTAACACCGATAATAAGCTTTTTTTCATCTAAGCTAAACGTATATTCATCAAAAAATTTGATGCCTTCTAAATCTTTTCCTAAGACAACAGTTTCGACTTTTTCAAGCGTCTTGTAGTCGTATTTGTCCATATAGGTACCATACGAGTTATGGTTTAGAATTGTATAGAAATCTCCATTTTTCATTGACTGAAAGGCCTCTAAAGATTCTGTGGCAAAGGTATTATTTACGCAGATGTCTTCTAGAGTTATATCCTTTTGTTGCGAAAAAACGGGATGTATAAGTAGCAATAAGAAAAGAAAAATGATTCTCATAAAAGGATGTTGAAATTTAAAAAACCAAGTTTACGTAAAATATATGAAATCAATTCTTTTTTCCCAATAATATTTACTATTTGACATCTTATTTTTTGCTTTGAAACTGCTGTATATGTAAGGATCAAGAAGATGCATTATTAACTGTATAAGATTTCTATTTTAGTCTTGAAATTCATTCATTTTCTTGTGATTTTTATTGAAGAATATCTATTACTATTTTATTTGTCTATTGACTATCTTTGCTAAGCAAAAAATTGGGGATATGTCAAAAATAGTCACTGGATTTTCTAAAATGAGCAAGTCGGAAAAAATAAGCTGGCTAGCGGAGAATTTTTTCCAAAACCCCAACAAAGGGATTGAGACTCTAGAGCAGTACGTGAATCAAGACGCCAAGCTTCAGCAATTACATGATGAATTTATTGAAAATACAATCAGCAATTTTTATGTGCCTTATGCTATAGCTCCAAACTTTATAATCAATGGAAAGTCATATGCTATTCCAATGGCAATAGAAGAAAGTTCGGTAGTGGCGGCAGCGGCACTTACTGCCAAATTTTGGAGTACAAGAGGAGGTTTTACTTCGAAAGTAATTTCAACAACCAAGGTCGGACAGGTTCATTTTACCTATAAAGGAAATATTAATGATTTAAGAACGTATTTTTTAGACATTAGAGATCATCTAATATCTGCCACTGATCATATTACTTCTAATATGAGAAAAAGAGGCGGAGGTATCTTTGATATCGAATTAAGGGATAAGACACAAGAGTTGGATTACTATTATCAACTCCATGTGAAGTTTGAGACTGGAGACAGCATGGGAGCTAATTTTATTAATTCTTGTTTAGAAACTATAGCAAATTCTTTTGAGAAAGAAGGGATATCAATAATCATGAGTATTCTTTCAAATTATGTGCCTGAATGTATAGTGAGGGCTGAAGTTTCATGTAAAACGGAAGATTTTTTCCCAGAGAATGCTGAGTTTTTTGCTCAAAAATTTGTCCAGGCAGTTGACATAGCGAAAGTTGAGCCTTACAGAGCGGTAACTCATAATAAGGGGATAATGAATGGAATTGATGCCGTAGTACTTGCAACTGGAAATGATTTTAGGGCAGTTGCGGCTGGGGCACATGCTTATGCCGCCAAGGATGGAAAATATTCGAGTTTGACCCATGCCAAAATTGAAGATGGTTATTTTAAGTTTTGGATAGAAATTCCTTTATCGTTGGGAACTGTAGGAGGCTTAACTAAATTACATCCATTAGCAAAGTTGTCAATGGAAATTCTTCAGAACCCTAATGCTTCTGAATTGATGCAAATAGTAGCTGTGGCAGGGCTTGCGCAAAATTTTGCCGCTTTAAGAGCGCTTACAACAACCGGCATTCAGCAGGGTCATATGAAAATGCACCTTATGAATATTTTAAATCAGTTGGAAGCTAATG
>CAYMKR010000265.1:0-3717 GCA_964390865.1 uncultured Flavobacteriaceae bacterium | reverse complement strand
AAAAGATTTTGATAATGCGCTTAAAAGCAATTTGTATAGTGACCTTAAAGAGAAACTTGGAGAAAAAAAATTACTAGATATCATCTCAAAAGATGCTATTGAAAATGGAACACCTATAGTCAAGCTTTTAGAACAAATAAAACAGAGCTTAAAAGAAACTAAAACCATTGAAAAAGTAAAATCATCATTTGCAGGCGGTGTTTATGATGATGGTTTGCCGTGGAGCGGTGTATTGGCTGAAATTGACACCAATATACATAACTGGAAATTTGCGGCCCATATTGCCAAGAAGGAACCCAAAAACGTTCCTGGCCTTATTAAAGAGTTTCAAAAGAAAAATAAAAAGTCAAATAAAATAGAATTAGCTTGGAACGGTGGTTATATACTCAACCCTGAACTAGTAGGGAAGCTAGGCTTGCCGGAAACATATATCGGCTCACCTTTGGGTTTATTAATTATGAATAATAAAGTGTTTTGCCCTCCGCTTTTTAATAAGCCAGCCTTTATTATTTATAAAAATGGCAAAGTAGATATAAGAAAGGTAAATAGTAAAGCCGGTTTTGTTTTAAAAGGAAAACAAAAGAAGCTTGTATTTCCAGCAGCGAATTTTAATAAACACAGTAGTAAAGAACCTTGTTATTATGATTTGTCTCACAAGAGTGATACCATAAAAGGCGATGGCAATATAATTGTAAGGATCGCAGGGAATACGGTGAAAGAAATTATCAAGACAAAGGCAAAAGAAACTGTAAATATTATTCCGGTAGGAATCACTTTGTCTATGCCATCACATCTATTTTCAAGTAATTTATTTAAAGAAGGAAAACCTATAGACATCCAACTTATGGAGCCAGAAAAAAATCCTTTTAATTGGACTGATGTATCGTATGCTATTGAAGCGGGGCCTATGCTAATAGATAAAGGGGTGCAAATATTAAATATGGAAGAAGAAGGTTGGAAAACAACTAACTCCATAAAAACGCAGGCTGCGAGGTTAGATTTTACTGATATGAGAGGACCAAAAATAGCGGTAGGAATAACTGATGAAGGTAAACTCATGGTACTTATGGTAAATGGTAGAATCAGAGAATCTGTAGGTGCAACACACTTTGATATGGCAGATATTTTGTTAAAGTACGGCATGGATAAAGCAATGGGTTTTGACCCGGGTGGCAGCAGCACCTTAGTGGTTGATGGTGAAATAATGAATATTTCACCCTATAATAAAAATTACGAAAAAGACATTTATTCTTTGCCTCCAGAACCTCGATTTGTGGCGAATACAGTTATGGGGTGGATTGAATAATCTGACTCTCGATCTTGTTCTAATACGGATTCGTTCCATGTATTTTGAACGCAGATTTGTCTGATGTTTTTATTAATTCTTGTCGCTTAGATGTCAAATATTATCTGATTAATTTAAAGATTATAATTATATTCACTTTGTGTATGGAGCTTAAATGAACTCCATTATGTTCTTATGCTATATATAATTTTATACTGGATTTATCTGTTTTTTGTTAGCTCAGTTTTTGGGAACGCATTCGTTATAACGCTTGGAGTTAAAAGGACTCATGCGGCTACTATTCCCATTTTTGGAACTTTCGCTATTACAATTTTGGCCAGCACATATGCCTTGTTTGATGGCTTATCGACTGCCTTTGAACTTATGCTATTGTTGGGTGCCATTGTCATTTCCTATTTTACCAGAAAAAGTTATACTGAATATTTAAAATCGATAAAATCTATTTTTCTAAAATTTGATATTCCTTTAAGGTGTTTTGTTGTTTTGATTTTGTTCCTGACAGCTTTAAAAAGTGCTGGGATACCATTTATTGTGGATAATGAAACCTATTATGTTCCGACCATAAAATGGCTCGATCAATATGGCTTGATAACCGGTCTGGCAAATTTGCATTTGTTTTTGGGCCAAACTTCAGGTTGGCATATTGCTCAAAGCGCGCTAAATTTGGATTATCTATATTCGAATTTTAATGATCTAAATGGTTTCTTCTTAGTATTGGCCAATCTATATATTATCGATAAATTGAATCATTATTTTCATGTTCAAAAATTTTACCTTCTTATTTTAGGCCTTTTTCCCATTTTTTATGTTCTGTTATTTCAGTTTGTATCTTCTCCTTCTCCAGATTTACCGATTTATTTAATTACTGTTGTTCTTATCGGAGAATTTTTTGAATCGTTGGAGTCAGATGATTCCTCAAGGGCTTCTATAATGTTACTCTTGGCAGTATTTGCTACCTATATCAAGTTAACATCGGCATTGTTATTCATTTTTCCCTTATATGTTTTATTAAAAAGCGGAATAGGTACAAAAAAAGAAGTTTGGAGAATTGGTGTTATTGCTATTATAACGGTTGCACTTTTCTGTATTAAGAACGTTATCGTTTCTGGATATCCAATATATCCTTTATCCGTATTTGCATTCCAAGATGTGGACTGGTTTTTACCTTTAGAATTGTTAGATTATATTGTTGAATCAACTAATTCTTTTGGCTTCTATCTAAGCGCTGAAGATTATGTACTTAAGAATAATTTTGAGTTGTTTTTCATTTGGATAGGCATGTCAGGACTTCATGGATACTTCAACATGTTTTGGATCTTTTTATTGGTCGTATTTCCTGTAATTATGTTTTTTCAAAAAAATCAAAGACACATGTTTTTGATTTATGCCGTAAGCGTAACGCAATTTATAATCCTGTGGTTCACTTCCCCTCAATACAGATTCTATTTAGGATATCTGATGATACTTTCTTTGATAATATTGGCTTTATTATTGAATAAGAGGATGGTATTAATCAGAATATCGCTGGTTTTTTCTGCTTTTACTATAATAATTACAACATTTTTCACCTTAAACCTAACAGATTTAACTGAGAATAAATCACATTCAATTCTAGATTCTTTTGATAGTAAATTCCTCCTGGTACCACATGCTAATTCAAAATATGATCAAGCTATTTATGAAACAACTGAGTTAGACGGTACGACGTTTTTCACACCTTCGAATATTGATTTTTTCTGGGCAGTTGGTGATTGCCCTTTGCCTTGTATTCAGGCAGATCAATATAATTATTTCAGGTACTATTTCCATTTGATTCCGGCCATGAGAACCGAAAACATTAAGGATGGGTTTTATTCAAAGACGGTACTCAATAATGAATTTGAGTTGGAAGAATAAGGTTTATTAAAGAATTAGAATTGGTTTATTGATGCGTGTTTCGCGAGATGGCTCATTTTATTTTTTAAATATCCGGCCTGGAATTCCCACAGGTAGAATAATGCTTTGACCTTCCCATCCATTGTGAAAAACAAGTTTTTCTTTACACCCATCCAAGACATTCATTTGTAATTTCTAAATCCGCTTTTATATTTTCGGTACGATAGTTGTAATATCCCTGTGTATAATGTTAAATATTGTATAATTAAAATTCGTAAAGCTATGAAAATGAAAAAATTACACATTGTTTTATTTGTATTTTCCCTCGCAGCAATCAGTTGTAAATCAAAAAAAGAAATTACAAAAATTCAAGATTCCACAGAAATTTCAATCCCATTTTCGGGAAAACAATTCGAAAACAACAAAGACTATTTCCGGGCCAAACAAGTAGGAGAAAGCACTGACTTGGCTACTGCAAAAAAAATCGCCGAACAAAATGCCAAAGCTGAATTGGCAGGTAATATCGAAGCGGTGAT
>CAYMKR010000264.1:0-3728 GCA_964390865.1 uncultured Flavobacteriaceae bacterium | reverse complement strand
CTCTGAACCAACTGAGCTAATTGCCCTAAGCGGATGCAAATATAATTTAGTTTTTTATACTAGCAAACATTTATTAAATAATTTTTAGAGCATTTCTAAAGAATAAAAATTCTTACTTGGATAATGAGGGAACATTCTTATAAAAAGAACTTTTTTGACTCTCAATTGCACTATAAAGTGATGATAAAAACTGCTTTCTCTCTGCTTCATCAGGAACAATTTTCGATAATAATGCATTATTCTCATATTGAGCCATCTCCACCTCTGAAAAAGAATCTGCGACAAAGATTTCTATGAATTCTCTACTATCAGCTCCCCAAAAATGACTGAATGGGTAATAAGCCAAAATTTTACGATTCTTTTTAACCACATTCTCTACATAGGTCTTATAATTCGCATAAGAATCTTCATCTTCAGTATCTGAAAGTATATTGGTTTTTATCATAAATGTATAGGGACGGTTTTGACCTGGTTCTCTTTCGAGTTGCTTTGAATAATCTGAAGTCAAATAAATCTCATCACTGTGTTTACTTTTATAAAAACTATTTTGCTTTTCAAAAAATGCCTTTCTTTCCTCCTCATCTGGCCATGCTTCTTCAATTAATGTCATTCTCATTTCATTGATTAACATTATATCTTCCCATGAATTGATAACATTGATCACCTTAAATTCACTATAAACAGGAGAGAAATAGCTCATCAAGACTTGATGAGAAAGAATCAAATCTATTTTACTCGTCACCTTATTAAAATATTCCTCTTCGACCTCTCTCCACGCATCAATATCAAAGTCTTCAGTCCCATACAAAGTTGTTACAGTTATATAAACGGGTCTGTCTTCCTCAAGAACTTCTTGCCCTGTTATAGAACCAATACTAATAACAGCAATAAACAATAAGGATAAATAAAGTGATCTATAATTCATAAGATTAGGCTATGTGTATAAAGAACAAATTTAATATTTTTTGTTCAAAAACTACAAATCTAATTCAGCTACCACAAAAGTACTTCCTCCGATATAGATCATGTCATCTGAATCTGCATTCAAAAGTGCTTCCTGGTATGCCTTTCCCACCGAAGCATAAACATTGCCAATGAGTCCTTGCTCCAAAGCTTCTTGATTTAATGTTTTGGCATCCAGGCCTCTCGGAATATCGGGTTTACAAAAGTAATATATTGCCTTTTTTGGCATAAGAGATAAAATGCCTCCCAGGTCTTTATCATTAACAACTCCCAAAACAAAATGTAATTTTTTAAATTTCTCTCTCCCAAGCTGCTCCATTACAAATTGAAGCCCTTCACGATTATGTGCAGTATCGCAGACTACCTTCGGTTTTTCATTCAATACCTGCCATCTACCTTTAAGACCCGTGTTTTGAGACACATGTTTTAGACCTTTTTCAATATCCTCTAATACCACCTTAAATTTAGTTTTGTCAAGGAGTTTAATTGTCTGAACCGCAGTTTTGATATTTTTTAATTGGTATTCACCCTTAAGATCCGTGTCGAAGTCTTCTAAAATTAGGTGCTCAGCTATTGATAAAGATGCGGTTCGAGATGCTGCAAGGTCTCTAAATACCTCAATTGTTTCCAATTGATACTCTCCAATAACAACCGGGGTGTCTTTTTTAATAATGCCGCCTTTTTCATAAGCTATTTCGTTTAAAGTATCTCCCAAAAACTGTGTATGATCAAGCCCTATATTTGTAATAACAGACACCAAAGGGTTAATAATATTTGTTGAGTCAAGCCTACCACCCAAACCAACTTCAATCACTGCAATATCAATATGACTTGAAGCGAAATAATCAAAGGCGAGCCCGACGGTCATTTCAAAAAAAGATAATTTTTGCTTTTCTAAAAAACCCTTCTGACGATCAATAAAATCAACAACAGCTTCTTCATTTATGGGCTGCCCATTTATCCTAATTCTTTCTCTAAAATCCTTTAAATGCGGCGAAGTGTATAGCCCAACGTTATAACCTGCTTCTTGTAAAATTGAAGAAATCATATGACTAGTAGATCCCTTTCCATTAGTACCGGCTACATGTATGCATGGATACTTATCCTGTGGATTATCCAATATTGTACAAAATGCTTGAATATTTGTGAGGTCCTTTTTAAATGCTATGCTTCCTTGTCGCTGATACATGGGAAGTCTTGAAAACATCCATTCTAAAGTTTCCTGGTAATTCAAAATTAATTAGATAAGGAGAAATTATAAATAATAGCACCTACTTGTTTGGATGGTGCTTTACTATCAGCATTGAATTTTGTCTTCAACGCTGCCTTTTTGGCCTCATTTAATAAACATGATGCAGAATTTGTGGTCCCTTTGGCTCCAGGCTCTGCCGAAACAACATTACCTGATTGATCCACAGATATAGTCACCACCACTTTACCTTGCTCGTTGCAAGGATAATCGGGTTTCGGTTTATTGAGTGCTTTTCTATTACCTAACCTATAATTACCGCCGCTACCATCACCACCATTGCCGTAATACCCACTTGCATTAGGGTCACCAGTTACTTTTCCTTTATCTCCAGCTTGATTATCATCTCCTTCTCCACCATCTGCTTTGCCATTACCATCGCTGATTCCCCCTATTAAAGCGTCAAGACTTTTCCTTTTAGCTTCCTTTGCCTGTCTTTCTTTTTCTTTTCTCTGTGCCTCAGCAACTCTTTTTCTTTCTACCTCGGCCTTTCGTTCTGCCTCAGCTTTTCTTTCTGCTTTTGCCTTGGCTTCAGCTTTAGCTTTGGCTTCCGACGCTTCTCGTTTTCTTTCTTCTTCTCTTTTCTTAATGGCTATAGCTTCTTCATTGGCCTGAGTAATAACTTCTTCAGACACTTCTTCGGCAGCAGCTTCAGGTTCTGCTTCCGGTTCTGCAACTTCTTCTAAAACTTCCTCTACAACCTCTTCAATTGGCTCATCTTGAGGTATCGATTCTTCTGGAGATTGGGCCGCTGGTTTTAAAGCTTCCGTTGGCTGTTTGTTACCACTTCCATAATCTGTTGTTCCAAAATTAATAGCAATTCCATATTCTTTGGGTGGGTCAAAATAAGTCAAACCAAAAAGAAACATCAACAATAGCATAATCACAGCAACAATTGAAGTCATTACTGCAGATTTACGTTTGTGTGAAGTATCTAAAAGAGCCATATTATGGTCTATTTGGGCCTGACGGCGAGAACTACTTTGATTTTATTACGATTGGCGATATCCAATACTTTTACAGCCTTTTCGATAGGTACCCCTTCTTCTGCTCTTAAAACAATTGTAGGTTGATCACTTTCTTTCAGCTTGTTGAGTAAATACTGTTCTACTTCGCTCTCTTTTACCTTTTTCTTATCAACATAAAAATCAAGTTTTTTGGTTATGCTGACCGCGGTTGATTTGTTGTTCTCAGTTTTTCCCTGAGCTTTTGGCAAAAGGATATCCAATGCATTTACCGTAACCAAGGTCGAGGTCAACATAAAAAATATCAACAACAAAAACACAATATCCGTCATTGACGACATATTGAAATTTGGATTTATTTTATTTCTTCCTCTTAAATTCATCTAAAAAAGAATGTGATTAAATCGGTTCGTTCAAAAGATCCAAGAATTCAAGAGAATTCGCTTCCATTTGATATACCACTTTGTTCGTTCTATCAATAAGGTGGTTATAGGCGATATAGGTGATAATACCTACAATTAAACCTGCTACTGTTGTCGTCATGGCCGTAT
>CAYMKR010000263.1:0-3730 GCA_964390865.1 uncultured Flavobacteriaceae bacterium | reverse complement strand
AAGAGCTTGAAGGTATTATAAAGAATGGAATTCGTGAAGATATTGGAGAAGGAGACCACAGTTCTCTTGCCTGTATTCCAAAGGATGCCAAAGGGAAAGCAAAATTATTAGTCAAAGAAAATGGTATTATTGCCGGAGTTGATTTTGCAAAAATGATTTTTAAGGAAGTCGACGCTAATTTACAAATTGAAACTTTTTTAACTGATGGAGACCCTGTTAAGGTTGGAGATATCGTGTTTTTTGTAACAGGAAATTCTCAGTCTATTCTAAAAGCAGAAAGGTTAGTGTTAAATGCCATGCAACGTATGAGCGCCATTGCCACAAAAACTAAGAAATTTGTAGATGAATTGAAAGGCACAAAAACCAAAATTCTTGATACGAGAAAAACCACACCAGGTATTCGTGCAATCGAAAAATGGGCCGTTAAAATTGGTGGTGGTGTTAACCACAGATTTGCGCTTTATGATATGATTATGCTTAAAGACAATCATATTGATTTTGCCGGTGGCATCGATATGGCTATAAAGAAGACAAAAGATTATTTAGAAGAAAATAATTTAGCCCTTAAAATTATTGTTGAAGCTAGAAGCTTGGATGAGATTAAACAGATTTTAGATCATCAGGGTATTCACAGAATACTAATCGATAATTTTGATTATGAGACCACTGAAAAAGCTGTAGAAATGATTGCGGGTCAATGTGAATCAGAATCTTCTGGAGGAATCACATTACAAACTGCTAGAAAATATGCAGAATGTGGGGTCGATTATATATCATCAGGAGCGCTGACGCATTCAGTTAGCAATATGGATTTGAGTTTGAAGGCAATTTAATTTACTTTTCCTGTTTCAATGGGCAATGTATTTATACTACCCCATTCTGTCCAAGAACCGTCATAAACCGAAAGGTCTTTTCGCCCAGCCAATTCGGCGCCAAGGGCAAGAATACATGCCGTAATTCCAGACCCACAAGAAAATGTAACATGCCTATCAACAGGTAGTTTCTCATTAATTAACCTTTGAACTTCTACCAAGTTTTTCATCTTCCCTCCGTCTAACAAGTCTGTATATGACATATTAACTGAATTTGGAATATGTCCGCTCCTTAGTCCCTTTCTCGGTTCCTCTACAAGCCCCTCAAAACGATCTGATGCTCTCGCATCAACAACCAATTCAGCATCATGGCCTAATTCATTCAAAACATCTTGAGAATCTTTAAAGAATTTTTTGTCGTAGACACCTTCAAAATTTCCTTTATCATAGGAAATTTCTATTTTTTCTTCTAAGGGTAAACCTGATTTTTTCCAGGCAACTAGCCCACCGTCTAAAACAGCTACTTGCCCATGCCCCATTGACTTAAACATCCACCATGCTCTGGCACTTGAGTAAATCCCATGATCGTCATAAACAATGACAATACTATCTTTGTTTATTCCAAGTAATCTCGCTTTATCATTAAAAGTAGCTTCATCTATCCTTGTATTGGGATAAGTTGCCGTACTAACGCTAAAAGTATTTTTTATATCAAAAAAACGGGCTCCTGAGATTCTCTCTTCTGAAATTCCACCACTGCTATCTCCTTTCACTGCTTTTGGCAAGGTTGCATCAAGCACAATAACATTCGCATCATTAAGATTATCTGATAACCATTGTACAGATACAAGTGGACCGTTCAATTGTAAAGTTTCCATGAATTAATTAATCAAGAATTATTCTTTTCTTTTAACATTGGGACAAATCTAAAATCACCATACTCTAATTTTTCAAACTTCTTTTCAGAAGATCGAGTAAATACAGTCATTACCTGCACGTCATCACCAATCGGAATCACCATCTTACCTCCTATTTTCAACTGCCCTAATAAAGCTTTCGGCAAGTACGGTGCTCCTGCGGTAACAATAATACTGTCAAAAGGTGCATGTTCGGGCATTCCTAAATAACCGTCCCCATATTCCAATTTTTTCGGCACATACCCCACCTTTGGTAGAAACTTCTTGACTTTGGTATATAATTCCTTTTGTCTTTCTATACTGTATACTTCAGCCTTCAGTTCAATCAATATTGCTGTCTGATATCCAGACCCAGTTCCAATCTCAAGAATTTTTTGACCAGACTCAACTTGCAACAACTCTGATTGAAACGCAACGGTATAAGGCTGTGAAATTGTTTGATCTGCTCCTATAGGAAAGGGTTTATCTTGATAAGCAAAATCTACAAAACCAGAATCCATGAATAAATGTCTAGGCACCGTTGAAATGGCTTCAAGAACTTTTTTATCCTTAATCCCTTTATCTCTTATTGTGCTAACCAATTGGTTTCTTAAGCCTTTATGTCTGTTAGAATCATTTATTATCATAAGGTAAAAATAGAGAAATATTTGACTTTAAATGAAAGCCTTAATTAATTTTTAATTAAATATTAGCCATATGTAATTATGAATACTAGTTACTGACTGCCAATCACTTAATACTCATCCGACATGTTACTAAACTCTTCAATCAATACTTGATACTCACCCGTAGACAAAATGTAAATATGCCATATCATAGATAATACACCAACCACAATTCCAATGATGGCAGTAGTTCTACCCGTTTGAGCATTATTGACACCATCAAAACTATCGGGGTCATTCTCATGAATTCTAATAGCCTTATTGGCATTATTAAGTCCAATGATTCCTAAAATAATTCCGATCACTCCCCAGCAACAGCAAGCAGTAACTATTGAACTAATACCCAAAATTAGGGCGCTCTGTGAATAGGGTAATTTTTCCTTATACATATATTTTGATTAAATTAATTTTAAAATGTAGTTTCCAATAATGATGACCAAATTAAAAATAAACAGCCATTGTAAAATTCTATGTCCTTGAGAGAAATTAAATTTCAAATGTAATCCTAACATTAACCCCAACATGATCAGAGAGTAAATTGCCGGATAGCTTATAAATGCATTTGTGAATTCACCTTTCAACAGAAAAATAACTGATCTTTGAAGTCCGCAACCCATGCATTCCATGCCTAGGTTCTTCCATTGACAGGATAACATATTCTCTTCCAAAAATGAAATAAAACCCATGTTTTTATAAAATTGATCAAGGAATTAAAATTACAATATTTTTCAATATATATTTGCGCTTATGAAAGCCAAAAATAAATTCAAAATTGGTGACCACGTTGTCGTAATTAGTGATACTTTGACAGGAATCGTGGTGAAGATTGAACACCTGATGATTACTATTGAATGTGAGGATGGTTTTGAGTATACCTACAAGGCTAATGAGCTCCTTATCAACAAAGATTGGGAAACATTGATTAAACATCCAGTAGTACAAAATCCTGATATTAAAGACTTGGAGCCCAAAAGTCAATTTAAAGTAAAAAAAGGAAACTTCATTAAAGAAGTCGATCTTCATTTACATGAATTAGTAGATAGCGAAATTGGTATGAGCAACTATGATAAATTATCCTTACAGATAAAAGTTGCCAAGAAAGAACTTGAGAAGGCAATTTCTAAGAAACATCCAAAGATTGTATTTATTCATGGGCGCGGAGCTGGTGTCCTAAAAAATGAGCTACAAAATCTATTCAGTAAATATAACGTTGATTTTCATGATGCTTCCTTTACTGAATACGGTCAGGGAGCTACTGAAGTCATCATTTACCAAAACAAAAAATAATCTGGCTTATGAAGCCGGGCCAGTTTCTGCAGTTCCGTAGACAAAAGTT
>CAYMKR010000262.1:0-3732 GCA_964390865.1 uncultured Flavobacteriaceae bacterium | reverse complement strand
GGCAGACCTTGTTTATTTCTGGAGGAAGAAAAGATAAAATTTCAAAAGGAGATATTGCTGGTTTGTTCTTTAAGCAAGGAAATCTTAATAAAGATCAACTAGGTGTCATTGAATTAAAACAAGACTGTACGTTTGTTGCCGTGCCCGTTGCTTTGGCTTCTCAATTAGTAACAAAACTAAATAATACTAGGTTAAAGAAAAAGAAGGTTCGGATAAGTTTTATTTAATAATTTGTAGTTAGTCGAATATTTATTCGATAATAGCACTATATTTGCTGAATGAAATTAAAAGACGAATCAAAAAGGACCGCTATTGTTTCCAAAACAATCGACATTGTTTTTGATAAAGGTTTTGCTGGTGTGAAAATGGCAGAATTGGCTCGAATGGTTGGCGTCTCTCCTTCAACTCTCTATGTTTATTATAAGAATAAGGAGGATCTTATTGTTTCTATTGCTACAACATTAATAAAAAACGTTTCAAGCAATAGCAATAATGAGGTCAAAGAAGAACTGCCATTTAAATTAAAATTAAAAGCTGTGTGGCTTTACTGGCTTCACTTTAGTATTAATCATAGTAAGGAAATGAGTTTCTTACAACAAGTTAAACAATCACCTTATTACAGTTTAGTTCCAAGTGAAATTAAAGATGAAAAAGCCCAAATGGCTAATTCATTATTAGATCTTGGTAAGAAAGAAGGATTAATCAAGAATGTTGACAATGAAATATTATCAGCAGTAATTGGATCGATAATGTCAGAAACATGCAAAATGATCTTAAGTCAAAAACTAAAATTAAATAAGTCAGATAACGATATGATGTTTTCTATGCTTTGGGATGCTATAAAGAGTTAAAAAAATTTAAAGTAAAATCGAATATTTGTTCGATAATAAGAAGTGAAATATGATTAAAATATTAAGAAAGATGGGAATAGTAATTTTAAGTTTGATAGTGTTGTTAATTTTAACTGTGATACTCTTTGTGAATTTCAGTCCTGAATTTGGAGGTGCTGCCACTAAAGAACAAAAAGCCATTTATGTCAAATCGGATAATTATGAAGAAGGAAAATTTGTCAACGAGCAAGATGTGAAGCTAGATATGAGTTTTTCTGATATGAGGAAAAGTTTGGTAGGATATTTTAATCCTACCCCAAATACTATTCCAAAGAATAATATCAATGTGGAAAAAATAGACTCAATGAATATTGTAAATTATAATGACAAAACAAGGTTGATATGGTTTGGTCACTCTACTTTTCTAATTCAAATGGAACATAGCACTATTTTGATAGACCCGATGTTTGGAAAAGTACCCGCTCCACATCCCATGCTAGGAACAAACAGGTTTAGTAAGGAACTGCCAATTGAGATTGAAAAACTTCCCAAAATAGATGCCGTTTTAATCTCTCACGATCATTATGACCATCTTGATTATGGTTCAATTAAAAAATTAAAGAACAAGGTTGAAAAGTTTTATGTTCCACTAGGAGTAGGTGCACACTTGGCTGAATGGGGAATTGAACCTGATCGTATCATAGAATTAGATTGGTGGCAAGATGCAAAATTTAAAGACTTAACTTTTACTTGTACGCCCGCACAACACTTTTCTGGACGAGGCCTTAATGACAGGTCCAACACTTTATGGAGTTCTTGGGTTATACAATCAAAATCGGAAAGCATATTTTTTAGTGGGGATAGCGGCTATGGACCACATTTTAAAGAGATAGGGAAAAAGTTTGGTCCTTTTGATTTTGCCATGATGGAATGCGGACAATACAATGAATTATGGTCAGATATTCACATGTTTCCTGAAGAAACAGCCCAAGCTGCTGTGGATGTGAATGCAAAAATGGTTATGCCAATTCATTGGGGAGCCTTTAAATTAGGAATGCATAGTTGGACAGATCCGGTTGAAAGAATTTCCGCAAAAGCCCAAGAACTAAAAGTTAATTTGGTGATTCCACGAATTGGGGAGCAAATTCAGCTAAGCAATAATTCAAAATTCGAATCTTCATGGTGGAAATAGACTCAATTGTATCAACGATTTCGGTATTCAAAACTAATGTCAACTCTAGTCAGGAATCCAAGGTTTTAACCCTCTTGAATTTATTAGAAGACATTTTGAAAATTAATTTTGATTTTGAGGATTGTGATGATATTCTCAGAATTGAATCTAACGTAAACCTTGCGAAAGAAATAGTAGTTCTTTTAGATTCTAACGGCTTTTATTGCGAAGAACTTGATTAAAAAAATTGAAGGTACTTATAAACCTGAGGTTATAAAGAATCGATATCAATAGGAATCATTTCAACCTGTCCAGGAGTTAAGTCGTTTAGATAGATATTACCTATTCGGTTTCGCACCAATCTCAGAGTAGGAAATCCAACACTGGCTGTCATTTTCCTTACTTGTCTAAATTTCCCTTCAGTCACTACAATACTAATCCAGGAGTTGGGTCGATGCCTTCCTATTCGTAATTTGTTTGAGGCAGCAGGAAGCTTTGGGTTTCCTTCAATAATATTTACTTTGCAAGGCTTTGTTTTATAAAAATCACCATGTAAACTGATGGTTACGCCAGCTTTTAGTTTGTCAACAGCCTCGTCTGTAATGATGCCATCTAATTGAGCCAAATATTCCTTTTCGACTCCTGAATTATTTATTTTATAGGATAAGTCGCCATCTGAAGTAAGCAACAACAAACCTTCTGATTTCTCATCCAGCCTGCCAACTGCCATGATGCCTTCCGGAAAATCAAATAACTCACCTAAAAAATGTTTTTTCCGCTTTTCTCGCGGGGCATTTGAATGAAATTGACTTAGCATCCCAAGAGGTTTATAAATTTTATAATGTTTTGCTTGTTCTTTCATAAACAAACAAGGTAACTCTATTAAAGGTATTAAAGCCCCAAAGGTCATGTTCATTTTATTGATTTAAAAAGAGTTTTAAGAAATACTGTTTGTTAAACATTTGATAAAAATGTTGGTAGCCATTATTGTCATTAAGCATATATGTATTTTTGGTTATTAACCTTAACTCGAATGCATGACACGGAATAGCATAATTGTAATATTTATATTTCTTTTTATCACAAATACCTATAGCCAATCAAAGGGCACAGAAATTTCGATAGGGAATAAATACAGCATTAACTCATCAATTTTAAATCAAGAAAGAGAGGTCTATGTTTACTTACCAGAAAATTATGACAGTTCGGATGAACAATACCCAACCTTGTACATTTTAGATGGACAATGGTATTTTACAAATGGTGTAGCCATTCAGAGAACCCTTCGTACTCCAGGTCATTTGCCAGAAATGATTGTTGTTGGCATCAAGAATAAAAACCCTTTAAGAAGAACATTGTTTTATGATGAACAGGTCAATTTTCTTTCTTTTCTTGAAACTGAATTAATTGATTTTGTAGACAAAAGCTTTCGAACTAATAAAAAACGCATTTTGTTTGGTTGGGAAAATGGTGCATATTTTACTTGTTCAGCCTTTTTTGATAAGAGTCAATTATTTGATGCTGCTATCATAAGTAATGGAGCACATGACGATAAAAATATCATAAGTAATTTCAATCAATTGGATACTTCAGAAGTTAAATATCTATACATGGCTAATTCAGAAAAAGATATTTATTCCATTCAGTGGACTGAGGCTTTTAATGAAATTCTTGAAGAAAATCAGCCAAATAATGTGAAATGGAAATATGAAAAATTTAATAATGAAGTGC
>CAYMKR010000261.1:0-3741 GCA_964390865.1 uncultured Flavobacteriaceae bacterium | reverse complement strand
AATAAAGAACCGTTCTTATTTTGAGTTTCAAAATTTGAACGGTTTTTTTATTGCCTAAATTTAGTTAAAAGGTATATTTGTGTCAGCTAAAAAAAAGACCTAATGACATTAATAAAATCTATTTCAGGTATTCGTGGAACGATTGGTGGATCAACTGATGAAAACCTTACGCCTCTTGATGCTGTCAAATTTGCTTCAGCCTATGGAGCTTGGCTTCTTAAGAGAAATGAAAGTGAAAGAAAGTTAAAAGTTATAATTGGTAGAGATGCCAGGATTTCAGGAAAAATGATCAGTAGCCTTGTCTCCAACACTTTGGTTGGGCTGGGAATTGATGTGATAGATCTGGGATTATCAACGACTCCTACCGTTGAAGTGGCTGTGCCTCTTGAAAACGCTCATGGAGGAATTATTGTAACCGCCTCGCACAATCCAAAACAATGGAATGCTTTAAAGTTATTGAATGAAGCTGGAGAATTTTTGAATGGTGAAGAAGGGAACTTAATTTTAGATCTGGCAACCTCACAAGATTTTGAGTATGCTGAAGTTGATGATTTAGGTGTTTATTCAAAACAAAAAAAATATCTCAAGAAGCATATTGAAGAAGTAATGAAATTACCTCTTGTGGATGTTGAAGCGATAAAAAATGCTAGGTTTAAGGTGGTAGTCGATGCCGTTAATTCTACAGGTGGTATTGTAATACCCCAATTATTAGAGGCTTTGGGAGTTCAGTGCATAAAGTTGTTTTGTGAGCCAAATGGTGAGTTTCCTCATAATCCAGAACCATTACCCAAGCATTTACATGAAATTTCAAAATTAGTGGTTGAAGAAGGTGCCGATTTAGGAATCGTAGTAGACCCTGATGTAGATCGATTGGCGATTGTAAATGAAGATGGTAGCATGTTCGGCGAAGAATATACATTGGTGGCTTGCGCAGATTATGTCTTGTCTAAAACTAAAGGAAATACGGTTTCTAATTTGTCATCTTCTCGTGCTCTGAGAGATGTTACTGAAAAACATGGTGGAATATATGAGGCCAGTGCTGTAGGAGAAGTGAATGTTGTAGAACTCATGAAGAAGAATAACGCAATCATTGGCGGCGAAGGCAATGGTGGAATTATTTATCCATCATCTCATTATGGGCGAGATGCTTTGGTTGGAGTTGGTTTATTTTTAAGTCACCTGGCTCATTTGAATATGTCTTGTAAGTCTTTACGCGATTCATATCCTTCTTATTTCATGAGTAAGAATAAAATTCAATTGACACCTCAAATAGATGTTGATGGTATTTTGAGCGCGATGGCTTCAACATATCAAAATGAGGATATTAGTACCATAGATGGAGTGAAAATTGATTTTGAAAATGAATGGGTACATTTGAGAAAGTCAAATACTGAACCAATTATCAGGATATATACTGAAAGTAATTCACAAGAAAATGCCGATGCCTTGGCAGAGCGAATTATTGAAGAAATAAAAATAATAGCCAAGATATAGCTTGGTGCCATAAATAGAGTCATGAGTTTAGAGAAATATTTTGACAAATTTCGTAAAGAAATCATCGGCATTGATGAAACTTTTGAAACTCCATTTGGAGTCCAAAAAATGATTTATGCAGACTGGACTGCCAGTGGAAGACTATACCGGCCAATTGAGGAGAAAATGCTCCATGATTTTGGTCCATATGTTGCAAATACCCATACTGAAACTACCTTTTCTGGCTCAACCATGACCCTGGCTTATCATGAAGCGAGAGAGATCATCAAAAGACATGTGAATGCCGGACCTGATTGCGCACTTATTGCTGAAGGAACTGGAATGACGGGTGTGATCAATAAATTTCAAAGAATACTTGGACTCAAAGTTTCAGAAAACCTCAAAGATTTAGTCGATACCATTCCTGATGCTAAAAAACCAGTCGTTTTTATTACGCATATGGAGCATCATTCTAATCAGACGTCTTGGTTAGAAACCATTGCCGATGTTGAAATAATTCCATGTGATGATTCTGGGTTGGTTGATTATAATTGCTTAGCGGATCTTCTTGATAAGTACAAGCATAAAGAAATGAGAATTGCGTCAATTACTGCCTGTTCAAATGTTACAGGTATACAAACGGATTACCATCGAATAGCTAAAATAATGCATCAACATGCTGGTGTTTGTTTCGTTGATTTTGCTTGTTCGGCACCCTATGTGAAAATTGACATGAATCCAAAGGATGAAGAAGAACGTCTAGATGCAATCTTTTTTTCACCTCATAAATTTTTGGGTGGGCCAGGAACTTCTGGTGTTTTGATCTTTCATAAATCTCTTTATAATAACATGATTCCTGATAACCCAGGAGGTGGTACGGTTAATTGGACAAATCCCTGGGGAGAACATCGATATCTAGATGATATTGAAACTCGTGAAGATGGAGGAACACCCGGATTTTTACAAACTATAAGAACGGCCTTGGCCGTTCAGCTAAAGGAAGAAATGGGTATTGATAATATTCATGATCGAGAAAATGAAATTGTTGCTCAGGTCTTTAAGTCTTTGAAACCCATCGATAATTTAAATTTATTAGCGGTTCAACATAGCAACAGACTTGGAGTTTTTTCATTTTACATTGATGATTTACATTATAATCTTGGCGTTAAACTCTTGAATGATAGATTTGGGATTCAAACTCGAGGAGGCTGTTCTTGTGCAGGGACTTATGGGCATTTTTTATTGCATGTTGATCAGCAACATTCACATGAATTACTAGAAATGATGGATCAAGGCTGTTTGATTGAGCGCCCGGGATGGATCAGAATGTCTATTCATCCAACAACAACTGATGCTGAAGTTATTTTTATTTGTCAGGCAATTAAAGAATTGGCTTCAAATTTTACGGAATGGTCTAAAGACTATACGTATGATATGCCTAGCAATGAATTTTTGCATAATACGTTTCAATCTAAAGAAAAAGAGCTTGTAAGAAAGTGGTTTAACTTAAAAGCATAAAATTTGAAAGCTTATGTAGCTTTATTGAGGTCAATCAATGTTTCGGGTCATCATATTATTAAGATGGCTGATCTAAAAATCCTGCTCGAAAGGCCAGAATTTTTGAATTTGACTACCTATTTACAAAGCGGAAATTTAGTTTTTGAATCTAAAATTGAAAATTATCAATTACTAGAAACTTTGATTACCGATTTAATTAAAGAAGAATATGGTTATGATATTAGTGTAAAAGTAATTGAGTCTGTTACATTTCAAAAATATTTTTTGAATAACCCATTTCTAAACGCTCCCGAAATAGATACTAAAAAATTATATTACATACATGCACTGGGAGTGGTTGATTTGTCTGTTTTTGAAGAAATGAAAAACAAAGCAAAATTTCCTGAAGAAATGTTTTTAGTAGATAATGTTATTTATGTATTGTATCCTAACGGTTTTGGTCGCTCAAAATTGACGGGTACTTTCATTGAAAAAAACTTAAAACTGCTTGTTACTGCTCGTAACTATAATACGATGAAAAATCTATGTAAGAAATTAGTGGAACTTACAGCAAGATAGTTTAAACTTAAAACTTGCCTGATTAGTTCTCCTTCATATGCTTGAATCGTTTATGGCTCCAAAAATAATAAGCGGGTTCTTTTCTGATATGGGCTTCCAGCTTCTTCATAAAAAGGTCAGTAATTTCAAAATCAGGTACTTCACGCGGATTTTCAGTTAAAATTTCCATTTTTGTTTCGTAAAATCCACGTT
>CAYMKR010000260.1:0-3756 GCA_964390865.1 uncultured Flavobacteriaceae bacterium | reverse complement strand
TTTTGTCTTCACCAAAGAATAAAGTTTGCTCAATACACCATTCGAATTCTTCTTCCGATAGACCTTTCCAAGCGTAAACAGAAACGCCGGCTTCAGCTATTGCAGCTGCAGCTTGATCTTGCGTTGAAAAAATATTACAAGAACTCCAGGTAACTTCTGCACCCAATTCAACAAGTGTTTCAATCAGCACTGCTGTCTGTATAGTCATATGTAAACAACCTGCAATTCTTGCTCCTTTCAAAGGTTTTTCACTTCCAAATTCTTCACGAAGACTCATTAAGCCGGGCATATCAGCTTCGGCTAATTCAATTTCTTTTCTACCCCAATCTGCAAGATTGATGTCTTTTACTTTATATTTGACATATGTCGATGTTTCTGAACTCATAATTTTTATATTTGTTTTGAGATTGCAAAAATACGAAATACCTATTAAAAATTGTATGCCAATTTATAAAACCATTACTTCTCAAAATGGAACTACGATTTATGTTTGGAAAATTGAGGAGTCGCTGGACGTATTAAAAACTGGTTTGATGCTATGTGAGAATAGCTTAACTAGATTAAATAGTATGAAATCCGAACTTCATCAAAAAGGGTTTTTAAGTGTCAGAAAATTGTTAGAACACGCTGGTTATCAAGATTTAAACCTATCCTATAACAAATTCGGAAAACCTTTTTTAGACGATAATAAACATATTTCAATAACACATTCATTTAATTTTGCCGCTATTTTGATCAGTGATCGAGAAGCTGGAATAGATATAGAAAAGAATAGAGAAAAAATAATCAATATTCACCATAGATTCGTGAATACTCAAGTTGATTCGCTTTCAGATGAGGATCTGGTGAAGCAATTGACCGTTATTTGGGGAGCAAAAGAGTCAATGTATAAAACCTATCCCTATGGAGGCTTAAGTTTTCATGACCATATAGGAATTAATCCTTTTTTGTTTGCAGATGGTAGATCAACAGGAAGGGTTATATTTGACGACTGGAAAAAAGAATACGAAATTAGGTTTGAGTTTTTTGAGGAGGGTTTTACTTTAGTATATGCCTTGGAAAAACATTGAAGAAAGTTGAAGCAACCATGATTTATCATTATTTTTTATCGGCAATGGAGGAGGGTAAAAAACTGCTCGCCATTCTTTTGGATCCTGACAAATTAGATCATGATTTGTCGAATGATTTAATGCAGAAGATTAATGACTCAGCTGTAAATTTTATTTTTGTGGGAGGAAGCACTGTCCCTCAAAATGCAACTGATAACTTGGTTCTTAGTTTAAGAAAGAAAACCTCCTTGCCCATAATCTTGTTTCCTGGTCATTTTGAACAGATTACGCCGCATGCAGATGGGGTGCTATTTTTATCTCTTCTTTCTGGAAGGAATCCGGAATATTTGATCAATCAACAAATAAAGGCAGTACCACATATCCAAAATACGGATTTAGAAATAATCCCGACTGGATATATATTGATTGACGGAGGTAAGGAGACAGCGGTGCAAAGAGTTAGTGGTACCGAACCAATATCAGCGGAGAATGTTGAGAAAATAACAAGAACAGCCATGGCTGGAATGTACATGGGTAATAAAGTAATTTATTTAGAGGCTGGAAGTGGTGCTTTAAACCCTGTGCTTCCTAAAGTGATTCATTCGGTTAAAGAAAACGTTTCTATCCCTTTAATTGTTGGCGGAGGAATAAGATCAGAAAAAGAATTACAACAGGCCTATGATAACGGAGCTGACATCGTTGTGATAGGAACTGCTTTTGAAGAAGATAGCGAATTACTTACAAAATTTAAGAAGAATGAACATATCCATTGACATATCAATGTATCCCTTGCATAAAGACTTTGAAAAGCCCATCATTGCATTTATTCAAGCTTTAAGAGGCTCTGAATTTCACATAGAAGAAAATGGTTTAAGCACTCAAATTTTTGGTCCTTTTGAGGAAGTAATGGCTTTTGTAAATGCAAATATTCATTCTTCTTTACTCAATGAAAAAAACTGTGTTTTTATTTTAAAAATCGTCACTGACGACAGAAGCCATCATGCACCAGATTATTGAATACCTGTTTGAGCAATACCAGGATTACCGGACCCTGGATATTGTATTGGAGATTGTAGCCGTACTATTTGGGTTTTTATCTGTTTGGTATTCTAAACAAAATAAAATCCTTGTGTTTCCTACCGGAATGATCAGCACTTCAATTTTTGTTTATTTACTTTTCAATTGGGGCCTGCTAGGGGATATGATGATCAATGGCTATTATTTTATCATGAGTGTTTATGGATGGTATATTTGGACAAGAAAAGTTGATGCATCTCATGTAACACAAATCAGTCGTACAAATTCTAAAGAGAAAAAACAGTCTATAGTAATTTTCTTTGCTACAATAATTTTTGTTTTTATTGTGTATCATTACAACGATAAATGGAGCAGTTGGACAGCTTATGTAGACACAATTACCACCGCCATCTTTTTTGTGGGAATGTGGCTTATGGCAAAAAGAAAGATTGAAAACTGGATCTATTGGATTATTGGAGATATCATTTCTGTTCCTCTATATTTGTATAAGGGATTGGCTTTTACCAGTATACAATATTTAGGATTCACATTTATTGCAATTTATGGATATATAGCATGGAAAAAACACTTGAACAACGCCCAGTAAATTTAATTAAGGTCGTTTTATTTGGTCCTGAATCGACTGGTAAAACTACTATGTCAGAACTATTGGCTAAACATTATGACACCGTTTGGGTAGCAGAATATGCCAGGGAATATCTGCAGGAAAAATGGAATAACGAAAGAAAGACCTGTGAAGATTCTGATTTAATTCCTATAGCCGAAGGACAGATAGCATTGGAAAACAAATTAGCGGCAAAGGCAGATAGAATTTTAATTTGCGACACTGATCTCTTGGAAACTAAAGTGTATTCTGAGGAATATTATGGGGGTTTTGTTCATCCAGAACTTGACAAATACGCCTTAAAGAATCAATATGATTTATACCTATTAACCAACATTGATACACCGTGGGAGGCTGACGATTTAAGAGATCGGCCAGATCAAAGGCAAGAAATGTATCTGGCTTTTGAAGACACATTGATAAAGTACAAAAGACCTTATATTAAGTTAAACGGCAGTATAAAAGACAGGGTACAATTGGCAAAATTAGAAATTGATAAGTTGTTGCAAAATAGAAAAAACCTGGACAGTTACTCAAAAGGTTTATAAATAGATTGAAGAGCTTATTTCAGAAGTATTATGAATGTTGAAAAAATTTTAAAGGAAATTTCATTTACAGCGGTAAGATCAGGTGGTCCTGGAGGTCAACACGCCAATAAGGTTTCTTCAAAAGTTGTACTTCTTTTTGATATTCCAACTTCTGAGACACTTTCATTGGAGCAAATTCGAGTGTTGCGTCAAAAATTAGGCGCAAGATTAAATAGTAAGGAACAATTGATTTTAACCTGTGATGAAACAAGGAGTCAGCATAAGAACAAAGAAATTGTCACGAATCGATTTATTGCACTTTTAGAAGCATCATTAAAGAAGCCTAAAAAAAGAGTACCCACCAGAGTTAGTAAAGGAGAAAAAGCAAGACGCATAGAGGCTAAAAAAAAGCGTGGAGCTAAAAAAGCACTTAGACAAAAACCCAAATGGGATTAATATTTTAAAATTGATTTTTTAATTAGTAATTGTTAGTTACATTTGCAGTGATCTTAAAAGGGGTGCCAAATATAGGCTGAGA
>CAYMKR010000259.1:0-3770 GCA_964390865.1 uncultured Flavobacteriaceae bacterium | reverse complement strand
ATCCGCTTAAAAGAACTGAGCAAGTGGTTAATGATACATACTTCAAGGAACTGGGTATTTTTGCCCGACAGTTAAAAGTAAGTAATATCTATGACGGCATCACTAATATTGCCTCTACGTTTGGATTTTCTGGCGTAGAACCCAATACGATTATGATGGGCTGGCCAAAAGGACTAGAAAACTCTAAGGAGTATTCGAAAATGACCCAGAAGCTACTTTATTTGGATTATAATTTACTCTACCTTGATTTTGACAAAAAAACCAAATTTGGTCATTATAAAACTGTTGATCTATGGTGGCGAGAAACAGATAGTAAAAATGCCGAAATGATGTTGAACATTGCCAGATTTATCATTGCATCACCCAGTTGGGATAACCCCCATATCAGGGTGTTATTTGTGAATAACAATAATGTCGATCTCGCCGTGATAGAAAGTAAAATATCAGCTCTTGTAGATGACTTGCGAGTTAACGTAGTAATCAAGATCATTAATAATGCTGTTGAACAAAGAGCCTTTTATGATATTATTGAAGATGAATCAGGCACAACTGATTTAACCCTTGTTGGTATCCCAAATTTTCAAATTGAGAAACAAGCAGAATTTGTATTAAAAACGAATCATCTGTTTGAGACCATAGGGTCTACCCTGTTGGTCAAAGCCGCCAATAACTTCAATGTCTTGGACCTGAGTTTTGACAATGAAGAATAGCATTGATATCATACAGAACTCTTTTTATTGGACCTGTCCTTTTATGTCTAGTCTAAGACATTAAACGCCTTCATCAGGATATTATAGCAATCGCATATTTTTACTTATATATATGATTTACAAATTTTTACTATATAATACCTGAAGTAATTTATTGATATTTATTAAGGTTTCTAATTAGTTATATCTAGGATGATTTAAACTAAAAATCGTTATTAATTACATCATAAAATTATTTATTTGTATCCCTTGTTTGCAGTTTCTACGATACTATAGAATAGTTGTTCTCTCAATAGAAATATTTTAAGAAAATCCAATTCTTGCACTATATACTATATCAAATTATTATATTCACGTGATCAAACATAATGACTGATTTTAAAACAAAATACGGGCCATGGGCAATGGTTGCAGGGGCATCCGAAGGTTTAGGAGCAGCTTTCGCTGAGGCGTTGGCAAACCGCGGATTGAACCTCATTTTGATTGCCAGACGTTTGGATAAATTGGAAGACCTTGCTCTGCAGCTCAAAAAAGCTTATCCAGTTGAAATAAAGGTTCATGCCCTCGATTTATCAGATTTTAAGACAGTGAGAAACTCCGTATCGCAATTTCAGGATAGCATTGGCTTATTAATTTACAACGCTGCATATGCACCGATTGGATATTTTGAAAATATTTCAGAGGAAAGTCTGGAAAATATTGTTGATGTGAATGTTAAAACACCGCTTCTGCTTTCAAAACTGTTGTCAACACAAATGATTGAAAGGAAAAAGGGTGGTATAGTATTGATGTCATCTCTTGCCGGCGCACAGGGTAGCCCTAAAATTGCCACTTATGCGGCTTCAAAAGCGTTTAACGCCATCTTTGCCGAAGGAATATGGAATGAGTTTAAGAAGCATCATATAGATGTACTGGCCTCTTGTGCGGGTGCTATCTCCACCCCAGGCTACAAGAATGCTCAAAACACCAAAGATGCTCCCGGTACCCTATCTTCAAAACAAGTCGCAGAAGACACACTAAATGCACTTGGGAAAGGCCCAACAATAATTCCCGGTTTTACGAATAAACTGGCTCATTTCTTTATGAATCGGGTATTTCCCAGAAAATGGGCCATTTCAATAATGGATAAAAACACAAAAGGTTTAACATAATGATACAAGTACTCGGTTTCTTTACCCCCTGGATAATCTATCTCTTGATTACCTTTTTACATTATTTTCTTCCCGGGCGTTGGGTAACAGGCTATGTGAAGCATTCAACAACTGGTGAATTATTAAGGTACAGGTTAAATGGCCGGTTGGTTTTAATCACTACTATCATTCTATGGTTTTTGACAGGTTATTTGGGTCTGGTTGCCTATGACTGGCTCTATGAAATCAGATGGTATAGCTTGGCTGGCGCCTTTGCTTTTGGACTAGTTTTTTCTTTCTTGATCGTATTACCTTATCCTACAACTGGTAAGTCATTAGTCTCAGATATTTTTTTAGGTAGACTAGAAAACCCTCAGTTTAAAGACGGAAGAATCGATGCGAAAATGTGGCTGTATCTTATTGGCGCTGTGATGCTTGAATTAAATGTATTGAGCTTTATGGCGCATCATTATGCAGAATTCGGGACTATTTCTCCTGGCTTATTACTTTGTGCTGCCATGCTAACCTATTTTATATTTGACTATTTGAGTTTTGAAAAAGTGCATTTGTACACCTATGATTTTTTTGCAGAAAGGGTAGGTTTCAAATTGGGCTGGGGATGCCTGGCCTTTTATCCATACTTTTACCTGATCGCCATCTGGTCTACAGTGAATTTACCCGATCCAAACATTCCTCTATGGTTGCTTATTTGTTATGCGCTACTCTTTTTAATGGGTTGGACACTGGCTCGTGGGGCCAATATGCAAAAATATTTTTTTAAGACAGATTCTCAAAAATCATTTTTAGGGATCAAAGCGGAAACCGTCTCAGATGGAAACAAAACACTACTGGTCAGTGGTTTTTGGGGTCTTAGTCGTCACATTAATTATCTGGGAGAAATTACAATGGGTACTGCCATTGCTTTGAGTGTTGGCTATCCGGAAGTCTTATGGGTATGGCTTTACCCTTTATATTATGTTGCGCTTTTACTGCCGCGACAGATTGATGATGACAAGCGATGCGCTTCTAAATATGGAGCCCTTTGGCAGGTTTATATAAAGAAAGTAAAATATCGAATTATTCCTTATATATACTAAAGTATTTACCCAATTATTTAGCTTTTAAATCTTCCATTCGTTTTTTGTGATAGTCCGAGCCACTCAATTCATAGGCCTTGCTAACATTTTCTAGCGCCTTGTCATATTCTTTTTGGCTTTCATAGTAATCGGCTAATGAATCATAAGAATTTGCATCATTCGGAAAGTATTCTGTATTAAAGGTGAAATACATTTTTGCCAAATCAGGCCTACCCAAATCCATGCTCATATAGCCTTTCATATTTAAAAGGAAATCTGATTGAGCTTCTGTGTTAAAGCTTAAAAATAAAAATGCGACAATTATTTATAGAAGTAGTTTTTTAATCATGGATTATAATTTAATTAGGATTGTATACAACGTTTTAGAAAGTATCAGGATTATACCTCAATTCACATTGCCTATTAATTAGTTGCTTTTTTCTAAGATTGCTATTTTCTCCTTGAGTTCTGGAGCATCTGGATTTCTTTCTAAGGCTTGCTTATAGGATGCTAAAGCAAGTTTCGGATTCCCTTCAAGTTGATAGGCGTCGCCAAGACCAACATACATTTCTGGAATTAGATCAGAATCTGGATATTTTTCAATACCTGCCATAAAATAGGCTATAGCACTTTTAGGCTCTTTGTGTTTTAAATAAAATTGAGCAAAACGATTTTGCCAATAGGCACTGTCATATCGCTTGGTTGAAAGCACTGATGAGAATTCATTCATAAACAGATCGAAAGATTCAAAATCATTTCGATTCTCAGCAAGCCAAATGAGACTATTTTTTGTGCTGTCATCTATTTCAGCAGAAAAACCAAACCGTTCTCCTCTTTCTTTAAAATACGTTTCG
>CAYMKR010000258.1:0-3776 GCA_964390865.1 uncultured Flavobacteriaceae bacterium | reverse complement strand
ATCAAATTCTTAGAGCGTTCAATTTCCTTAGAACTAGCTGCCATAATAATAATAATAATACTTAAAAAATAAATTGATTGAAGCTGTTGATTAAAACTGAAGACACTTACTACTTTGTAAAGATCAATAAACACCTCTCTAATAGCATAAAAAAAACCTCAAGTATCCTGTCTTAACCTTAAGACACTTGAGGTTTGGTAATTTAAACAATCACTTCACTTATCTGAACAACTGGCTCAATATTGGTGTAATTCGGAACGTCTGCCAAAATCGTTTGCGCATTAGGGCCAAAAGATTTTTCAAATGATTCCATCGATTCAAAATATAAATTTCCCATCGCCACAAAGGGAGCACTATCACCTGGAGCTGCTCCTCCTAAACCATTTTCAACTGAAGCTCCTATGATTGCATCTCCTAATAATTTCACTAACAATGCCACATGATTATTGCTATAATAGTTCATATCAAAATGCTTACCCTCTCCTGAAGGATATAAAACACTCATTTTAATTGTACCTTTTTTCATATTCTTAGTTTTTTTTAGATTATTCATATCAGATGAAGCTCTAGGTTACCTATTATTTAGCTGACATTAAAGCTTTGCTATAGTAGGCATTCTCTCCTGTTATTTTACCTTCATCATTAAAGTCATGTAACAAAAATAATGGCATTACTATCTTCTTATTGTCAGATTTTCGGGTCATTCTTAATTTCCACCAAGATTGAACCACCTTTGCATCTCCCATACTATAATTTAAATAATCAGGATAGCCTTGAACATCTATTCCAGTGATATCAAATGCTTCCATCATCTGCTTCATCCCCTCCTTGTCTTCATCGAGAGTCCTTGAATCTGTTCCTGGGGCCATATGAATATTTCTAAAAGTAGCTTTTTCATCAAAAAATGAGTAAAACTTATCCATATCATTGTGTTCAAGAGCGGCCATCAACCTTCTTACATGATTGATATAATCGTGATGATTATAAACTGTTCCATTCTCCCTGGCTGCGAAACTTTGTCTGAGTTCACCCCAAACTGTGCGATCACTGTAATCAATAATCGTTTCGATTTTATTATCTGCATTGACAACATACAAACGGTGAACTGGCATATCTACCTTTACACCCGTTTCATCATGTACACCTTTTAAATTATCCCAGGTTTGTACCCATACAACATCCTTCTGATCTTCATCTTTATACTCTATCGCGTCAGGATAGGCGTCAGGAGATCTTTCAATGCTTAAATAAGATATATTTTCCTTCCACCATGTTGTATTCTTTCCTGCGCCCTCTTTTGTGCCCGGCTCAGCATCTTTGTCACCATTGGTGCCATTCCACCATTTATAATCATCTGCAAGGAAACTCATGACCTTATCTGCGTCTCCGGCAACAAATGATTTTTGAAATTCTTCAACAACATCTATGGCTGGATGCTCTGAGTAAATTGTTCCGTTCTTCTTTTTTTGTGAATAGGTTATGATGGTAAATACCATCATCATGATCAGTGTTAATTTTTTCATTTTAATAAGTTTTTGGTTAATGTTTTTGAAATAACAATATAAATAAACGTCATTCCAAATTCAGAAGCAATCAAATATGGACGAATGTATGGTAATAGTGTCCGAAAGTACCCTATTAATTTTCAAAAGAGAATCAGATCAAACAATAACGAATCCCTTTATGCTTTGACTTTCATTAGATATTCACCCTCCATCTTTTTTCTTTTTGGGATGGGCCACTTTCCCATAATACAACGTGTCGCATTTGGCCATACCTATATTCCTGAAGAAATTCGTGACAGGGCCCAAAAAGGTCTTGAGTAATTTTACTTTTCCATATTTAGGCTCTAGCGCTTGTCCATAAATTCTTTGCCCTACTAATTCACAGCCTCGCTGATCTAAAATATTAATTTTAAAATCTAAGCTATCATTCTGAACATTATACCAACCAGAAGTAGATATTAAATTATTTTTGGTGCTTAAAGCCACATCCTCAGCTGTTAAAAGACCATTATTCAATCTCCAATTTGCTAAAAAATGATTCACTTCTGAAGAATCTCCAGCCTTGGTAAAAGCAAGGCGCGCAAAATCCGTTCCTTTGGTCACTGCCAATCCAGCAGGGCCTATAAACATGACAGCACTCACATCTGCAAGATTAAACTCCTGACTTCTTTTAAATTTTTCAATCACATTATCGAGATCAATTCCATAGATTTTTAAATCCTTTCCTTCAAGTACAAAACCAGCTTCTATAGCTTCGAAGAAGGGTCTTGTTGAATCTGGCTTCCAATAAATATCCGTTCTGACCTGACCTTGACCCATAAGGTCAATTTTTTGATTATCATTAATTGTATCCATTTGTTCAACAAATAGTGTCGACAGATCAACTCCTGCATCAAGAGAAGTCATTTGAAAGTCCATATAAGGTTGATCTGTAAAATTATAATGATAATTCATGCTGTAATGCTCATCTCCTATATGTAATTCCTTCCCTTTTACCATGACCAGTTCCTTGTCAATATCTACAGAATAATTTGTCAATAGATTAATCGAAAGTTCGTTAAGGAAAAAAGCTTCTGTCTGTTCAAAATTCAGGGGCTGGAAATCAATATTGGCCATTCCTTCAATTAAGTTTTCACTTAATTTAAAAGTTCCTTGCACTCTATCTAATATAAAAGGAAGTTCAATGTTCGTAGGGCGATCAATAATCACTACTTCGGATTCCTCTATAACAATATTGCTTATAGCTATTATAAGTTTTGTCGAATCTGCTGCCTTGGTTTCAGGATGTGAAGGCCTAAATCCTTCCGCAATCACCATTTGCTCTAAACTATCACGTTCAATAAACAGTCTGGCTCCATAAATTTGCACATTTTGGATTTGAATATGTTTAGACAAAACATCGCTCAGGTCAGTCTTAAATTTTAAATTCTTAACCTCTAAAATCAGCTCTCCGTGTGTAACTGGACCAGAAGGAGCATGAAATTTTAATCCCTTTACTGAAACCTCCAGATTAGGATATGAAAACAAAGATCCCAAGGAAATTCTGTTAACTGAAAAATTGCCCTTTAATTCTTCATTCACAGATCTTAATAGATCTTCGCTGATATCATTCTTTTTGACATTCAAATAAACAAAAAACGAAGAAGCTACTATTAGAAGCAAAGCCAAAAGACCCATAATTCCTCGTAGAAGGAATCGAATCAGTTTTGAATTTTTAATCGGTTTCTCAGACATCATCTAGACAAAAAATAACTAATTATATACAGCGAAAAGCGTTGATCAAAGTTAATCAAAAAGAGAGCTTTAAACTAGTTTTTTCACGTTAGTAACAAAGAGTGAATTTCAATAAAAAGGGGGCAGCGCGTTTGGCAAAAGGTTTGGTAAACGTTTTTAGCGAATGAGCAAGGTGGCGCTTTGCGAGTAACTCGTTTTATAATTTATAAGACTATTAGATAATTATACTGACTTTCTCTTTCATATATGAAGGTTGTTAGGTGAAGTTTTTAGACCAATTAAATTAATGGAAAAGCAATTAATCCTATCAGCCCCAGGTTTAAGTTGTATCTTGATACCCAAACTAACACAAAACTATTATGATAAAAAACATTAAATTATTTGGATTTTTAGCATTTACGGCTTTAATTCTTTCCGCCTGCACAACTACTGTAAAAGAGGAAGCTCTTGATATGGAAAAGGTTAGAGGCGAAATTCAAGCGATGGAAGATGCCTATGCAGCAGGTGAAAAAGCGAAAGATGCTGATGCGGTGGCTG
>CAYMKR010000257.1:0-3777 GCA_964390865.1 uncultured Flavobacteriaceae bacterium | reverse complement strand
CATGACAATCATTACAGGAGGTTGCTTCTCTATGCGAACTATGCATCCAACTATTATATTCAGAAGTCATTACATGGCAATTCACACAAGTTTTTGGATCATCTCCCATATAAGAGATTACCTCAGATTCTTTTGCTAAGAAAGTTGAAAGCCCAACAATACTGCCAAATATGACTATGGCATAAGGCAGCCATCGCGACTGATATGGTAAAAAATTAAAAGCCAATTCGTTTAGTTAATTTGTAGCTGTAAATATAATCAAATAGTATAAACGGTTATGATGACGATAATATTTATTTTAAATTATATAAAACTTACATAAAACATTCGTTAATTTGCACTTTATTTTAAATAATATAAAATCAAAAATGTTGATATATATGTTAATAATTTACTTTATATAAATCGACATATATATTTGATATATAAAATATTAAGAACTAATTAAATCAATTATGAAAAAAATTCTAATAGCCTTATTTCTTGTTGTAAGTTTTTCACAACTTTCAGCCCAAGAATTAAAAGTTTCAGCTCAATTGAAGCCTCGATTTGAAGCGAGACATGGATTTGGAACCTTAGCGTCCCCAGATGATGAGGCAGCTCTTTTTGTATCTCAACGCACACGTCTAAGTATAGATTTTGCAACTGAAAAATATCAGGTATATATGGATATACAAAATGTAGGTGTTTGGGGAGATGTCAGTACCTTATCAAAAGGTGATAAGAATGGAACATCATTTCATCAGGCCTGGGCTGCTTACCATTTTAGTCCAAAAATTTCAGTAAAACTTGGTAGACAAGAAATTGCTTATGATGATCAAAGAGTTTTTGGAGCAGTTGATTGGGCACAGCAAGCAAGAAGTCATGATGCAATAATTTTTAAAATCAAGCCGGGTGAGAAAAGTAAATTGGATATTGGGCTAGCTTTGAATGCGAATGGAGAAACTAACTTTAAGGAGGACTATGCCGTAAATCAATATAAGAGCTTACAATATGCATGGTTTCACACAGACTTCAATGAGAATATGGGTTTAAGCTTGTTATTTCTGAACAATGGAATGCCTTATGATAAACTTGATTTATCTGAACCAAATAATGACCCTATTATCGAACAAAAGACGACTTATAGCCAAACAATAGGCGGTAGATATACTTATAAAAGAAATCGCTTTGATTTTAATACCGCTGCATATTATCAAGGAGGAGCTAGCCCTAGAGGTGGGTCGACTGGTACACAAGATTTATCAGCTTATTATTTGTCGGCCAACGCCAATTACAAAGTGCTTGACGTCTTGAAATTAGGAGCAGGATTCGAATTACTTTCTGGAAATGATCAAGATGGTGATCCTTCGGAAAACAAGGCTTTCAATCCTTTTTATGGAACTAATCATAAGTTTAATGGTTGGATGGATTATTTTTATGTGGGAAACCATGCAAACAATGTGGGTTTAATAGATATTTACACCCCTATTGTTTATAACAAGGATAGGTTGCAAATGAGATTAATTCCTCATTTCTTTTCAGCTGACGGAACTATCTTAAAGCCTGGATTTCAAAAAGCAGACAGTTATTTAGGTACTGAAATCGATTTCGATATCCGTTATGAATTAGTGAAAAATGTGAATATTTTTGCGGGTTATTCGCATATGTTTGCTACTGAATCTATGGAACTTCTTAAAGGAGGTAGTAAAGATGAAACCAATAACTGGGGTTGGATCATGATTACCTTTAAGCCCACTTTCTTTCAAAAGAAATTTGATCAACCTCAAGGATAGATCACATATGTTAAATAAATAAACCTTGATGAATAAGAAAGTATTGATCATTGGCTTGATCTGGCCCGAACCAAATGCTACCGCGGCAGGGACAAGAATGATACAGCTGATCAATTTTTTCTTGAATCATGAATATGAAGTCAACTTTGCCTCAGCAGCTTCCAAAAATGAACTTTCATTCGATTTAGAATCACTTGAAATCAATTGTTTTTCAATTGAGCTTAATCATAGCAGTTTTGATGTAAAGTTAAAAGAGTTAGCACCAGGAATCGTAATGTTTGATAGGTTCTTGAGTGAAGAGCAATTTGGTTGGCGGGTGCAAGAATCTTGTCCTAGTGCTATAAGAATACTTGACACTGAGGATTTACACTTCTTACGAAAATCTAGAGAACTAGCCTTAAAAGATAATAATGACAACTGGCAGAAATATATCCAAAACGATATTACCAAAAGAGAAGTCGCCAGCATTTTTAGATGCGATGTATCTCTAATCATATCAAAGTTTGAGGTATCACTGTTAATTGATCATTTTCATATTTCGCCATCCCTCCTATTTCATTTACCTTTTATAGACGAATCCTATAATAACATTGAAATTGAAAAACTCCCTGCCTACCACGATCGAAAGCATTTTATGACCATCGGTAATTTTAAACACAAGCCGAATTGGGACGCTGTAAGGTATTTAAGTGAAAGTATTTGGCCTCTTATCAGAAAGCAACTCCCTAAAGCCGAGATGCATGTTTATGGTGCTTATCCCACTCAAGCTGTAAAACAACTAGAAAGCAAAAGAGAAGGCTTTTACATAAAGGGTTGGATCTCAGATAAAAACAGGGCCTTTACCAATCATAAAATATGTTTGGCACCCATGCGTTTTGGAGCTGGTCAGAAGGGCAAACTTCTTGATGCCATGTGTTTTGGAACACCAAGTATAACTACTTCCATTGGAGCTGAAGGAATGTCTGACTTAGATAAATGGAACGGTTTCATCACAGATGACATTCAAGAGTTCGTCAAAAAGGCCGTGCTTCTTTATAGTGACGAAAAATTATGGAAAAATTCTCAAAATAAAGGTAAGGAGATATTAGAATCTAATTTTAATAAGGTATTATTTGAAAAGGATTTTTTAAAAAAAATTGATGAGACAAAACAAAATATAGAATCACATCGCACTGCTAACTTTATAGGCACAATGTTAACACATCATATGCTGCAAAGCACAAAATACTTGTCTAAATGGATAGAATGTAAAAACTTAACTAACGATAAAATAGTATAACATAAGACCCCAACCTGTCATCAATAATAGCCCTCCAACAGGGGTTATTGGTCCTAAAAATTTCATATTTAATCCTTTGGCCTTTCCGTAACATAAGGCATAAATACTTCCCGAGAATAACACAACACCAATAATAAAACTCGAAGCGATCATTCTCTCTGTAAAGGGAATAAAATCAAAATGAAATCCCAAAAAAAGCAGAACCACTGCATGGATCAATTGGTACTTTACACCTGTCTCAAAACTATGCAAGATTTCTGGAGGTAAAACACGCTTTAACCGATGTGCTCCAAATGCTCCAAAAATAATTCCAAAAAAGCCAAAAATAGCTGCGAATACTTTAACAATTAGAATCATAAAAAATTAATTAAAGGTTGAAACCTAGCGTCATAGTGATTTTTAAATCAACTTCTTTTGCTATTCTTCCAACCAATGTTTGATTAAATAACGTTTAAATCAATTTAAAATTTTATGATTCAATTGTTTCAAAGGATTTTTCATGATTCATCTGACATTCCTTAATTAATTATCCGGTTTTAACACTAAAAGACATATTTAGCATTTTTTTGATTTCATTAACAATATTTCAGTTTAAGAAGCTATTTACTATCATATTCGTTAAATTAAAGTTAATCTACTAGTAAAACAGTAACAATTAAAGAGAATCATTCGTCTATATAGTAGAAACCATCAAATTTATTACATTATGAAATCAGATATAAA
>CAYMKR010000256.1:0-3778 GCA_964390865.1 uncultured Flavobacteriaceae bacterium | reverse complement strand
GAAGTTAATAAACTTTTTTGATTTGGAAAAACCTTGACTTTTGTATAAATTTGAATTGCTCATATCTAAAATATTTTTCTTATGAAATTCAAATATATATTAAGTTTTTTGCTGGCTTCCACACTATTATTTTCATGCCAACCAAAACAAGATGAAAAACAAGTAACAGAATCGATTCAGACAGAACAGGCCTTTAGCTTTTTTTCTGAACAGTTTGCTGACATCAAAATACTAAGATATCAGATTCCTGGTTTTGAGAAACTTAGTCTCCAACAGAAAAAATATGTATACTATCTAACTCAAGCAGGTCTAGCAGGGAGAGACATAATGTATGACCAAAATTACAGGCATAACCTAAAAATCAGAAGAGCACTTGAAGTTGTTTATGTTAAATTTGATGGAGATAAAAATACTGATGACTGGAAAAATTTTGAAATTTATCTCAAGAGAATATGGTTCGCAAATGGCATTCACCATCACTACTCTAACGACAAGTTTATTCCTAAATTTTCAAAAGAATACTTGAGTGAATTAATGGATAAAACACTTGTCATATTAGACGATGAGGCCCTAGAGATTATGTTTAATGAAAAGGATATTAAAAAAGTCAACCTCAATGCAGATGTTGGGTTGATTAAGGGTTCAGCTATAAATTTCTATGGGGAAAACGTAACAGCCAAGGAAGTTGATGAGTTTTATGCTAAAATTGAAACAGATAAAAGCCAACCCATAGAAAAGGGATTAAATTCTAAATTGGTTAAGGAGAATGGCGAATTGATGGAGAAGGTTTGGCAAATAAGTGGTATGTACGGAGCTTCAATTGAAAAAATCATTTATTGGCTTGCTAAAGCGAAGGAGGTAGCTGAAAATGAAACTCAGGCGAAAGGACTTGAATTACTCATAAAATACTACAAAACGGGAGATTTAAAAATTTGGGATGAATACAATATTGTTTGGGCCAAATCAATTGATGGAGACATCGACTATATCAATGGATTCATTGAAGTATATAATGACCCGAAAGGGTATAAAGGTTCCTATGAATCAGTTGTTCAAATCAAAGATTTTGAAATGTCAAAAAAAATGGCAGCCTTGGCTGAAAATGCCCAATGGTTTGAAGACAATTCTACTCTTGACGCCTCACATAAAAAAGAAAATGTTGTTGGTGTTTCATATAAAACTGTGAATGTAGCCGGTGAAGGAGGCGATTCTTCTCCCTCTACTCCAATCGGCATCAATTTACCTAATAACAATTGGATTAGAGAACAGCACGGTTCAAAGTCAGTTTCTTTAGGAAATATTATACATGCTTATGCTAACGCTGGAAGTAGTGGAAGGTTAAAAGAATTTGCCTTTGATGAGGAAGAGATAAAATATGAAGAAGAATACGGGCAGCTTGCTGACAAATTACACACTGCATTACATGAAGTTATTGGTCATGCCAGCGGAAAATTAAACCCTGGGGTTGGAACTCCTAAGGAGACGTTGAAAAATTATGCATCTACCCTTGAAGAGGCAAGAGCGGATCTGGTTGGTCTCTATTATTTACCTGATGAGAAGCTGGTAGAAATTGGAATTTCCCCTAATGCCAAAGGAATTGGTAAAGCGGCTTTTGATGGTTATATCCGTAACGGATTAATAACGCAGCTTATCAGATTAAACCTTGGTGATGATATAGAAGAGGCACACATGAGAAACAGGCAATTAGTTGCTGCATGGGTTATGGAAAAAGGAGCATCTGACAAGGTGATTGAAAAAGTTAAAAAAGACGGTAAAACCTATTTTAAAATAAATGACTATGAAAAACTAAGGGAATTGTTTGGAGCACTTCTTAAAGAAATTCAGAGAATAAAGTCAGAGGGAGATTTTGAATCAGGCAAAAGTCTGGTTGAAACATATGGAGTTAAAGTAGATCAGGAAATCCACAAAGAAATCTTAGAAAGGAATAGTCAGTTTAAATCTGCGCCTTACTCTGGATTTATAAACCCTGTTTTATCTCCTAAATTAGATGAGAATGATGAAATCATTGATGTTGAAGTAGTGCAACCAGAAAGTTTTGCAGCCCAAATGCTTCAATATGCTAAGGACTTCACTACCTTACCTGATAATAATTAAACCATCTAAAAGCAAAGAAATTTAAAAGACCGTAATACAGGATTACGGTCTTTTAGATATCTAAAATGAATAATTGAATCTATGACAGGTGTTATTGTTAAATCAACAGGAAGTTGGTATTGGGTAAGAACCGATTCACATTCCCAAATACAATGCCGCATCAGAGGTAAATTCAGGATCAAAGGTATTAAGAGTACCAATCCTTTGACTGTTGGTGATCATGTTGATTTTGAAATGGAATTGAATGCGAATACAGGTGTCATCACGAACATTCATGACAGAAAGAATTACATCGTTCGCAAGTCAGTAAATCTATCAAAACAAACACATATCATAGCGGCCAATATAGATCTTGCCTTCTTACTTGTTACACTTGACAACCCTCCTACTTTCACTTCCTTTATCGATCGATTTCTCGCTACTGCGGAGGCCTATCATATAGAAGCAATACTTCTGTTCAATAAAATGGATCTAAACGATGACGTGCTAGAGAATAAAAAAAATGCACTCATCAAGATCTATAAGGACATTGGTTATACTTGTTTAGAAATATCGGCAACTGAAAATATAAATATAGATAAGGTCAAGGCACTAATGTTGGGTAATATTAGCATGTTCTCGGGGCATTCCGGAGTTGGAAAATCTACCTTGATTAATGCAATAGATCACAAACTTCAATTAAAAACCGCTTCCGTTTCAACACAACACAAACAGGGTCAACATACCACTACCTTTGCTGAAATGTTTGCCTTACCAACAGATCCTGAAAGTTATATTATAGACACACCGGGCATTAAAGGCTTTGGCGTTGTGGATTTTGAAAACCATGAAATTGGTGATTATTTTCCTGAGTTTTTTGCCCTTAAACATCTTTGTAAATTTAATAATTGTCTTCATGTAAATGAACCAAAATGCGCGATAAAAGAAGCCTTGGAGAAAGGTGATATCGCAAATTCAAGATATAGAAGTTACCTCCAGATTCTTGAAGGAGAGGAAGAAAATTATCGTACCAATACTTATGATTTCTAAACTGATAAATTATGAAAGCAGTCATACAACGGGTGAATTATGCTTCAGTTACTATTGATAATAAAGTAGTAAGTAAAATAGATCAAGGCTTATTGGTATTGCTTGGAATTACTAGCCAAGATAATCAGGAAGATATCCAATGGTTATCAAATAAAATTGTCAATTTAAGAATCTTTAATGATGCCTCTGGTGTTATGAACAAGTCTGTAAATGATGTTGACGGTGATTTAATTATTGTAAGTCAATTTACTTTAATGGCCAACACCAAAAAAGGCAATCGACCATCACACATTAGAGCGGCTAATTCAGAAATTGCCATACCCTTATATGAAGATTTTATTGCTAAAACGGAGACCCTTCTTGGAAAAAAAGTGGGTACTGGAATCTTTGGAGCTGACATGAAAATTGATCTTCAAAATGATGGACCTGTTACCATCATAATTGATACGGAAAATAAACAATAGACTAATGTTTTTACCTTTCATTAATGCAATTTATTTTACATGAATAAGGCCCAATTAGCCACTATTCTCCTCCTATTTCATTGTTCAATTATTTATTCAACGATCAAAGAATTATACAAAAAACATTGAAAAGAAAACAGTACAAATCAAAAAAGCTGAACAATGAGGTC
>CAYMKR010000255.1:0-3789 GCA_964390865.1 uncultured Flavobacteriaceae bacterium | reverse complement strand
CTCCTGATATGAGCAATGATGTAGGTTTAACTTGGGGTAGAGAAGTTGATGGTATTGGAGAATGGAGAATTGGTTCTGCAACCCAAGGTGCTTCTAATGGATCAGCTGTAAATACACCGCCAATTTTAGTGGCAGAACCTTTAACAGAATTTATGGATGTTTATTCGGTACAAGCATCAGATGCCGATGGTATTGCCTCTGTTAAATTAATTCAAAGAATCAATGAAGGGGTTCAAACAATTGAAATGGCCTTGGTTGACGGTGAATTTAAAGCTACCGTGCCAAGAGGTTTGGTAGGGGATGTTGTAAAATATTACGTGGTTGCAACAGACAATACTGGTTTGTCTTCTTATTATCCTGAAGATGGAACTAATTCTCCAGGTGAATTTACTGTTGCCGGAGGTATAGAAGAATTGTTAATTGTAGGTAAAGAAGCTGGATTTAGAGGAGAAGTTACTTTTACAGCAATGCCTTATTATCCTGCACAAGTAGATGAAATCAGATTATATTATTTATTGCCTGATGAATCACAGGACGAGGTAAATGATGATAAAACTAAGGTGGTATTCGAACAAGATGGTGAAAATTATGTAGGAGTGGTTCCAGAACAAAATACTGGTGATGCTATTCGATACTATTTAAGAGTGGAATATATTGATGGTACAAAAACCTATTATCCCTTAGAAGAAGAAGATGAAGAAGGAAATGTGATCAGTGATTTTAATCACGACCTTGGAACCACATGGCCAAGTTATACCATTGAAGAAAAAACTTTTGTACCGGTTGTCGATGAAACTGTAAATTCAACGCAAGGGCCTTTGACAAGTATAACTTTCCCAACGAACCCTGTTCCTGGAACCGATATTAATTTAGTATTAGCGTATGCCAGTACTGAAATAATTAAAGAAGCCAGAGTTTACTTTGCAGTAGGTGGTGACCCTGTATATATAAAAGCAAATAAAGTATCCGGTGAAAAGGATGCATCATTTACACAAACGGGCGTAACAATTAATTTAAAAGATGTTGTTACAGATGCGGGTGAACCATTAAGTGAAACTGGAGCAAAAGTTACATTCTATGTGCGTATTGCTACAGTCACAGCAGACGATACAGATATTGCTGAATACTATTATTCAAATGACGGCAAAATGTATTTAGATGATACTCCTGGTGGAGGAACAGTTGATGAATCAGATGCCTTTAAGGAAGATCCATCACTTTGGAATGAATACAATGTTCAATAATTAATTTAGATCATCAGCTTGTGGCGAGAGCCACAAGCTGATTTTATTCAAAATGATACAATTAAGACATTTAGTCATCGCTTTTTTAGGAATTATTATCAATACTTCTTGCACTGATAATGAGAGTGTTGTTCAGAAGGGTGATGCTTTGGAGTTAAAAGCTTCCTATAAAATCAATGTTTTAGAACCTTCCGGTTTGGCAATTAATGCTTCGGGCAAAGTTTTGTATACGGTTAGCGACAACACTTCAAAAGTTTATTCCATGACAACCGAAGGAGAAATCATCAAGACTTTCGATTTTCAAGGAGATGATTTAGAAGGGATCTCTATTTATACAGAAAATAAACTGTTATTGGCAGAAGAAAGAACTAAAGAAATTGTTGTTTTTGACATGGAAACAAGAGGGTTTTCAAAACATAAGATTAATTATGAAAATAACGATGCCAATAGTGGCATGGAAGGCGTCACTTTTGATACGTCTAACAATACAATTTTTGTTTTGAATGAAAAAAATCCAGGAAAATTATTAAGACTTAGAACTGATTTTTCTGTTTTCGCTGAATATGATCTGGATTTTGCCGCTGATTATTCAGGAATTTTCTATGAAGCTGCTTCCAATCAGCTTTGGATTCTTAGCGATCAAAACAAAACAATAAACAAATGTTCATTAAAAGGTAAATTGATCGAATCTTTTGCAATAAATGCAGTGCAAGCTGAAGGTATAGCAATTGCGGGTGATCGTATTTACATAGTAAGTGATGCAGAAGCTAAATTGTACATCTATCAAAAACCAGAAAATTAATTTTAATAAAAATATTATGGCAAAACCAGAAATGAAAATTGGTGAAATATCTAAACCCAGATTCGAGTTTAGAACTTTTGGTCAAAATTTCGATAAACAGACATTTCGAATGGCGAGATTATCCTTGCCAATTCCTGAAAAACTTTGGGAACGAGAATCAGATGAAATCTATATCCTTTCAAAAACCAATGACATCAATAATACTAAAATAAGAGATGGCAAGATGGATATCAAAACATATGTTCAAACAGTAAACGGACTCGAGCAATGGAATCCATTAATGAAGGGAGAATTTCCAATTTCAAAAGAAGTATTGGAAAATGATGTGTTCCCTGCTTTTCAAGTTGAAATGCCGGCCTTGAACAAGGACACTTATACACGTGAAGAGTTTTTATCAATGATCGATAATCATAATGATTTACAAGGTGTTAAAGTTCATAAACAACGCTATGGTTATATGGTAAATGACACGATCTGTGAAGTTGGTAATGTATTGATCAATGGAGCAAAGGTTGTAACAATAAATTCAGAGTCAACCGAGGTCGAAGATATTTTAAAAACAATGGAGCATGTTGAATTAACAGGGACTGAAAATATAAATTATCTTCAGGCAATTAAAAGAATTATAGGTTGGATCAACAAACCTCTAGCAAACTAAGAATTATGGCACAAGAAATAGAAAGAAAATTTCTGGTAAAAGGAGATTATAAAAAGTATGTTTCAAAAGAAACTAAAATTGTTCAAGGCTTCCTTTGTACAGTTCCCGAAAGAACGGTAAGAGTGCGAATAAAAGGAGACAAGGGGTTTCTCACCATAAAAGGGATTGGAAATAAATCTGGGGCCTCAAGATATGAATGGGAAAAAGAGATTAGCCTTATAGACGCCAAAGACCTTATGGCCATTTGTGAACCGGGTGTTATTGATAAAACTCGTTATTTAGTGAAAGCCGACGGGGATCTTATTTTTGAAGTGGATGAGTTTTATGGTGAAAATGAGGGGCTTACAGTAGCTGAAATCGAATTACCGAGTGAAGACACAGAATTTTCAAAACCGGAATGGTTAGGGACTGAAGTAACAGGACAAGTAGACTACTACAACTCCATGTTGATGAAAAATCCATATAAAAATTGGTAAAATACAAAAGGCTGTTTGATTATTTCAGGAGCCTTTTTTAAAGAGTTCAAAGTAAAGTACAGGTCTCTAAATTCAAGGTTTTACAAGCCAAATTTAGTATAAGAAAACGACAGCTATAAACACTAGAAAAAATGGCAGAAGACATACAAAAGGAATTTGATGTTCTGGATATGAACAACTATAAAATGGAGAAGCTTCCTACTAGGGATAAATCAAAATTTGAGAAATTTTTGATGAAAATAGGTTCTCCACTTGCACTTATCTCTTTTATTTTAATTCTGTATGTTTTTGACTTTTCTTTTTTGCACGATTTTGATATTGAAAAGTTGAGTATAAGTGCCCGAAAGAATTTTGATGAAGTTGGAATGGAACATTTTGTTCATTCAAATAAGGCAATGCTAGCCATTTTTGTGGCATCTTTAATTCTTTGGATTACAGAAGCAATTCCGAATTATTTGACATCATTAATTCTGATTATTTCACTAGTATTGACAGGTACTTTGTCAGAAGTTGATGCCTATCATCAATTGGGACATAAAGTGATGTGGTTAAACATTATGTCGTTTATTTTGGCAAGTATGTTGGTTGCCACCGGTGTAGCCAAACGAT
>CAYMKR010000254.1:0-3794 GCA_964390865.1 uncultured Flavobacteriaceae bacterium | reverse complement strand
CCAAGTTTAGTGTGTATTAATTTAATTTTCTAAAGGTTTTTAACCATCTTTCGGGTAATATCTGATTATTCGCTGTTAAATAATCCTGATATGCACATGGTATTAACGTAGATTTATCCAAATTATTATGGCTAAAGTCAATCTCCATCCACCATCTTTCGCTCTTGTCGCTTTTGTAAAAATTAATAGTTTCATCATCAACCATAACTATATACTTCTTATAGTTCTTTTTTGATTCAAAGGGATACTCATCAATTCTCAAATTAAAGCCTTCAATGAAATACCAGATCATTTGCGCTATTAAATGTGCAGTGTTCTGTCTTTGATCGAATTTTGAATTGTATTCGTAAATTCCAAATGAAGACAATTTCCGGCTGATCCCTGCATATCTGGCAATTGCGCAAATTTGATCTCCATAGAAACCATTAGGAACAGCATTATTATTAGCTGGAGCATCACTCATCCTGACAGACCCCAAATCTATACTGACAATATCAGCATCTCTAAGAATGGGTTCAACTGAAGTAATATCTTGTGTTACCCCTCCCAGCCGATGAGCTTCAAAAAATAATTTATCCATGAGGTCTATCTCCTCTTGGGAGTTAAAAAAAGTTTGAAAACCGACATTGCTATAATTAAACAGGTTATTCGGCTTGTCCATGACTATATAATGTAGGTAATTGTGAGAATTTAATCTAGGATCCATTTCCCCAATATCAAACCGATTGTCAACAGACACGATATTCACGGGTTTTCCTATTTTGTCATAGGCCCTGTAATTAGCATAAGTTATGTCCTGACTTCCACCTATTATAATAGGAGTGATTTTTTGTTCTATCAGTTCACTCAAAACTTCCTGAACCAAAAAATAAGTGTCACCAGTCTCGTTTCCTGAAGGTATGTTTCCTAAATCAGCAACATTTACATGCCAATTACCTGGAAACATTTGGTACAGAAACTTTCTGATATTCTCCATGCCTTTTCCGGTTCCTACATTATCAACGGCTCCTCTGCCTTCAGTCACTCCGATAATGGCGATTTGAATATTTTCAAGATCCGGAAAACCATCCTTTTTGGTATGTAATCTAATTTTCTTTCCTAAGGATAAATCCGATTGCAAGGCAGTATGTGCAACTGCGATTTCCTCTACAGGTAAAAGAAGCTCTAGGCTCATAAGTAATTGTTAAAGATATAAACGCCGCAATGTAATTAAATTTCCAATTGAAATAAATTAGTGTTTACAAAAAATAAAAAGTCCTTTTAGTTTAACAACTAAAAGGACTCCTTTAAAATTACTAAATATTATTTTTTCTTGGTAGCTCGCTTCTTTTTAGCTGCCTTTTTTGGCGCATTTTTTTCGAGTATTCCTTTCACCTCTTCCAGGCTGAGCGCCTGTGCATCAACTGTTTTTGGTAATTCAATTTTCGTTTTCCCTTTTAATATATTATGACGACCCCACCTGGCCTTTTCAACTCGAATCCCCTCTTCTTTCCAATTATGAACAACCTTCTCAATTTCCTTCTGCTTTTTCGCCTCAATCAATTCAACAATATCTTCATAAGTTAAATTGTCATAATCATATTTTCTATTGACATTAATAAATATGTTATTCCATTTGATAAAAGGACCAAATCTACCAACTCCTTTTTGAACCGGAAGATTTTCATATTCAGCAATAGGTGCATCTGCTTTGCGCTTCTCTTCTATCAATTCAATGGCTCTATCCAAAGATACTGACATTGGGTTTTCATCTTTTGAAAGTGAAACAAACGATTTCCCAAACCTCACATAAGGCCCAAACCTACCGTTGGCAACAATTACCTCTTCCTCTTCATATTCTCCAAGGGTTTTCGGCAATTTAAAAAGATCCATAGCTTCTTCATAGGTAATATTCCCTAAAGTTTGTTCTCCCTGAAGGCTGGCAAATTTTGGTTTATCTTCATCAGTTGCCTCACCTATCTGAACCATTGCACCGAATCTACCTAAACGGGCATATACATTTTTACCAGACTCTGGATCTATGCCCAATAATCGCTCTCCTTTAGCTCTCTCGGCATTTTCTGATACATCCTCCACTGTCTCATGGAAAGATCCGTAAAATTCTTTAATCATTGCTGTCCAGTCTTCCTTTCCTTCAGCTATATCATCGAATTGACTTTCAACATTAGCCGTAAAGCTTAAATCCATAATTCCGGAAAAATGATCAACTAGAAAGTCATTGACAATCTTACCAATATCCGTTGGTACCATTTTTCCTTTATCAGTTCCAACCTTTTCTGTTAACGTTTTTGTTTCTACCTGATTATTTGCAAGTGTTAACTCAGTATAAGCTCTATCCTTTCCTTCAATGGTTCCTTTTACAGCATATTCTCTTCTTTGTATGGTAGAGATCGTAGGGGCATATGTAGAAGGGCGTCCTATACCAAGTTCCTCAAGTTTTCTAACCAAGGATGCCTCCGTATAACGATATGGCGCCTTGGTATACCTTTCTGTTGCATTGATGAAATTATCATCAAGTATCTCGTTAACAGACAATTTTGGCAACATTCCTGCTTGTTCCTCATCTTCCTGATCATCACCTTCAAGATACACTTTCAAGAAACCATCAAAAGTAATCACCTCACCATTTGAAGTAAACACCTCTTGATTCTTATCGTTAACAATTCGAACATTTGTTCTTTCTAATTGTGCATCGCTCATTTGTGAAGCAATCGTTCTTTTCCAGATTAATTCATATAATCTTGCCTGATCACTTTCGGCTTGAACACTTCTTGTGCTCATATTGGTTGGCCTGATGGCCTCATGCGCTTCTTGAGCTCCTTTCGATTTAGTTATGAAATTTCTTGGCGTGCTGTAAGCTTCTCCATAAGAAGATGTTATTTCTTCCTGAGCTGCAACTTTAGCATCATCAGAAAGGTTTACACTATCAGTTCTCATATAAGTAATGAGTCCGGCTTCGTATAATCTTTGGGCAACTACCATTGTCTTTGCTACAGGAAAATACAATTTTCGAGAAGCTTCCTGCTGTAAAGTTGAGGTTGTAAATGGGCCCGTTGGTGATTTCTTTGCTGGTTTGGTTGTAAGATCATCTACATTAAATATGGCTCCTGCACAAGAATTTAAAAACTTTTCAGCAGCTTCTCTACTCTTAAAATTCTTAGGTAATTTAGCTTTGAATTTTCTTCCATCAACATTAACAAATTCTCCTACAATTCTATAAGAAGCTTCTGGACTAAAATTCTCCACTTCTCTTTCTCTTTCAACGATAAGTCTTACAGCTACTGATTGTACCCTTCCTGCAGACAAACCTCCTTTTACTTTTTTCCATAGAACCGGAGAAAGCTCATAACCTACTAATCTATCTAAAACCCTTCTTGCTTGTTGAGCATTAACCAAATTGTAATTAATACTCCTTGGATTCTCAATTGCCTTCAGAATTGCTTTTTTTGTAATTTCATGAAAAACGATTCGTTTCGTATTTTCGTCAGTTAATTTCAATTGTTCAAATAAATGCCAGGCAATTGCTTCTCCCTCACGATCCTCATCACTTGCTAACCAAACCATATCTGCTTTTTTCGCAAGTGACTTTAGCTTCTTGACTACGGCCTTCTTATCCGTTGAAACAGTATAATTAGGTTTAAAATCACTATCTACATTTACTCCTAATTCTTTAGAAGGTAAGTCAGCAATATGACCGTAACTAGATTCTACCACATAATCTTTTCCTAAAAATTTTTCAATGGTTTTAGCTTTGGCTGGTGACTCTACTATGACTAAATTCTTCGACATTCTTA
>CAYMKR010000253.1:0-3805 GCA_964390865.1 uncultured Flavobacteriaceae bacterium | reverse complement strand
GAGGGCCAATGCTAACAAAGCGCATCAGGCCTTTTGTATATTATGATGAAGTACCATATGACGAAAAAACAGGCACTGGAACAACCGACTCCTTTTTTAGTGGACATACTTCAACAACTGCGGCAGCCTCTTTTTTTATGGCTAAAGTTTATAGTGATTACCACCCTGAATTGGGTAACAAAAAATTTCTTATTTTCGGAGCTGCCCTGATACCTCCGGCTATTGTTGGCTATTATCGATATAGGGCCTTAAAGCATTTTCCGACTGATGTTATGACTGGAACATTGATTGGTGCAGCAACCGGAATTCTTGTGCCCCATCTTCATAAAATTGTAAAACGGAAAAATGAAAATCTATCAGTGCTTCCCTTTGCAGGTAAATATTCGGGGCTTGCGGTTTCTTTTAAATTTTAGGCTGAAGTAACTTTACCTATTTCATTTAATCTGGCTTATGGTTTAGGTTATTTCTATTGACCACCAGGAACCAATTTTTTCACCTATTCCATTCTTAATGGTTGCAAAATGCATTATTTGCTTAAATATTTTTTAATCCCAAATTCTGGGCTTGAATAAATTTCTTTTGAAAAATCAAGTAAATAGTTTTTAGCATTCTCCATTGAAGCTTGGGCCAAAAAAATTACATCAACATCATTTTCTATTTCTTTAATAGTCTCTGCTATTGACTTTGAATAATTAGGAAAATCATTGGACTCATAATATTTCCAAGCCTCCGAACAATCACAATGTAAAATTTCTATTTCTTTATTTTTTTCGATGGCTATTCTCAAAATCAGCTCCTTACTTACTCTTTTTGTAGAATTAGCTGTAAATGCCAAACCAATTTTATTATAGTTCTCAACCAAATACTCGACTACAGGTTTATCAATTCTTTCCACAAAGTCAGATTTATCACATTCTTCACCATAAGTTGAACAAGTGCAGACAATCAATTCTGGGTTTTGTTCTCTAATGATAGAAATTTCATTCTCAAAATTTTCGCTGTCAGCATACCCATTTTCAATCGCAAAGCTCAACAAATCTTCATTGACAAAATGTTTTATAACTATATTCTTGTCAAATTCTCTAACCAGGTTCTCAAACTTATCAATATGTATTTTAGAGGTATGTAACAGTGCAATCATTTACTTAATTTGTCTTTGCTCTATAAGGTTTGTCTCGTTGCTTCATCTTGGTAATGACCTCTAGTTGAGGCTTTCAGAATTTTTAAACACCAATATGCAAGCTGCTGTGTCTTTTTTTTCATTCGAAATAAAAAGATCTCCCCGACTATTAAAAGTGATGCCTTCCGGTTGTGGAAACATAGCTTCATCTAATTGGATATTCTCCTGAATTGATCCGTCCGGAGATAAGACCAAAAGGGTTTTTGAAACTGAACTAAGAATGTATATATTTCCATCAGGATGAATAGTTATAGCTGAAGGTCTAAAGCGTTTATGTATTCTGTCTCGTTTTATTCTAAATACAGGTTCTTTGTCATACTTTTTCGACTCAAGTGAAAATGAATAAACGAAAAAATAATCTCGCTCAGCTCTAAGGCCATGCGTTTTACAAGCTACCAGCAATCGATTATTCAATTGATCCATGCAAAGACCTTCAAAATCGAAATCCTTATTGTTTTTAAATTTGTATTGTTTTGCTTCTTTCTTAGGTTTTACTTTTAAAATGCTTCCATCGCTGCGCAGAATATAAAATTGTTTTTTATGATGAGTAATCCCTTCGTAATCAGCATTCTTTCCGAAATCAAATTTTTCGATGATTTCACCAGAATTTGCCTTAAGATAATAAATATGAGCCTTTTCATCTTGCACAGCTATAAGCACAGAATCAGAAAGCATCTCCAAGCCAGATATTTCATTTAGTTTGTCCGATAGGTCAAAACGCTGGTTGGGAACATTCAGATCATAAAGAGATTGTTGACCCAAACAGCTGGTCAATAGTAAAGAGCTCAATAAAAAGAAAAAAATTATTCTCATTTTCAATTGTGTTTTGAAGTATCAAATTATAATAGGATTTTTATCCAAATATTAGCCGAAAAAGAGTTTTTGACTAATATCTAAGACTTGTAATCATAGTCTTCTATCCTATTATTAATAATACTATAATTTACCATTTTTAATGACGAGCAACCTCGATTATTTCAACACGAGCAATAGACTTCATACCTTAATTTATTATACTAGTTTACGAAATATTTGAGGCATTTATTCTGTAACCATTGATTTCATATCAACAAGTCATAATGACTTTCAATTTTTTCATGATTTGACTTATCCTTTAGGAAATGAGACTAAAGATCGTGATTATCCATTTGCAATCATCAATCAAGAAACTAAGATAATAAAAGTTGAACAAAATTCAGGTTAGAAATTCGGAGCAATATGACAAGTATTTGGTTTCAAATCGGTTCTATGGCATCTTAAACAATAACAAGATGGCATGGCAACAATAGATTTACCTTTGTTTAGCTTAATTGTTTTTTAAAATATATGCCGATATTTTCAATTAAGGTTCAATTTCAGTTATTCTAAATCCTTTAATCACATCATCTGAAGTATTAAACAAACTATCGTTTAGTTTTAGATTAAATTTCATGTTATGAAAGGTGTTATCCGTAAAGTAAACATTATCAGCATTGTCAATAAAATAAACTTCCATTCTTATTCTTTGGGGATAAAATCCTATTTTATCGATAAATAGAGTCATGGTTTCTACTCTGGTGCTATCATTTTCAAACTTATGAAATCCAGGCATTAATGCCTTCTTTCTTAAAGTAGTCTTCACAGAATAACAATCTATCTCATTGATAATGGTGTCTTTTCCTAATTCAAACAGGTAAGAATCCTTGTTCTCAAGGGCATAGTTAAGCATATATTGAATGACATATGGTGTTGTTTTACCCCAGAATGGCTTTTTACGGAATTCTGGATATTTTATCAAGTCATAAACACGCGCGGAACTGTCTCTGTAATGTTTTCTTATTAATTTATTGCCATTATATATATCTTCAAGAATTACATAAGTGCTGTCAAAAAAATAGATATGCGCTTTAGCACCAATTATCGAGTCTGACAAAAGTCTTTCATAATAAAAAGTTCTTTCTTTTTGTACTTGATTCTCAATATTTTCTGTATTTCCTCTTAATTGAGTTTGCTGATAATAAATGCTATTGATTTGGTCAATTGAACTTATTGTTTTTTGAAGAATTATGACCGGGTCCTTATCATGATTACATGAAATTAACAACAGTGATAATAGGGACTGAATAAAAAGGAAGTAAAATATATATCTCATCTCTCGGTCTTCTATATTGTTATTCAACAATTAGCATAAAAAAGCGGGCAGAAAGTTATGAAAACTCACAAACCCGCAAATAATGTACCAACATGATTAACGATTCTTGATCTCTGTTACTTCTTTAATACTGCATCTAGTACAGTATCTTTATCAAGCTTTTTAGTGCAGAAAAACCAATCCTTACAATCAATTTCACTATCCTCCATTCTATCTTTTGCAGTACCACAAGAACCTGCAGGACCGATAATCACATCATCGCCTGGGTACCAATCAGCAGGAGTTGCAACTCCAAATTCATCAGCCGCTTGTAATGCAATAATTACCCGATATAATTCATCAAAGTTTCGTCCTAAACTTAAGGGGTAATAAATGATAGTTCTAATGATCCCTTTTGGGTCAATAAAGAAAACAGCTCTAACCGCTTTTGTCGAATCTTCGTTGGGTTGAATCATCCCATATTTCTTGGCAACATTCATTGTAATGTCTTCAAT
>CAYMKR010000252.1:0-3813 GCA_964390865.1 uncultured Flavobacteriaceae bacterium | reverse complement strand
CTTCTCATCCTCAACAGTTTCAATTTTTTCTTCCTTACTGACTTCAACTTCTTCACCAGCTTCATCATTCTTTATATCATCCTTTAAATCATCCTTCACCTGCTCCTCACCCTTGGATTTCACCGGAGTAGTTTCATTTTCCTTATTTACTTCGCCTTCGGCGGAATCTGATGATAATTGATCATTGTTTACGTCTAACATTGTTTCATGTTTAAGGTTCCTATATTTTACTTTGAAAAAGTTTTGAAAGATACTAATAGCCCAGCAAAGCGCAAAACTATGTTATAAATAAGATGGACAATTTTCAATAGGTTGCGTAGATATATTTACCCTATAAATTCCAAATTTCCCAGGACCTATCCGCCTGATGCTTTAACATGGAGCTCCCGTTCTTGACAATTGCCCCGGCGGTTTCTCCCATTTTAAGAAATGCAGTCATTTCTGGATTATAAATCAAGTCAAATAAAAGATGTCTTTCAGTTAAAAACCCATAGGGAATCTCAGGTTTCGCATGAATATCAGGATAAGTTCCTAAAGGGCTACAATTTATAATCAACTCATGCTCAAGGATCAGCTTCTCATCCAAATCCTTATAGGATACGGTCTGTTCATTGCTTTTAGCTCTTGATACAAATAAGAACGAAATACCTAATTTACGTAAGACATGCGCTATTGCCTTTGAAGCACCTCCCGTTCCTAAAATTAAAGCTCCTTGTTCATCACCCTTCCAACACGACTTGAGAGAAGTTTCAAAACCATAAGCATCTGTATTATACCCTTTAAGTTTTCCATTCTCTAATATTTTGATCGTATTTACAGCACCAATCTTGTCAGCATCCTCATCGATCTCATCCAAAAAAGGAATCACAAGTTCTTTATAGGGAATCGTTACATTAAGTCCACCTAAAATCTCTTTATCAATAAGCACATTTTTTGAAAAATCTTCAATCTGTTCCAAATCGTAATTAACGTATTCAAATTGCTTTAAATCCAGCGCCTTAAATTTTTCCGTGAAATATTTCTTAGAAAATGAATATGATATATTTTTACCTAGTAAACCAAAACGTTTCTCCATGTTAGGTATTTTCTTTAATCAATCTGACAAAAGCAGCAGTTAGCCATTTACACAGATCAAATTTTTCTTTTAGTTCTACTTATTTAAGGTCCTGTAATTATCAACTGCAGCCCTTACACTTTTGTATTTTATCAATAAAGTTTCCGCTAGATCTTTCTCAATGGCAAGCTCGGCAGCAACCATGTTTGTCCCTCTTTCAACCAACTTCTCGTTCGACAATTGCATATCTACCATTTTATTCCCTTTTACCCTTCCCAGCTTCACCATGACAGAGGTAGAAATCATATTTAATGCAAGTTTTTGAGCTGTTCCTGACTTCATCCTAGTACTTCCTGTAACAAATTCAGGCCCTACTACAACCTCAATTGGATACTTTGCTTCTTTGGCAACTGCAGAACCGGCATTACACGTAATACAACCTGTCAATATTTTATGCTTGTTTGCCATTTGTAATCCTCCTATCACATAGGGGGTTCTTCCTGAAGCTGCTATCCCAATCAAGACATCCTTTGAATTGATATCATATGCCATTAGATCTATCCAAGCCTGCTCAAGGTCATCTTCAGCATTTTCAACCGCCTTTCTGAGTGCTCCATCTCCACCTGCGATCAGTCCAATAACCCAATTGTCCGGAACCCCATATGTTGGAGGGCATTCAGAAGCATCTAATACACCCAGCCTTCCGCTGGTTCCAGCCCCAATATAAAACAAACGACCCCCTATTTTAAAACGCTTTACAATCTCTTCAACTAATGGTTCAATTTGAATGATGGATCTTTCAACAGCAAGAGCTACTTTCTTATCTTCATTATTCATATTCAGAAGAAGCTCATTTACACTCATCTCCTCTAGATTGTCATAAGAGGAAGACTGTTCAGTTGTGGATCGAGATATCATATTTTCTTTTTTTGTTGAATTATTATTAACCCTAAGATGGTAAACATTGCGTTGACTGCTATACTGATAAATCCAAAGTCAAAATTAATACTTCTTTTCAGATAGACACTCAAGGCATAGGTCAAAAGAGGCGCTGCAATACAAATCAAAGGAACCCATTTATCTCTTACTGAAACTGTGCTAAACATACCAAATAAATACAAGCCCAGAAGTGGCCCATAAGTATATCCAGCTACATTAAAAATTAGTGATATAACATCTCCTCTACTCCCTGAAAACAACATAATAATCACAAAAACAACCACACTGAAACCAAAAAGCACAAGGTTCTTCAATTTTTTCTTTTGTGTGCCAGATTTATTCGACATGTCAAGAAAATCATAGGTAAAAGAAGTAGTTAAAGCCGTAAGGGCCGAATCTACACTGGAAAAAGAAGCGGCAATTATGCCTAACAAAAAGCTAATTCCCGCAATTAAACCAAGATGATTAATCGCCAAATCAGGAAATAAAGTATCTGTATCAAGGAATTGACCTTGCTCGCCTAAAGGGAGCGTGATCTCCATACTGTCTGCATAAACGTATAGCAATATCCCGAGCCCCAAAAACAGGAACTGTGTTAAAGCCAAAATCAAACTGAACGTTAAAGTATTCTTTTGAGCATCCCATTGATTCTTACAAGTAAGGGTTTTCTGCATCATATTCTGATCAAGCCCCATCATCGCAATGGCAATCAAAATCCCAGCTATAAATTGTTTGTAAAAATTATTTCCGGATCTACTATCCCAGTCAAATACTTTAAAATATTCATGTTTCACTACTTTACTTACAGACTCTCCTAAAGTAAGACCCATGGCAGAGGTTATAGAATAAATGGTAACAATTGCAGCAAGAATCAAAAAAAATGTCTGGAGCGCATCGGTCCAAACAATGGTTTTAATACCAGATTTATTGGTGTACAACCAAACGAGCATTAGAATGATAATAACGGTCAGGTAAAAAGGAATTCCTAATTTGTCAAAAAAGGCAAATTGCAAAATTTTAGCTGCCAAAAGTAATCGCAATGACGCACCAAAGGACTGTGAAACAAGGAAAAATAAAGAACCCGTTTTATATGTTGTTTTACCAAATCTATCATTTAGATATCCATAAATAGAGACTAGTTTCAGTCTATAATAAAGAGGAATCAGGACAAAGGTTATAAACAAATAACCTACAACATTTCCCATAATAAATTGAAAAAAGTAAAAACTGTTGTTCCCCACCATTCCGGGAACTGAAACAAAAGTAACACCGGATAAAGCAGCGCCAACCATTCCGAAAGCTACCAGGAACCACGGTGATTGTCGATCACCTGTAAAAAAAGATTCATCACTTCTGTTTCTTGAAGTGAAATAAGAAATGGCCATGATCAGGCCAAAGTATACTGCGATAATACTAAAAATTAGAAAAGTGCTCAATACAAATGCTTGTGTTAAACCTCAAAAATAGGCTCCTACTTTCGTAAATAAAAATATTCAAGCCATTAATTTAATAATGTATAGCAAGGAGTAGTTTCTCAGGCTACTCCATTTTGCTATACTTACTCAAACAAAAAGATTGAAATTTGTGTAGATTTCAATAGGGAATGCAAAGCGCATTCCTTTTTTTTAACTCCATGATTTAATCTTATGCCCTTTAAAAGCATACAGGAATATAATGAAATAAGCAGGTAAAAGTATCCAATATCCTTGGTTTGCTGAATGAGAAGTGGCAAGAACCTCTTCCATTCCCTCTGCCAGGTATACTCCTTTTAAATAATCAACTAATTGCCCATAAAGAGGTGTAAGAATAGCCCCCCCAGA
>CAYMKR010000251.1:0-3821 GCA_964390865.1 uncultured Flavobacteriaceae bacterium | reverse complement strand
CAGGGAAGTTGGATACAAATTCGAAACAATTTAGAATTGTTACGGCCATCGCTTGCTTAGTTGCCTTAATCGTTCCTGTTTTTGGTGCTAACCCAATTGAGGTTCAAATCTTATCACAGGTGTTCAACGTATTTGTATTACCGATTGTAATTCTGGGTATTATTTTACTAATCAATAATAAAAAACTAATGGGAACTTATAAAACAGGAATATGGATCAATACAGGTCTTGTATTGGCTTTTATCTTTTCTTGTTTGGTATCCTATACTGGTATACTTGGTTTACAAGTATATTTTAATTAATTATTAAAAAACAGATGATGCGTTCTATTATACTCGTTTTATTTATAGCTTTATTAGTTTCTTGTGCACAGAATGACATGACGGCAGAAATTTTAGTGGCTGACGCTAAAGAATTACATGCTGCCATTGAAAAGTCAAAACCAGGTGATGAGATTATCATGGCTGATGGTATATGGAATAACGTTCAAATAAAGTTTACTGGTCAGGGCACCGAGCAATTGCCCATTACACTTAGAGCCGAAACGGCTGGTAAGGTTTTTCTTGAAGGGAAGTCTGATTTAAAATTCGGAGGAGAATATTTGATTGCTAGTGGACTGTTTTTTAGAAACGGTCAAACCCCGTCAGATGTGGTGGTTGAATTTAGAACACACAAGGATACTGTAGCCAATCATTGCAGTTTGAATAATTCAGTGATTCTAGATTATAATCAGTTAAAACGAGATAGACAAGACCGTTGGGTTGAATTTCACGGGAGGCACAATAGTATGGATCAATGTTACATTGCAGGGAAATCAAATCGTGGGCCAACGGTAAGGGTAAATATTGAAGGCAATAAAAGCATCCGAAATTACCATCAAATTACGAACAATCATTTTGGGCCAAGACCTGCTAAGGGTGGGCCAAGTGGTGAAACGATACAGTTAGGTAACAGTTTTACATCTATGTCGCCAAGTAATACCTTAGTCGCCAATAACTTATTTGAAAGATGTAATGGTGAAGTAGAGGTGATATCCAGTAAAACGAATTTTAATGAATTTAGAAACAATGTTTTTTATAAATCTGAAGGTTCTCTAGTAATGAGGCATGGAAATTACTGTATAGTTGATGGAAACTATTTTATCGGAGATGATGATTCTGAGCAAATGGGTGGCATCAGAGTAATTAACACCGGGCATTGGATCGTTAATAATTACTTTTATAATTTGAAAGGGAGTAGTTTTCGCAGCCCACTTGCGGTTATGAATGGTATACCAAAATCACCTCTGAATCGATATAATCAAGTAACAGATGTTGTTGTGGCTTTTAATACTTGGGTCAATTGTACCTCTCCATGGCAATTTGGTGTAGGAAGTAATATAAGCCAGCGCAAAGTATTGCCTGCTTCAGAAATCAGATCAGCAAGGCCCAAAAGAACTGTTGTGGCAAATAATTTAATTTATAATTATACAGGAGATTCGCATCCTATAGTGGCGCATGACTCAATTGATGGTGTACTATTCAAAAATAACCTAATCAATAATCAAGGCGTATCTTTTAAGAAAAACCAAGGTTTAGTGTCTAATGATTTTAAAATCAAAGGAATCAGTGATGAGATTTTCGTCCCAGAAACTGAATTGGAAGGGTCTGAACTGTATCCTGGATTTGAATTTGAGAAAATAACAAAAGATATTTTTGGCAATTCAAGAGCAACGTCCAATAGGGCGGGTGCAATAGTAGCTTCTACAGATATAGCGCCAGGAATCCTTGATAAATCAAAATACGGAACAAGTTATTATTCTAATGAGGCCATCCAAAAGGAAGCTAAAATTATTGAAGTTAAGCCAGAAAAGGGAGCTATAGCCACGGCTTTGACTGAAGCCGAAGATGGTGATATATTGAGCTTAAGTACTGGGAATTATAAAATTTCTGTTTCTTTAAAAATTGATAAAAAAGTGACGATCAAGTCAAATGAAGCTGGTGCTAAGACATTGCTGCAATTTGAAGGAAGTGAAGATACGGCCCTATTTGAAATGCATCCAAAAGGGAATTTAGTATTGGAGGGTCTAAGCCTTCACGGATCAGGAACACAAATGGCATTTGCATCCTTAAAAGACAATATGTCGAGTTTATATACTATTCATTCAAGTGATGTTGAAGTAGACGGGTTCAAGTACATTCTTAAGGCATACAAGGAATCTTTTTCTGACCAAATAACCTTTGTTGATACCCACTTTACAAATTGTACCTACGGGATCGAGCTGGCTGAAGAGATTAATGACAAAGGTGATTATAATGTAGAAAACCTGATCATTGATCGTTGTGCGTTTGATCAAATCAAAGGTAGCCCCATCGATTATTATCGTGGAGGATATGATGAATCTACCATAGGAGGGTATTTATCCGTTAAGAATAGTTCTTTTGTAAACTGTGGGAAAAAGGCGAAAGGGGATATCCTAATCAATTCATATGGCATTGTAAACGTAGATATTTCAAAAAACACTTTTAAAAATAATCCGGTAAAATTTGTAGCGTTCTTATGGGGTGCCAAAAACAATTCTCATTCAGACAACACCTTGCTTAACTCTGGAGAGATTAAGGTAGAGGAGAATTTAAAATTAAGGTTGCTGTATTAATTTAAATCTAAGGGCTAGCTATCGGGACTTCCTCCCTAGTTTTTTCCTACCTGACATCATTAAAAACACAAGCGGCTTCGTAAATGATCGTTGCGCCTTGACGAATCAATTATTGCGTCAAACCAATCCCTTTCTCTTGTTCACAGTATTTAACCGTTGCATCAAGCAATATCAAAACCTGTAATATTGTATAATAGAATTGCACTAAAATATTGATATATGTGGGTGAATCTATCATAAATTGTTTGATTTAATTGTCAAGCATCACTAACAATACACTCATAAATACTTGATTTATAGTTTTTTATATGAATAGGTGAACGATTTGGTGAGTAGGGCAGAAGACGGCAGTGTAAGAATCACTAAATCAAGTAATCCCTTTAGCTGAATATCGAATCTCGAACTCGGAATTTGGGCTAAAACTTAATATAAAAATCTTAAATCAGCACAAAGCATAGCTAAAAAAGCTATTCTAATTTGCAATAACATTCGACCACATTGTAGTCTTGATTTATTCACACCAAACCACGTGCACTTAAATCAAAATATTGAATACAAATCGTAACGAAAAAATAAAAATAATCTGGAATTGTTAACCTATTTAAGGACAATACAAACTGTAAATATTTTAAACTTTCATTAAGAGATTAAAATTAGGGTAATCTCCCATTTTAGTTTTTATTTAATTAAAATAAATAGTCAATTAAACTTAATAAAATAAAGACCGGTAAATTTTAAAAATCACCGGTCTTTCTACTATGGACTAATTAAATATAAAACTACTCAACTTTAATATGCTTAATTATTGAATTCCAACCAGTAATTACTATTTCTGGTTTTATTTCTTTAAGATCATCATATTCTAATACTATTTTTTTTGTGGTTCCCGGGACTAAAGACACATAATTATCGCTATAAAATGTAGGCATTACTCGGTCACCCGTCTCACTATTCACTAATGATACACGGTTAAAAAAAGCAACTGTATTTTTTTTATTGTTAGTTAAAGTAAGTGTAATAGTAGTAGCACTTGTCTTTTTTGCAGTTGCATCAAGTTTCACTTTTGCCATAGCTTGCAACCCTGAATAATCTCCATTAGCATCTGGAATCCAGTAAAAATTATCATTAATAATTTCTTGTTCTGTATTTAGCAATTGAACCGATAAAAAGATACCTTTTTCAGTTG
>CAYMKR010000250.1:0-3829 GCA_964390865.1 uncultured Flavobacteriaceae bacterium | reverse complement strand
ATAGCAAGTGAGAAAAATTCAACCATCGTTTTCCCATTCCCTGAAGAAGCACTGACCCATAAAAAGTAGCCGTTTTTATAGAAGATTAATAGAGATTATTTGAAAATACAAATGCATAAGAGTGCTATTAAAGCAGCACTCCTTTTTGTATCTTGTTGCTTTAAATGCATAATTATGATTCAGACCTATAAAAGAAATCCTAAGCTACATGAACACTATCATACCATTCTTATCGGATCCGGAATGGGATGTCTTTCAGCGGCAGCAATTTTAGCAAAAGAAGGGCATAGCGTTCTTATTCTGGAACAACATTACACCGCTGGAGGCTTTACCCATGTTTTTAAAAGGAAGGGATTTGAGTGGGATGTAGGCATACATTACATAGGAGATATGCAGCGTGAAAAAAGTGCCATGAAGAAGCTTTTTGACTATGTCACAGATGGAAATTTGAATTGGGCAGATATGGGTGAAGTTTACGATAAGATTATTATTGGCGACAGGTCTTATAATCTTGTAAAAGGCTTGAATAACTTCAAACAACAACTCTTCGACTATTTTCCTGAAGAAAAAGAAGCCATCCAAAAATATATTGACCTCATCTTTGCTGCAAACCGCACAGCAGGTAAATTTTATATGAACAAGGCCCTGCCTCTATTTTTAAGCAAACTGCTATACGGATGGATGACAAAACCCTTTTTTAAATATTCAGACCAGACCACTGACGAGGTTCTCAGGAAGCTAACAAAGAATGAAGAGTTGATCAAAGTGCTATCTGGCCAGTATGGCGATTATGGTCTTCCCCCAAAGCAAAGCAGTTTCTTCATGCATAGCACTGTTGTAAAACATTATTTTGGTGGTGGCAGTTTCCCAATTGGAGGTGCTTCTCAAATTGTAAAAACGATAGATCCTGTCATAGAAAATGCCGGTGGAACAATTCTGATCAATGCCGAAGTTGATAAAGTACTGGTTGAAAATAATAAGGCTACTGGCGTAATTATGAAGGATGGAAAGTCTATTATGGCTTCAAATGTTGTGAGTGGTGCAGGGCTGATTACCACTTATGAAAAACTAATCCCACTAGAATCGGTTAAAAAGCATGGTTTAAAATCACAATTAGAAAAGATCAACCCATCTGTTTCACATGCCTGTCTCTATATTGGTCTGGAAGGAGAACCAGATGAATTAGCATTACCAAAAACAAACCTTTGGATTTACCCAGAAGGAGAGAATCACGATGAGATTGTTGGTAGATACCTCGAAGATATTGAACAAGATTTTCCAGTAATTTATGTATCGTTTCCAGCTGCCAAAGATCCTGATTGGACCAACCGATATCCAGGTAAAAGTACCATCGATATTATCACTTTGGTACCTTATGATATTTTCACTAATTGGGAAGGTTCCAAATGGATGAAAAGAGGCTTAGATTATGAATCATTTAAAGAAAATATTTCACAAAGATTACTTGAAAAACTATACGAACAATTACCTCAAGTCAAAGGGAAAATAAGTCATTATGAGCTCGGCACACCGCTATCTACAAAGCATTTTATGAATTATTCCAAGGGTGAGATCTACGGCTTAGATCACAGTCCAAAAAGATTTCGCCAAAAGTTTCTTGTTCCAAGAACTCCCATTAAAAATTTCTATTTGACAGGCCAAGATATAGTCACGGCCGGAGTAGGAGGAGCATTATTCTCCGGTCTGCTAACAGCATCTGCGATGACGGGTAAAAATTTCATGAAAAAAATTGTGGGTTCGTGACCCCCTCATTCGTGATCACCTCGGAGGTGAGCACCTCACCTCCGAGGTGATCAGTTTTAAACCCTCAGTTTTATTTAAGTCGAGCCTCGAGATCTTTGCGAGAAATACGCAGTAATCTTTCGATGGCCACACCATTTCTAAAAGATTGAACCCTTAGACTATAGACACCTGGATGAAGCTCGAAGGGAGCCTCATATTTGATCCCCGTAGCGATCGGATACGTGTTATCAATCGTATAAAACATTTCAATATCTTCAAACGGGTTCTTCAAGGCACACATTAACTTTCTGCCATCCTTATAGACTCGGATTTCAGGTTCATAGATGGTTTTAGCCACGTTTATTTGTTGGGCATCAAACCGGTCGAAATGAGATTCAACTCTAGTAACAAAACCCTTCCAATCTTTAGTTTCTTTGCTACTCCAAAGAGCTTCAGACAAAGCCAACCCTCTTGGATAGGTCATGTAAAACGCAAAAGAAAGACTTGGAATAGCTTCTGTCCAAAGGTTCCCTTGGCCCCCTAAAATCAACTCAGGATCTAAAACAAAGTCTGGAATTGGTTCAAAACTATAAGCTTTTTTAAGTGATAAATCGTCATAAATTTTGTTTTCAACGCTATAATCACCTTGTGTAAAATCAAGATATGTAAATTCATTAGGAGTCATTACCACCTTATGACCTAGCCCTACAGCTTCAATTCCTCCTTTCATTCCTCTCCAACTCATTACAGCAGCTCCATCTGCTAAACCTCCATCAAGGATTTCATCCCATCCTATCATTTTCTTGCCTTTGCTACTGATGATCTTTTCGATGCGTTTTACAAAATAACTTTGCAAACCTTTACCGTCTTTGATACCGTTTTTGGCCATAAAATCCTGAACTTTTGCATCTTCCTCCCAATAACCATGATAGGCTTCATCGCCTCCCATATGGATATATTCACCTGGGAACAAATCGGCTACCTCACCAAAAAGCATGTCTAAAAAAGCATAAACAGCCGGATCGGCAGGGTTTAAGGTATTTTCAATACTCATTTTGAATTTTCCGTTAGCTGGCCAATCAACAAATTTTGCACCTGGGTTTACCTGTTTAAATTCTTTCTTGGTCGAATACTGAGGATAAGCAGCTAACAATGCCATGCTATGGCCAGGGACATCAATTTCAGGAACTATTGTGATGTTTCTTTCCGCCGCATAGGCAATGACATCTTTTATTTGCTCCTGGGTATAAAACCCTCCATAGGTTGCTTTTTCAGATTTTTTCGGCTGTGCTCTACCAGCTCCAAAACTCCCATATCGCTCAACCCTCCAAGCCCCTACTTCAGTAAGTCTTGGAAAAGTTTTAATTTCAATTCTCCAGCCTTCATCATCGGTCAAGTGCCAATGAAAAACATTCATCTTATAGGCAGCCATCTGATCTAAATAGGCTTTCACCTCTTCTACAGTAAAAAAGTGTCTACTCACATCAAGCATAAACCCTCTCCAACCAAATCTTGGAAAATCTTCAATAATACATGTTTCAATTTCAATAGGAGTTGGCTCCCCTTCAGCCGATTCTGTCCTTGTAACTGGCAGCAACTGTTTTAATGTTTGAATCCCGTTAAAAGTACCAGCTTTTGTATTGGCCATTAATAATATTCCATCTTCTTCAACTATCAACTGATATCCTTCATTTCCTAGTGTATCTATGGCTGTGTCATGAAACCCAATCCTCAATGACTTTACGGTTGAACTATCTCCTTGAATTTGAGAAAGGTTAATTCCAATTTCATTAAAGTCTGATTTCAAGGCTTCAACTTGCTTGCTCAAATCATCGTTTTCTGTAAGCAAAACAAGATTCATGTTTTGATCAATGATCAAACTACCTTCTGATGCCTCATAAGACACAGGAATCGGAATTATTTGATGCTGTGACCAAGCGAATTGACTTAAAAAAAACAAGGCAACGGTAAGGATGGTGTAAATTCTTTTCATGTATTAAAATATTAGGATTTAGCTCATTTTTATAAGCGGTGAAATTACTAGAATTCAATAAATTAAACTAGGTTTTAATATAAAAAAATACAG
>CAYMKR010000249.1:0-3854 GCA_964390865.1 uncultured Flavobacteriaceae bacterium | reverse complement strand
TGTTGCTATTTAAATCAAAACCTTCCTTTCTTTGCAGGATGCCATACATCGTACTGGTAAAACTTTTGGTCATAGACCAACCATGCATTAGTGATTTTTTGTCAAACCCATTCTCGTATTTTTCAGCGATGATATGGTCTTTATAAATAACCAGTACAGCGCGTGTTTGCTTTAATTGTTCCCCTTTTGTATCAAAAGCATTTTCAACTGCTTTTTCCAAAATTTCGTAATTCACTTCCTCAAAAAGCGAATCCTTTTGACTTAGACCCCCATATGGGTATGGTAAATTTGAATCCGTTTTAAAACGATTTGGAACCTTAAGGTTAAGCTGATCTTTTTGATTTTTATCAACCAAAACGGCCCCAAGACCTTCCAGATAAATTGATTTTCGTTTCATCAAGCCAAATAAAGACGAAGTAACTGACTGCTCCTCCTTATTAATTTCATACTTCGCCAAACTAATAGGAAAGAATCCATTGTCATTATTCATCATCGAAAATTGATCTCGATTTGCCAGAAAAACTCCAGAAGCCATATTTTTACTTGAATAACCGGTCACAATATTCAAGGCCGGATAATAAACATAGACAAGAATCAAGAAGCTGATTAACAGCAATATAATTAAATATTTAGGTCGCTTTTTCATATAAAAAATAAAATTGAGTCAAACAAAAATAAAGAAATTTTCGATTTAATTTTTAACCATTTACGATGATACTATCGTATATTTGTATTTTGAATCATTCTAAATAAGATATGTTCGACGTAAATAAAGTTAGAGAAGATTTTCCAATTCTTAAGAGAAAAGTAAATGGAAAGCCATTAGTTTATTTTGACAATGCGGCAACCAGTCAAAAACCACAGGTAATGATTGATGCTTTAGTTGATTATTACAGCAACTACAATGCAAATATTCACCGTGGTGTTCATACCTTAAGTCAAGAGGCTACAAGTGCATATGAAGAAGCAAGATTGAAAATTCAGAAACATTTTAATGCCTCGAAATCGCATGAAATTATTCTGACTTCTGGAACTACCCATGGTATTAACATGGTAGCCAATGGTTTTTCTTACCTGCTTAAAAAAGGAGATGAAATTATCGTTTCTGCTTTAGAACATCATTCAAACATTGTTCCTTGGCAAATGCTATGTGAAAGAACAGGAGCAGAATTAAAGGTTATTCCTATGACGCTAAAAGGAGAATTGGAAATGACTGCCTATGACAATCTGCTTTCATCAAAAACCAAGCTGGTTTTTGTAAACCATGTTTCTAATGCTCTTGGGACGATAAATCCTATAAAACAAATAATTGACAAAGCCCATTCATTAGGTGCAGCAGTCCTAATTGATGGAGCTCAGGCTACACCACATATCAAACCGGATGTTCAAGAATTGGACTGTGATTTCTACACTTGTTCAGCTCACAAACTTTGTGGACCAACCGGAGTCGGTATGATTTACGGCAAAGAAGAATGGCTAAATAAACTTCCTCCCTATCAAGGAGGAGGAGAAATGATCAGTGAAGTTAGTTTTGAAAAAACTACTTATGCTGATTTACCTCATAAATTTGAAGCTGGTACGCCAAATATTGCGGGAGTAATTGGTTTTGGAGTGGCATTAGACTATATGAATAGTATCGGTTTTGATGAAATTGTATCCTATGAAGATGAGCTGCTTAATTACGCTACAGAAAAGTTGAATGCAATTGATAAACTGATCATCTACGGAACTTCTAAAGAAAAAGCTGCTGTGATTTCTTTTAATGTAGAAGGCTTGCATCCTTACGATATAGGTACAATAATTGATAAATTGGGTATTGCTGTTAGAACAGGACATCATTGCGCCCAACCCATCATGGATTTTTACAAAATCCCTGGCACAGTTCGTGCGTCATTTTCGTTTTATAACACTAAAGAAGAGATAGACCTTTTTATTGAGGCGCTTCTCAAAGCAATAAATATGTTATCTTAATTTTCTTGATCATGAAATATTTTATTCTTTTTTTCTCCTTGGCTTGCACTTCAAACAGTGATTTACAATCTAAAATGCTAATCATAGCTGATCATCTGACTGATTGTGTCGGAGTAGGACCACAAACTTGTATGTTGGTTAAAGAATCGCAAGAAGATGATTGGGCTTATTTTTATGACCAAATTGAAGGCTTTGAATATGAACCTGGGTATACCTACGAGTTGATGGTCACAGAAATTAAAGTTGAAAACCCTGCTGCAGATGCATCTTCAATAAGATACCAATTCAAAGAACTATTATCGAAAGTAGCTTCAGCAGACAATTCAGATTTAATGAAGGAATGGAAAGTTCTCAAATTAAAAGGATTAGATCAAATTGCTTCTGCTCCGACACTTGTTTTTCAAGAAAAAGATAATAAGCTAAGCGGATTTGCAGGATGCAATAACTATTTTTCAACTTTCAATTTATCAGGCAACGAAATTAGGTTTGACAAAACTGGGTCTACACGAAAACTATGCCCTGATATGTCAGTTGAAGATACATTTTTCAAACTCTTACCTGAAGTAGCTCGTTATGAAGTAGTAAAGAAAGAATTATATCTTTATGACAAAAATGACGAAGTTCTAATCTTAGCGATGTCTATTTAGAGGTCCATTTTACCAGGCTTTTCCTTTTTAGAAATCTCGAATTCTTTATCTACATGCAAAATCGCAGATTTTGCTGCAGCAACGGCTAATTGATCACATCTTTCATTTTGAGGATGATCATTATGCCCTTTGATCCATTTGAACTTTACCTGGTGTTTTTTATATACTTTTAAAAATCGCCTCCATAGGTCGGGATTTTTTTTGTCTTTAAACCCTTTCTTTACCCATCCGAAGACCCAACCTTTTTCAACTGAATCTACCACATATTTCGAATCTGAGAAAACTAAAACTTGAACCCCCTCTTTTTTAAGCTGCTCTAAGGCTACAATTACTGCGAGTAACTCCATTCTGTTATTGGTAGTCAGCCTAAATCCATCTGAGAACTCCTTAACATATGGTTTTCCAACCCATTCCATGATGATGCCATAACCTCCTTTGCCAGGGTTACCACTGCAGGCTCCATCAGTATAGACGTTGACCCTCATAAGGATTTTAATAATTTTTCAATAACCCTAGGAAAATGATCTTGCTCCAATTGATGAATTTTTGAGGCCACATCATTTGGTGTATCATCAACAGTCAGCTCAACTGATTTTTGAAAAATAATCGCTCCTTCATCATAATTTTCATTCACATAATGAATAGTAATTCCGGATTCAGGTTCTTTATTTTCAACTACTGCTTCGTGAACATGCATCCCAAACATGCCTTTTCCTCCATACTTAGGCAATAGAGCGGGGTGAATATTAACAATGCTATTGGGGAATTGATCAATCATATCATCAGGAATCTTAAGTAAAAACCCTGCTAACACAATAAAATCCCCATTTTCTTTTAAAAAATTTACAAAATCAGCTTTATGAATATCTTTTTTTGAAAAGACTTTTGACGGAACTCCCAGTCGATCTGACCTTTCAAGTACGCCTGCTTTTGGATTGTTTGTGACCACAAAACTTACTGTTGCCAAGTCACTGTTATCAAAATATTCTATGATGTTTTCGGCATTGGTTCCAGAACCGGAGGCAAAAATAATTATCCTGAGCATAATTGAACATTTAGTGAGAAGAAACAAAAAAAAGCATAATAATCAAATTGGAAAAACAAAAATGAAAGTATTTGAACTTTTCGATTTGTTTAATTTTTTTTACTTTTTATCGATTAATACTTAAAATATATTATTTTTGCAGCAATAATTAAATTTAAAATAAAAAAATTATGTCAGACATTGCATCAAGA
>CAYMKR010000248.1:0-3870 GCA_964390865.1 uncultured Flavobacteriaceae bacterium | reverse complement strand
AAAAAAAAATCAATGATTCGGAGAATCAGATCAATAATTTAGACCTGAATAAAGACGATAAAATTGATATCGTTAAAGTTGTTGAGTTGGATGAAAAGGAAACTCGAGTTTTGGTTTTGCGAGCTGTGATTGGCGACAACGATTATCAAGATATTGCCACCATAGAAATTGAAAAACACAGTGATACTGAAATATCACTTCAGGTTATCGGTGATCCGGATCTGTATGGAGCAGATTATATCCTTGAACCAGCTCCGGAAGAAACAAGTAGTGGCAGTCAAGGTGGAGGCGACTCCTATTTTGACCACATAGAAATACCTGAATTTATTAGTGCTGCAGTATTCGTTAGTGTTCATCGTTGGAGGCCAATAGGTCCTCTTTTTGTTGTGGGAAGGGTAGCATTTGTATCAGCCGTTGGTTGGAGCGCTGTTCCTGTTTGGTTTATTGTAAGAAGGCCTATCGCGAGATCTTCTTGGAGGGGAAGATCGAGAAGGTATAGCAACAATAGATACAGATCATCAAAATCAAGACATAGTCGAAACTCTAGTAAAATGTATTCGAATAATCGCAAAAAATCTCCTACTGCAAAGAAAAACGTCGGGGGAAAACCGGCAACAAATAATAGCCCTGCTAAAACATCTTCAAACCAGTCGAAAAAAACTGCAAGCCCTGCAGACAAGTCTAAGATAAATAAAAGCAAAACAACTACTAGCTATTCTAACCCGCAAAAAAGCAATACAACAACAAATACAAAGAAAAGCTCTCCCGCCAAAAAGTCGGCACCACAAAAGAAATCTGGTCCAGCAAAAAAACGTCATTAATAAACCTTATTTAATATGAAAAAACCAAAGATAGTCTCTTCGGTTTTTTCATTAAATTAAAATAATTTCTCTTATAAATTGTTCCTCTTTTTAAAAGAAATGTTTTTTACATTCCGACCATTTTCATCACTTCATTGAGCATTTCGGGATTGTTTGCTATCCAATCATCGGCTGACGTAGTTAAGGCACCCGTGGTTTCCCGATTTTCTATTAAATAATTAATCGTTTCATTCCAGAACCCTGAGAATATATTAATTACTCAAGAAAATAATATTCCAAACCTAGTTGTTTGGTAAATATTCCCTTTGCTTCGGACACCTTTCAATACATTTCGTCCTAAACGAATTGCTGCTGTGCCAAACATTATGTTCCTTGTTGAATTAATGACAAATTCTCCTTTTTAAGGTAAAGAAGGATTGATTGAGGCACGTAGCCGGAAGACTTGAATTACTTTTCACCTCTCTAACATAAGTCATGAAATACTTGAAAGATTTTGTAATAGTTTTCATATTTATCATTTTACCGATAAATTTGACTGCGACTGCCAAAAAAGAGCAAAATGACGGAATAATCAAAGGAAAGGTCATTGACGAAGCAACAAATAATCCAATGCCTTTTGCTACCATCATTTTAAAGGATGTCAATAATAAATATATTTCAGGGGGTATTACTGATGATAATGGTAATTTTGAATTGGAAAATATTGCTCTCGGGAAGTTTACTCTTGAAGTACAATTTATTGGCTATGAAAATTATACCCAGTCTGTTGAGTTCACTGAAAAAAATTACAGTCTTGATATAGGAACAATTGCCATTAAAGACATAGGTCAAAACTTAGATGAAATAGAGCTAAAGGTTGACAAACCTTTATATGTGCAAAAAGTCGACCGCATGGTCATCAATGTAGGAAGTAGTATTCTATCTTCCGGCTCAACTGCTCTTGAAGTTTTGGAACGTTCTCCTGGAATATCTGTTAACCGGCAAAACAATAGCATTTCCTTAGTGGGTAAAAATGGGGTTAGAATTATGATCAATGGGAAAATAAGCTATATGCCTCAAGCCAGCATAGTGCAATTACTTGAAGGCATGAGCTCGGATAATATTGAAACTATTGAGTTAATTACAACCCCGCCGGCAAACATGGATGCTGAGGGTAATGCAGGATATATCAATCTTGTTTTGAAAAAGCGATCTGATGTTGGCCTTAATGGTTCTTACTCATTTTCAGGCGGTATTGGGAATGGAAGTACCACTCAGGATAATATCAATTTTAATTTTCGAAAAAATAAATTGAATCTTTATGGCAATTACTCCTTTTCGAGGAGAAGTCAGGGCCAGCAATTTGAATTAGGGCGCACTGTGCTGGATGAAAATAATAACTTGATTGATTTATATACGATCTCATATCGCGATCCTGTACAACGCAATCATAATGTCCGTCTTGGATTGGATTATGAACTCACAGAAAAAACAATTATTGGTATTATCGTCGATGCATATGACCAAAAATGGACCATGGATGCATTAAATGAAAGTGTTGAAACCGAAAATGGCAACCCAAAATCTATTGTTGAAGTTGAAAGCGACGAAAGAAATCAATGGAAACATATTGGCTCCAATTTAAATATAAAACACAATTTTCAAGAATCTGAATTCATTTCCATAGATTTTGATTATTTGTATTTCTATAATGAAAATCCGACCAATTATTTGAACAGTTTTTATGATGAAAATGGGGATTTTGTAAAAAAAGAATTAACAAAATCGGATAAGACCACTCCTTTAAGTGCTTTTGTTGCCAATGCTGATTATAGTAACCAAATTAATGAAGGTTTTAAACTGGACACAGGAGTTAAGGCAGCTTTTTCTAGTTTTGAAAATGATGTGATCGTAGCTACTTTTAATGGAGAAGAGTTTATCCCCGATCCGACTTTAACTAATTTTAGTGAGTTAAATGAAACTATTTTAGCGATATACGCATCTACCGACTTCAACATCTCCAAAAAAACTAATGCAAAACTTGGGATTCGTTATGAGCATACCGATTCAGAATTGGATACAGACAAAGAGGGCAAAGTAGTTGACAGAAATTATGGTGAATTTTTTCCAAGTGCCTTTATCACACATCAGGTAAATGACTCCTTGAGTTTTAACCTTTCCTACGTGCGTAGAATTACCCGACCTACCTTTAGGGATATGGCTCCATTTGTAATCTTTTTTGATCCAACAACTTTTTTTGCGGGAAATCCTGCAATTCAACCTGCTCTTTCAAATGCTTTCAAATTTGCAACCAACTATAAATCATATCTATTATCCGCAGAATATTCAGTAGAAGATGGAACCATTGCACGGTTCCAGCAACGCTATGACGAAGAAAATGACCGCCTGATTTTTGAATCAGGTAATTTGGACGAATCAAGAATCTTTTCTGTAACCTTAGGATTACCAATAAAAATCAATGACTGGTGGAATACTCAGAATACGTTTATTTATCTCAATACAAAAATGGAAAACACCGTGGATGATGTCAAAAGAAAATATGAACAAAACACTTTTCAATTAACCAGTACCCAATCATTTAAAATAACAGAAACTCTGAGCTCTGAAATAAATATCTTCTATAATGGTCCGAGAATTATGGGGTCATTGGAGATTAAAAGTAATTTCTTTATGAATTTTGGAGTTCAAAAAAAGCTTGGAGAAAGATGGGGAACACTTCGATTTAACATCAATGATATTTTTGAATCCAACCAATTTCAAGGCACATCGTCATTTCCTGAGCAAAATTTAAATACTTCGGGTAAACTTGATTTTAGTAACCGAACATTTGTACTTACCTATTTTAGAAATTTTGGAAACAAAAAAGTTAAATCAGTCAGAGAAAGGCAAACTGGTGGCGAAGAAGAGAGAAAAAGAGCCAACTAACTTATTAAGTTACTGAATAAATAAATCGTGTACAATTGAATTTAAAGATCTTTATAAATTCAAAAATTAAGCGTTTTAATCCTTCTAAAATTTTAAAAAATTCGTAGTTTTGATCCTTTAAAAT
>CAYMKR010000247.1:0-3880 GCA_964390865.1 uncultured Flavobacteriaceae bacterium | reverse complement strand
TGTTAAGCAAAAATCAGTTAAAGTTTATACGAGGTTTGAAGAAAAAAAAAATTCGCCAGACCCAGCAATTATTTTTGGCTGAAGGAATCAAAGTAGTTGAAGAACTTATTAATTCATCATTTGTCATGCATCAAATATATGCAACTGAATCATATTCAAATTCATATAATGTTGCTGAAATACAAACCATAAGCGACAAAGAGCTTCAATTGATCAGCGAGTTTTCAAGCCCCAATCAAATAGTTGGTGTTTTTGAAATTCCTAAACCACTAAAAATTAATAAACAAGGGATAACGGTAGTGCTGGATGAGATTAATGATCCTGGAAATCTAGGAACCATCATTCGATTATGTGACTGGTTTGGTGTATCTCAATTAGTCTGTTCCGAAAATACAGTTGACTGTTATAATCAAAAAGTAGTCCAGGCGAGTATGGGCTCTCTAACAAGAGTTGCCATTAACTATACTGACATAGGAGTTTATCTTGAGGATGAATCAAGAACCATTTATGGCACTTTTCTTAACGGTGAAAACATCTATACCAGCCAACTTGAAGAAAATGCTATAATCGTTTTTGGGAACGAAGCAAACGGAATTTCGATTGACATAGAGAAATTAATAGATGAAAAAATTACCATCCCTCAGTTTGGTGAACATCATGATACCGAAAGTCTCAATGTAGCCATGTCAACGGCCATATTTCTTAGTGAATTTAAAAGGTAACTAAAACTGGTTGATCGTTTTTCTGATAGCAACGAGCTTAGTAAGTAAATCTTCCAGGTAATCTAAATTCAACATATTTGCGCCATCCGATTTAGCATTTTGAGGCTCAGGGTGAGTTTCAAGAAAAATACCGTCAACACCAACGGCTATCCCCGCTTTCGCAATGGTTTCTATAAGTTCGGGCTTACCCCCAGTAACGCCGCTACTTTGATTTGGCTGTTGCAAAGAATGTGTAATATCTAAAACAGTTGGAGCATACTCTTGCATGGCTGGAATTCCTCTGAAATCGACGATCATGTCTTGGTAGCCAAACATTGTACCCCTATCAGTGATCATTGCTTTTTCATTACCAGAATCATATACTTTTCTCACTGCATGTTGCATGGCTTCAGGACTCATAAATTGTCCCTTTTTTAAATTAACCGTTTTTCCGGTATTCGCCGCTGCCACTACTAAATCAGTTTGTCTAACTAAAAATGCAGGAATCTGAAGAATATCAACATATTCTGCTGCCATAACTGCGTCATTTTCAGTATGGATATCAGTTACCGTTGGAATATTAAATTCCCTAGAAACTTTACTAAGAATTTTCAAGGCCTTTTCATCTCCTATCCCAGTAAAACTATCGATTCTTGAGCGATTTGCCTTTTTAAAGCTTCCCTTAAAGACATAGGGAATTTTTAGCTTTTCTGTAATGCTAACAACTCTTTCAGCAATTCTCATGGCCATTTCTTCACCTTCAATGGCACAGGGACCGGCTAATAGAAAAAAATTGTTTTCTGAAAGATGTTTTAAATTAGGTACTTGAGATAAATCCATAGTTTAAAAGTTTTTGCAAAGATACATTTAAGTTGCTAATTCTTAAAAAATGGAAACGTCCCATTGAATTCGGACCATGTGCTCAGTATTGTTTTCAACATCGAACTGATTATAATCAAGATAGGAATAATCTAAAGTCAGTTTATTCTTGTGACCCTTGAAGAACCAGTTCACTCCGAAAGTATACTCTAGATTATTATTATCTGAAATGTTTGTGTCTGGATCATAAAAAGCCTGACGCGCAAAAACCTCAAGAGGCTTTGGAAACTTCTCAAAAAGATAATGAAAGAAATATCCAACTTGAAAATAGTTCCCCATTAACATGGTTTCCTCAAGGTTGACCGTATCCTCTATATTCTTGAAGTGTAATTCTTGATCAAAACTAAGCCCTCTATATTTAAAGGCTGTTTCAATTAAAAATTGATCCACTTTGTACTGCCCTTCAATTCCGTTTTCAAATCCATAGAGTTGCCCCCCCCCACTAGTTGAGAACCTTGTATAGGGCGAAGTATTGGTCACCCCAGCAACTGCTATGGAAGAAATGAATTTTTCATGGAATTTTAAATCAGACCCTGAAAACCCCAGTTCTTTACCATTCGGATTCCATTGAAGCCTAAGCATGTACATTAGATCATCATCATCGCCCAAGGAGCCACCTCGCCCACTACCAGTAAGCACCTCTGCCCAATAATTGAAATTGGCCGCGCCTCCACCGTCAATATTGCCATATAGAGAAGCTCCCTGTTGTCGATCAATTGTGAAAACCCTGTTGATAAGAGAACGTTCCAGGCCAGTTTGCTTTCCGGATGAGATAATCCTTTCACGTGAATACCTTGCCTTCCATTGGCCTACGCGAAATTTCAAGTAGGGAAGCTTTTCGATCTGAGCTCTGAAATCAAGCAGATTTCCGCCTCGAACGTCCTGTTCAAGATAAAAGTTGAATTCTGGTCGTCCTAAATAACCTCCGAATTTGATCCTGGCTCGACTAATTCCCAAATTAATGTCATCATCACTTAAATCATCCTCATTGGTCGGAAAGTTGTAGTGCGGGTACGCTGCTCTGAATTGACCTCTAAAATCAATGTAGAACATATACTTATCTTTATCAAAATGGAATTCAAATCCCTTCCCTTTTTTTAAATAAAAGTCCATTGTATCATCGGTTTTCTTTTCTTCTTCCTGCGAAAATGAATTAGAAACCCAAAAAATGCAAAAAAGGACAGTAAAAACAACTCGACGCATATCCTATATGTTAATTAGTTAAGTTCTGAAAAAGTGATTCCAAGCTAATTGCTTTTCTATTTAATTGCAAAGTTCTCAATCCATTATTTTGGGCAAAATCAAAAACCTCTGCTCGCATATCTTTCTCAGTCTCAAAAATCAAGTTCCAATGATTTTCAATAATGTTGTTGGCTTCTTTGAGATTTGGGAGATTTTTTAGCAACGCTTCTTCAACTTTTAAATCAAACTCAACTTGAATGATTTGGTGTTGATCTATGAGCAAGTCTTCGAGTTTTTTATCAGCAACTATATCTCCTTTATTTATTATGATCACTCTATCGCACATAGCTTCGACCTCTTGCATGATATGGGTTGATAATAAAATAGTTTTTGATTTACCAATTTCTATGATAAGGTCTCTAATATCTTTTAATTGATTCGGATCAAGACCAGTTGTTGGCTCATCAAGTATTAAAACTTCAGGGTCATGTAATAAAGCAGCTGCCAGCCCTACACGCTGTCTGTACCCCTTAGATAATTGGCTAATTTTTTTTCCTTTGATGTCAATTAATCCCACTAAGTTAATTACCTCTTCTATTCTTTCCTTGTCAACTTTATGAATATCAGCATGAAATTTTAAATATTCTCTGACATAAAAATCCAAGTAAAGAGGATTGTGCTCTGGTAAATATCCCACTGATTGCTTAACCTCGATTCCATTATCTTTTGTATCAAAGCCATTTACAAGTACTGAACCACTTGTTGGCTCAACATAAGTGGTAATAATTTTCATCATGGTTGATTTTCCAGCCCCATTTGGTCCTAAAAACCCAACTATTTCTCCAGAATCAATTCTAAAACTAATTCCATTTAGGGCTTTTTGAGTACCATATTCTTTAATTATTCTGTCAACCTGAATAGACATATGTAATATTCTTATTTTAAGTTACAAATAAACGAATTTTTGACAGATACGCTTAATATTTGAATAATTATAAGTGAATGGAAGGGCTATTATTGAATAATCATCAATCTTTTTAAAAAAACTCTTGCAATTGAAAATTTAATTCATAGATTTGCTGCTTAATTTTGATTTTAATGACTAATTCTGTACAAAT
>CAYMKR010000246.1:0-3884 GCA_964390865.1 uncultured Flavobacteriaceae bacterium | reverse complement strand
TTGACTGGAAAAGTTCGTATTAAAATTGAGGAAGGGACCCAAAGCGGTAAAATTCTCAGATTAAGAGGAAAAGGATTGCCAAGTTTAGAAAGATATGGCAATGGCGATATTTTAGTTCACCTTAATGTTTGGACACCTAAAAAGTTGTCAAAAGACCAAAAAGCATTTTTTGAAAGTGTAAAAGACCATGAAAATTTTGTGCCTAATCCATCTATTTCTGAAAAGTCATTTTTTGAAAAAGTAAAGGACATGTTTTCGTAACTTCTAAATAATCAATTTATTATAAGGAAGAAATTGGGAATAATGAAATTTTTTAATAAAATTTTCATTATATTTGTTTTGCTGGATTTTCGAATTCAGTAACTTTTTCTTTTTCATAGCAATTTTCCCACTCTTTTAAGAGTGGGTTTTTTTTATTCCTTCAGACAAAACTTTTTTTAAAAAATTAACAAATAGATTAGGATACTATTGTAAATATTGTATTTTTACAGTCTTATTTATATTACTTTAAATAGTAATATTCTTTTTCATAGCAATTTTCCCACTTTTGTTTTCAAAAGTGGGATTTTTTTTTGAGACATATATAAACTACTTTTGCCAAAATAAAGTAAGCCATCTTATCGCTGCGTTTTTTAACGTGGAGGAAAGTCCGGACACCATAGGGTAGCATAGCGGATAACATCCGTCACCACGCCACGGCGTGGGAGGACCAGTGCAACAGAAAGTATGTACAGTTCGGCTGTAGTGAAACCAGGTAAACTCTATGCGGTGCAATGCTATGTACATTGGAGATCCGATTCTATCGGGAGAGAACTACTCGTTCGATTTCAAGGGGTGAGCAGCTAGAGTTACAGAGTAATTTGTAGCCCAGATAAATGATAGGAGTCCCGCCGATGGCGGGATAACAGAATCCGGCTTATTGGCTTACTTTTTTATTTTAGAGATTTCGTAATTTTTTCAAGATTTTCATGGCCTGTTTTAATGAATTGCAAGAATTTAATCTTCCTATTACATATTGATAAATAGGAGCCTATTTTCATTGAATATTTTATAAAATCACCTTTATATTTTGTATTTTTGGAGACGAAATTTTTTAACCAGAACAAATTAATAGACTACTATGGCATTTGATGTTGATATGATAAAAAAGGTTTATGAGCGTATGGCTGAGCGTGTTGATAGCGCAAGAACCACTGTTGGAAGACCGCTGACCTTATCTGAAAAAATATTGTATAATCATTTATGGGATGGTCTCCCTAAGGAATCCTTTAAAAGAGGAGTAGACTATGTGGATTTTGCTCCAGATAGAATTGCCTGTCAGGATGCTACTGCCCAAATGGCTCTTTTGCAGTTTATGCAAGCCGGAAAAAAGAAAGTGGCAGTTCCTACCACTGTTCATTGTGATCACCTTATACAAGCCAAAATAGGAGCTGATAAAGATTTGCAGGAAGCAATCAATACTTCTAGTGAAGTTTTTAATTTTTTAGCTTCTGTATCAAATAAATATGGCATTGGTTTTTGGAAACCAGGAGCCGGAATTATACACCAAGTGGTACTTGAAAATTACGCATTTCCTGGAGGAATGATGATTGGTACAGATTCACATACTGTGAATGCTGGTGGTTTAGGAATGATTGCGATTGGAGTAGGTGGAGCAGATGCTGTGGATGTTATGGCTGATATGCCTTGGGAGCTAAAATTCCCGAAGTTGATCGGTGTGAAATTAATCGGAAAATTAAGTGGTTGGACAGCTCCAAAAGATGTTATTCTTAAAGTGGCTGGTATTTTAACCGTAAAGGGTGGTACTGGTGCTATTGTTGAGTATTTTGGAGAAGGAGCGATTTCTATGTCTGCCACGGGAAAAGGAACGATTTGTAATATGGGAGCTGAAATTGGAGCGACAACTTCAACGTTTGGATATGATGCCTCAATAGAGAGATATCTTAGAGCTACAGAGAGAGGTGAAATTGCTGATGCCGCTAATGAGATAGCACCTTATTTGACTGGTGATGACGAGGTATATGAGAATCCTGAAAAATATTTTGATCAGGTTATTGAAATTGATCTATCAACGTTAAAACCACATGTAAACGGACCCTTTACTCCGGATCTCGCCACAGAGGTAGGACATATCAAGGAAAAAGCCGAAAAAAACAGCTGGCCTCTAAAGGTAGAGTGGGGATTGATTGGATCTTGTACCAATTCGTCTTATGAAGATTTGTCAAGAGCCGCATCAATAGCAAAGCAAGCCGTTGATAATAATGTGACAGCAAAGGCTGAATTTGGTATAAACCCTGGTTCAGAACAAGTACGTTATACAGCTGAGCGTGATGGTTTACTTGATATTTTTGAAGATCTCGATGCGATGATATTTACAAATGCCTGTGGACCATGTATTGGTCAATGGGCCAGAAAAGGAGCAGACAAACAAGAGAAGAATACCATAATTCATTCATTTAACAGAAACTTCTCAAAAAGGGCTGATGGAAATCCAAATACACATGCTTTTGTGGCGTCACCCGAGATGGTGGCTGCTATTGCAATTTCAGGAAGACTTGATTTTAACCCAATGACAGATTCCTTGATAAATGCAGATGGTAAGGAAATAATGCTCGATGAACCAACCGGATTTGAGCTTCCTCCAAAAGGATTTGAAGTTGATGACCCTGGGTTTGTAGCTCCAATGGAAGATGGATCAGGAATCAATATCGTAGTGAATGTCGACTCAAAGAGGTTACAATTATTGAACCCATTTACGACAATAGGTGATAACATTTCTGACGCTAAATTATTGATCAAAGCTTTTGGAAAATGTACAACTGATCATATTTCTATGGCTGGACCTTGGTTGAGATTTAGAGGGCATTTAGATAATATTTCAAACAACATGCTTATAGGAGCGATCAACGCTTTTAACCAAGAGACAAATAGTGTCAAGAATCAATTGACTGGTGCGTATTTACCTGTACCAGATGTGGCCAGAGCATACAAGGCGGCTGGCGTTTATTCTGTTGTTGTGGGTGACCATAACTACGGGGAAGGATCGTCAAGGGAGCATGCAGCAATGGAGCCTAGACATCTTGGTGTAGTAGCTGTTATTGTTAAATCATTCGCAAGAATTCACGAGACAAACTTGAAAAAACAAGGGATGTTAGGTTTGACTTTTGCAAATGAGAATGACTATGACTTGATTCAAGAAAATGATGTGTTTAATTTTACTGATCTGGATCAATTTGCTCCAGGTAAGCAATTGTCATTAGAAGTTGTTCATGATGATGGTAGTAAAGACCTTATTATGTTGAATCATACTTATAATGAGAATCAAATAGAATGGTACAAAGAAGGTTCAGCTCTGAATCTTATCAAAAAGCAAAATGCCCAATAGGCTGTAATTTTGTTTATAGAATAGAAAGCTCCAATTTTAATTGGAGCTTTTTTTTATTCATTTCATAATTGTTAGCAAATTGAACTCAGATTAATATTAATTTTTTTTGTAATTATTCTATTGTTTTACGTCAAACTTTAAAATGTTGATGTTATGAGCCGCATATGGTATCTTGAAAATATTAATTTGTTTAAAATTTTGTGCCCGCATAAATATGACGAGTATAAAGATGACCATACTTATAATCTCTATAATAACAAGGACTATATCTATTTTGAAGATGATGCAGCAAGAAAGGTGTATTTAATAGATAAAGGGAAAGTTAAAATTGGATACTATACCGAAGATGGAAGAGAGGTTGTAAAATCTATTTTGACCAAAGGAGAGGTATTTGGCGAAAAGGCGATCCTTGGTGAGAATAAAAGAAATGAGTTTGCTGTTTCCCTATCAGATGCAACAAGTATCTGCCCGATCGCGGTTCCAATGCTGCATGATTTAA
>CAYMKR010000245.1:0-3928 GCA_964390865.1 uncultured Flavobacteriaceae bacterium | reverse complement strand
AAGTTGACATAAAGGCCGCTAATAAACCTGCTAATAACAATCCTTTAATACCAACGGGGACATGGAAATTGATGACTTTTGGCAACAATAATTCTAATTCATGACCAGATAGATTTCCATTAACAACATATCCCGGTCCTAAGGCAACAATCGCTATAATCACTATCGCGGCAATTAATAAATATCTTGGTATATATAAAATCAAACTTGTAAATCCACTCATATATGCAGCTTCTTTGGTTGTTTTTGTCGATAAAATTCTTTGCATATCAAACCCAGGAGTAGGACCGGCAATACTTGCAAAAAACCCCTTAAAAAGAGACATCCCAATAAAAGCACCAAACATTTTATATCCTTCAGAATCTATTAGATTATTAAAAGCTTTATAATTTCCTTCCCAATGTTCTCCTAATTCCCATCCAAAAAAAACGTTTTTCCATTCATCAGTAATAATGGAATTTATTTCTACATCACTTATTATAAAGAAAGTATAGGCGGCTAAAATCACTCCCGCAATGACCATAATTATATATTGTAATACTTCCGTTGCTACGACTGAAAACATTCCACCTTTAATAGTATAAATCGTTGTAAGAAAAATAATTATCAAAGCATAAGTCTGCGCAGAAGTCAATATTAATTGACCTCCAACAATAAGATTCATATCCCATGGCAGGATAATCGTCATAAATTTACCAACACCTTCAAAAAAGTAGGCTATAAATCCTATGGCTGCAACAATGGCAAAAATTGCAACGATAATATGCGAGGCTCTCCCTGCTCTATTATCACCAAATCTTGTCAAGATCCACTCCGACCCTGTCATTACTTTTGATCTTCTTATCCAAACTGCCAAAAACATCATAATGAAAATCTGATTCCAAATGGGCCACATCCACATAAACATAAAACTTTTGGCGCCATATAAGAACAGTATTCCAACCATCCATGCCGTACCTGACACGTCAAACATACCTGATCCATTACTTAGTCCCAGGAAATACCATTTGATACTATTGCCTCCTAAAAAATAGGAATCTAACCCTTCAGATGCTTTTTTAGAAACCCAAATTCCAACAAACAAAGTGATTGCTATATAAATTACAATTATCGAAATGTCTATTATATTCATTTTCTAATTTATTATTTTATAATTCCCCAATTTTTATTTGGTAAAGGACCCATGTCAAATTCGAGAATTCCTCCGTTCAAAATTTCCTCATGGGCAATAGTAGTTCTATTAAACTCCTGACCATTTAAGGTGGCCGATTGGATATAAATATTTTTCTCTGAAGCATTATTAGCAATAATATCGAAACTTTTGTCTTCAGTAATCTTAATACTACTTTTTTCAAAAATCGGGCTTCCAATTTGATAGTCACCAGACGCTGGACTAAAAGGATATAAGCCCATAGAGCTAAAAACATACCAAGCTGACATCTGACCACAATCTTCGTTACCACTCAACCCTTCAGGGCCCGTGTTATATTGAGATTTCAATATTTGTCTAACCCAAAATTGCGTCCTCCATGGTTCATTGGCATAATTAAACATATACGCTATATGATGACTTGGCTCATTTCCATGAGCATATTGACCAATTAATCCTGAAATATCAGCGGAAACATTATCCCCAGTAATTTCAGAAGATTCACTAAACAACTGCTCTAGTTTTTCAGTGAATTTAGATGCGCCACCATGCATTTTAATCAGGTTTTCAACATCGTGTAAAACAAACCAACTGTGTTGCCATGCATTGCCTTCCGTATAATCGGCATGAACCCTATGGGCCGAATATTTAGGGTCAAAGGGTAAATGCCATGAATTTCCGTCCTGAGATCTTCCCCGCATAAAACCAGTATTTTCGTCAAATAAAAACTGATATGCCTTGGATCTGTTTAAAAAATATTCGTAATCCTTTGTTTTTCCCAAAGATTTTGCCATTTGTGCTACACACCAGTCATCATAAGCATATTCAAGTGTAATGGTAACTGACTCATCCAACAAGTCATAGGGTATATATCCGTATTTTTTGTAGAGATCCAATCCCCTTTCATCCTGCATCATGGTAGTTTTCATTGCCTCATATGCTTTTTCAGCATCAAAACCTTTGATTCCCTTTCTATGAGCTTCTGCAATTACCGGAATTGAATGGTAACCAGTCATAGTATTGGTCTCATTTCCATAAAGTGTCCACACAGGAAGTACACCACTATTGTCATAATATACTAACATGGTATTAATTACATCAGAAACCATGAATGGATCGGTTAGAGTAAGCAAAGGATGCGCTGCCCTAAAAGTATCCCATAAAGATAAAGTTGAAAAGGCATTGAAATTTGGTGAATCTGCAATACTATCATTTTCAAGTCTGAATTGACCATTTATATCACTGTAGGTAACTGGCGCCAATTGCGTATGATAAAGTGCTGAGTAAAAAATGTTTTTGATGGAATCTTGCGGAGTTTCAACTGTGATTGCACTCAATTGCTCATTCCATTTGCTATTTGCCTTTTGCTTTATTGAATCAAAATTAAAGGTATTATCATGCGCTTTCATGTTATTCTTAGCATTGTCAATGCTCACTGATGACAGCCCAACTTTGACTTGCAACTCCTTGGAATTACCTTTACTGAAATATAACTGCACAGCTGATTTTTCTCCTTTTATCAGATTCTGTTTTTCAACATAATTACCATCTACCACCAAGTCATAATTTTCGATAGACTTAGAAAATTGAATGGCAAAGAAAACTTTTTGGTTTTTAGCCCATCCAGTGCTGTTCCTATATCCAACCAAACTATTCTTGTCAACAATTTTTATATAGGTAGAGGTCGTTTTGTCCCAATTTATAGCGAAGCCCAAATCCAAAATAACAGACTGCATATCACCTTCTTGATAGGTATACTTATGAAAACCTGTTCTTAGATCTGTAGTGAGTTCTGCTTTAATTCCATGATCCTTTAAAAACACTTTATAATATCCGGCTGAAGCAGCTTCTTCTTCATGGCTATAAGCTGATTTATAAGGAATATCATCTCTGGTTTTAACCGGTTTACTTAAATCAACTTTTCTATTGATCGGCATTAAACGGATATCATTAAGATCTCCTATACCTGTTCCACTTAAATGTAAATGACTAAAACCTATAGTAATGGTATCGGAATAATGATATCCTGAACACCAATCCCATTCAGAAATACCGTTATCAGGACTTAGCTGTATCATTCCAAAAGGCACAGTAGCCCCTGGATAGGTATGCCCATGGCCACCTGTTCCAATAAATGGGTCAACATATTTGGTCAAAGAAGGTTTTTCCGGAATCTCTTTATTCAAATCTTTATTGCAAGCGAACAGGCTGAATCCCAACCCAATCAATAGTAATGGCTTTATAATTCTCATTAAGACTTATCTTTTGGATAATTGGTTGTTAATTTAAACGTATAAATATTTGCAATTAAATCGTATAAAAAAATTAATTTAGACGTATAACATAATAAGACAGGTGAACTTCAAAAAAAAATCAAAATGTCAATCATAAAGAATAAATCAGTTAAAGAATCTGCAGGGTTTTACAATGTTACGATAAGATACCATGTGATTTTCTGGATAATTTATTTTTTGCTAAATACTTTTAGATGGGGTAGCTATTTTGGTGATTATGAGTATTCAATCAAAACAAATCTTCTAGGATTCCCAATTCATATGATATTGTCTTATTTGAATATTTATGTCCTTATGCCTGTTTTTATTTATAAAAAAAAGTACTTGGCATATGTTCTTTTATTACTTTCTTCTATTGTTATTATGGTGTTGGTTAAATTTAATCTCACTTATTTTCTCGTTTCCGAAAATGTATGGCCTGAAGGTCCCGAGGTGATTCATGAAATAACCCTTAACTACGTCATTGACATGATGATTGGTGAAT
>CAYMKR010000244.1:0-3935 GCA_964390865.1 uncultured Flavobacteriaceae bacterium | reverse complement strand
AAATAGGTCATATACAGTTACACAATCCTTCTTATGCAGAAAATACTGATGTCAGGAAAACGATTAGAAAAACTCCTGAAAAATTAAATGAACTGCGTAAAGTAAAAGATGTCATTGGAGTGACAGAGAGGGTTCTTGTAACCGGAATGTCTGCCACGGCTAATAAAAATATGGGAGTCAATATTATTGGCGTGGACCCTCTTTATGAGAAAGAAGTTTTTGAAATATATAAAATGATCGATACGGTTTCAGGTGATTTTTTCGAAACTAAAAAGAAGAATTCCATTGTCATATCAAAGGCATTGGCAGTTGAACTGAAGGCCAAATTGAAATCAAAAATAGTGCTTACGTTTCAGGATTATAATGGTGAAATTACAGGGGCTGCATTTAAAGTAGTGGGGATTTTCAAGACTGATAACAATCCTTGGGATAAAATGCATGTTTTCGTAAAAAACGATGATTTAAGACGTGTTTTGGCCCTGCCAGAAGACGAATCTCATGAGATTGTTCTTGTGATAAAAGATTATGAACAAGCTGACGTTGTTGCTGCAGATTTACAAAACAGATTTCCGGATGCTAAGGTTGAAGATTGGGCCGAAGTATCGCCATATCTGAGTTTAATGTCTGGATATATGGACACCATGATGGGATTATTTATGATGATCATTCTGGGGGCTTTAGGGTTTGGAATTGTTAACACCATGTTGATGGTTGTTCTTGAGCGAACCAGAGAATTGGGAATGTTGATGGCAATTGGAATGAATAGACGACGGGTTTTTATCATGATTATGTTAGAGACTATTCTTCTTGCCTTGGTAGGTGCTTTATTTGGTGAAATATTAAGCGTGATTGCTATCAATTATTTTAATAAAGCTGGTATTGATTTATCCTCAGTGGCTGAGGGTATGGAGAGCGTGGGTTACGCTGCAGTTACCTATCCAATGTTAGAGACCTATAGGTATTTGCAGATTACTATTTTGGTGATCATTACAGGGATATTAGCTTCGATTTATCCAGCAATAAAAGCACTTAAGCTGCATCCGGCAGAAGCCATAAGATCTATCTAATAAAAAAAGGAAATAATAAGATTATGAGCATAATTCAAATCAATAACCTAACAAAGACTTACCACGATACAGAGGTGCCAGTGCATGCTGTAAATGGCATTGACCTTAGCTTTGAAGAAGGCGAGTTTGCAGCAATTGTTGGCCCTTCAGGATGTGGGAAAACAACTTTGATGAATATGATTGGTGGTCTTGAAGTTCCGAGTACCGGAAATGTGATGGTTGATGGGAGTGTGATGTCTGAATTATCTTCTAACGATTTAATTGATTTTAGATTAAGAAATATTGGTTTTGTTTTTCAGGCTTATAATTTGATACCAGTTTTAAGCGCAAAAGAGAACGTAGAATTTATTATGCAGTTGCAAAATTGGGATAAAAAGAAAATGGATGAAAGAACAATATCTCTTTTGGAATCAGTAGGGTTGGGTGAAAAATTGAATAGTAAACCAAATCAGCTTTCAGGTGGTCAACAACAAAGGGTTGCGGTCGCTAGAGCTTTAGCTTCTAAACCCAAGTTTATTTTAGCAGATGAGCCAACTGCAAATTTGGATTCAACCGCAACTAAACAACTTCTGGATATTATGGAAAGGTTGAATAAGGAGGAGCACATAACTTTTATTTTTGCAACTCATGATCAAAGAGTAATGGACAAAGCCAGAAGAGTGGTTACCCTCGAAGATGGCAAGGTGATTTCAGACATTGTAAAATCCTGATTATTCACTAGAAATATTATTAATGGAGTGTTGAATAATGCTTAAAAAACAAATTTTTATTGTTTTATTCTTTTTAAGCTTCTTGATGGGAGCTCAGGAGAATTGGATGGTTAAAGGGTATGTAAAGGGTCTGGCTATTATGCAAACCGTTGGCGAAGATGGCGAAATGGCCTTAGAGAATGTTGTACATAACCGATTTGATGTCAATTGGTTTATCAATGAAAAGTTGACCTTTACTGCCGGTCTTAGAAATAGAATAATCATTGGGAATAATGTGAGTTTAATTCCTGGATATGCCGATTATGTTTCAAGAGACAATGGCTATTTTAATATGTCTTGGGTTTGGGCTGAGAATACTTCTTGGATAGGCCTTTCGCAACTCGATAGATTTATGCTTGACTATACAGCAGGGAATCTACAAGTTACCGTGGGGAGGCAAAGAATTAATTGGGGTCAGACCTTTGTTTGGAACCCTAACGACCTTTTTAACACCTATTCTTATTTTGATTTTGATTATGAAGAGAAACCTGGAAGTGATGCTGTTAGATTACAATATTATATAGGCCAGTCAAGTAAATTGGAATTATCTACATCCTTAAATTCTGAAAGTGAAATAACTTCCGTGCTTTTGTATAGATTCAATACCAAGGGCTATGATATACAATTTTTAGGAGGAATATATACAGAATCAGATTATGTCATAGGAGGAGGTTTTTCTGGTGGTATTGCTGGAGGTGGATTTAGTGGGGAGATGACCTATTTTCATCCTATGGATGATGCAGATGAAACTGGTAAAGCCACTGCTACTTTGCATTATGACTATACGTTTAAAAGTTCGCTTAATTTGCAGTTTGAGACCTTATATAATGGCTTCGGTGAAGAGAATTTTTCAACTGGATTGGGAGATCTTTTGTTTCAGGACCTTAGTCCGAAAAATCTGTTTCCGACCCAGTTGGCCTTTTTTGGAGCTGGCGCTTATGATGTAAGCCCTTTATTTAGAGTTATGCTAGCTGGTATGTATGGCCCTGAAGGTAATTTCATGTATGTTGGGCCTACCTTGACCTATTCCATTTCTGACACTATGGAATTGGCTGGTATAGGACAATATTATAGCATGGACGAAGTTGAGGATGAGAATGGAAATGCTTTGGTAAGTAGTGGAACGGCAATTTTTGTTAGATTCAAGTGGTCATTTTAGATGATTTATATTTGAATTTATGAACGAACAAAATTGTTGTCAAATACATATCTTTAGAAAATAAACCATGACTTTCATATGAAAGAAATTAAAACTGAAATACTGATCAATGCATCTGTTCAAAAAGTGTGGAAGGTGCTTACTGATTTTAAAGCATATCCAGATTGGAATCCATTTATAACTTCTGTAGAAGGAGAGGTATTTGAAGGTTCGAAGTTTAAGGTTAGAATTCAACCCTTAGGATCAAGACCGATGCAATTTAAGCCCATCTGTTTGAGTTTTGTTGAAAATGTTGAATTTAGTTGGCTTGGGAAGTTTGGAATGACGGGGGTATTTGATGGAAAGCACAGTTTCGAACTAATTGAACTGGATGAGGGGAAAATGAAATTTATTCAAAGAGAAGAATTTAATGGATTATTGGTTCCATTGTTTTGGAAAAAACTTGATGTTAATACCAGATGGAGTTTTGAAATGATGAATGAAAAACTCAAACAAACTGCTGAAAAACATTAAGTTTGTCGCTTTAAATTTTTAAACTCGACTAGCATCTAACAACAAATTTAAGCCATATGAAAGCTATTAAAAGAATTTTAGGTTTTGCGCTGCTATTGGTATTGTTAACAATCGCCTATATATTGTTCAATACTTTTAGTTTTACTTCAAAGCAAAAGGTGAGTGATCCTGTAGCGATAATTGACGTAAGTAGGTCTTCTATCGATCACTTCTCAAGAGCCATACAGATTAAGACCATATCACCCGAGAATAGCAAAGATTTTGATTCTGTTCAATTTGAGTTATTTAATGATTTTATTAAGAAGACTTATCCGTATTCAGACTCCCTGTTAGACCACAAGCTATTTAACGACTATAGCCATCTTTATCACTGGAAAGGTAGTAATACCAAATTGAAACCTGTTGTGATGATGGCGCATTTGGATGTGGTCCCGGTTATAGATGAAA
>CAYMKR010000243.1:0-3972 GCA_964390865.1 uncultured Flavobacteriaceae bacterium | reverse complement strand
GTAAAGACTGTGGACTATTATTTTTCAAAATTTGATGATATCATTGAAGAACACAGTCTGGAAAAAATTAAAACTATTGGTGACGCTTATATGTGTGCGGGAGGGCTAAATTCTGAGAGCTCTGATCATCATCTTAAAATTGTAAAAGCCGCTTTTCAAATTACTGAATTCATCAAAAAATCAAAAGATACCGATTTGGGTGAAATGGTTCATTTTGACATTCGCATAGGCATTAACACAGGGCCCGTTGTGGCTGGTGTTGTGGGAAAAAAGAAATTTGCCTATGACATTTGGGGAGATTCCGTTAACGTGGCTTCGCGTATGGAATCCAATTCTAAACCAGGAAGGATCAATATTTCAGAAAACACTTATCAACTCATCAAAAATAAGTTTGACTGCCGTTACCGGGGTGAAATTGAAGTGAAAAATAAAGGCCTTATGAAGATGTACTTTGTTGAAGGCAGAAAAGTTTCTAATGATTCCAATCATCCTCTAAAACCAAGAAAGTTTAAAACAACTGAAAACCAAAATGAGCATATAACAAAATAATCGACAGTTTCCATAGCCCTTATTGATGACGCACATGCAACAAACATCCTCAATTCAAATGAAAATAAACTGGCTTACCTTTGGTTTTATTTTCCTATTCTCAATGGGCGTCAGCGGGCAAAATCAGAAACTTGCTGACAGTCTTAAACTCGTCTATAATTTAGGCATGGTTCTTCCAAAGAATCAATTAAAGACGCTTAAACTGTTGGTTGAAGCGTATCAAGATCCTGAGTATAAAATCATTTATAGTGATATACTCATTGAAGAGGCCTTTAGAATGGACTCAATAGATTACATTTTTTCAGGCTATTTATTTAAAGGAGATGCCTTGTCTAGAAAAGGTGACTATAAAATGGCCCTGGAGAATTACAATAAGGCTTCTCAAATTGCTTTAAATGGTAAAAGTGACAACAACCTTGCTTTGACCTATAGTGCTATTGCAAGCCTATACGCTTCTTTAGATAATAATAAAAACACCTTAGATTATTATACGAAGTCAATGATGCTTTTTAAATCTATTCCTGACTCTGTGAATTATGCCTTTGCTCTTGAAAAAATTGGTGCTTATTATTTAACAAATAAAAAGCCAGACTCAGCCTTATTGTTTCTTAAAGAATCTGGACAAATATTCAGAACGGTTAACCATGAAAAAGGAATTGGAAACAATTTTGGGTCGATAGGTATGGTTTATGCACAACAGGGTAAAACAGAACAAGCGGAAAAATACATACAAGAGGCCACTAAAATTCTCACTTTAAATAAAGATTACGACAGTCTCGCTATCTATCTGTTATTCATGACCGACATTTATCTTGAAAAAGGAGATGTTCAAACGGCCTACTATTTTGCAAACAAGAGCCTTGACTTAGCCAAAAAATACGGATTAAAACAACAGATCAGCGATGCATATTTAAAGCTTTCTCTAGTACAGGAAGCAAATAAAAAACCACAAGAGGCATTAGACTATTTCAGAAGCCATGTGATTTACAGAGACAGTCTTCACAATTACGCAACCATTCAACAAATGGCCGCTACGCATTCAGATTTTGAAATTTCAATGAAACAGCGAGAAATAGATAGTCTTAATCATCAAAAAGAGAATGATAAAATTATTGTTATAGCCATCGTTATAGCTCTTTTCTTGATTAGCCTTTTAGCATTCGGTTTATTTATGAGGTATAGATTCATACAAAAAACCAGCCTCATCATTGAAAAGGAGATGAATAGATCTGATCATTTATTAAACAATATCCTTCCCATCGAGACCGCACAAGAATTGAAAGAATACGGAAAAGTAAAAGCCAAAAAATTCGAATCTGTAACTGTTTTATTCACTGATTTTAAAGAGTTTACAATTCACTCTGAACACCTTAGCCCAGAACAATTGGTAAATAGTGTAAATTACTATTTTTCGAAGTTTGATGAAATTATTGGCAAATATGGTCTCGAAAAAATAAAAACTATTGGAGATTCTTATATGTGTGCCGGTGGCTTGCCGCTTCCTTGTCCTGATCATCCTGCAAAGGTGGTTCTTGCCGCCTTTGAAATCAGACAATTCATGGAAGAAGCTAAACAACCAGCAAATAATGACTTTGCGCATTTTGAAGTTCGTTTGGGTGTAAACACAGGCCCTGTAGTTGCAGGGGTGGTAGGCATTAAAAAATTTGCCTACGACATTTGGGGAGATACCGTAAACATAGCTTCGCGTATGGAGACCCACTGCGAATCTGGTAAAATCAATATTTCAGAAAACACTTATTCTCTAATTAGAGAAACATTTGACTGCGAATTCAGAGGAGAAATTCAAGCGAAAAACAAAGGTAAACTGAAAATGTATTATGCCAAACGTATAAAAAATAAAAACCTGATTACAAACCAATTCTCAGTGCATGAGAATGAAGAAACAAATATGGTGCTTTGATATATTTGAAAAATAAATTGGTCTAATTAAAAAATCACTAGTTTAGTTTAGAAAAAAAAATAAATTTGCATTCATAATTAAACTATTGACTCGATGAAAAAATACTCGATTATTATGATCATAGCCATAATGCTTTTTGGCTGTAACACAAAGAATGCAAATACTGTAGCTGATACCGAAATCTATCTAAAAGTAGTTAAAGATGTTACTCCAGGAGTAAACATCAGAGACTGTATAGAGTTTTCTGACAATAGAGGAAGCGCATACTCTCTGCCAGGTTTTCCAGAATATTTTATGACAAGAGTAAATGCAGGGAAAAAAATAACTTGGTTAAGCGCCCCAGATTCTGATCCAAAGATTAACATAATAGAAGTCAATTTTAAGGAAAACAAAGTTAGTACCAATATTTTAAAGGAAATTTATATCAGTGGGAAAAATGGTATTGTTACAACCACAGTAAAGAAGAAAGGTGATGTGAAAAATCTTAGCAATGAGTTTTATAGTATTACATTTTCAATAAATCATAAGGTATACACAATTGACCCTATACTGCAATTTCACGCAGAATAAGCACTTTTTTAAACCATTCAAATGGGTATTAACCAGTAGTTTACTAACTTAATCAAATGTTTTTGTGGCCAATAAAAATCTAAAATATTCGTTAAAATAAGGGAATAAGAGCAAATTACTATGTTGGGCTAATTGATTAAATAATGAATTAAAATACTTGAAAAGAAAATTAATTGATTTACATTAACTTTATGAAAATTAAATCATTAAAATAAATATAACATGAGACAGGACCCGAATAATTATTGGGAGCAGTTGGAAAGATTAGAAAAACTAATCCGTGCCTCTGAACTTAAGGCCGGGATCATTTTTTCATTTCATAGTCTTATCCTTGGACTCTTTATTGATCGGATAGAGCAATTTCAGCCAGTGATTCAGACGAGTAAAGTATTCGTGGTTCTATCGTTTTTATGGATAGCATGTGTTGTGGTTTCAATCTATTATTGCTTCAAATGCTTTAAGCCACAAATTGAATTAAAATATAAAAAAAATGTTTTTTTCTTTCGTGATGCTGTCTATGGTTTTGGAGATGTAAAAGCTTTTACCAAAAGACTCACGGAAGTATGCGACAGTGATGATATATATGAACAATTAAGTCATCAAATACATATTGAGAGTAAGATCATCGATCAAAAATTTATTTGTGTTCACAAATCTATTAAGTTTTTTGGCTTGAGCTTTATATTTGCTTTGGCAGCTCTCTCATTTTGGATTATTACAATATAATATGGATTATTTGTTATGAAAGGATATTACAAACTTCGAAGAACCATTATTGACATCTTGCATTCAAAGTTGTCAAAAGATCTTCATTACCATGGAGTACATCACACACTTGACGCACTTAAAACGTGTAAAGTTTATTTAAAACACAATGACATCAATACCCATGACGCCAAACTATTAAGATTAGCCGTCCTACTGCATGATAT
>CAYMKR010000242.1:0-3978 GCA_964390865.1 uncultured Flavobacteriaceae bacterium | reverse complement strand
AAGGTCTGTTATCATCTGCCATTTTTTTACGGATTCTTTTAAAGAAGGGGATCATATGATAGGTTTGATTCCTAAATATAGCATTATAACCTTAGTTCAATGTCTTGTTAAGGACCAATGGTATTAAATCCTTAACGGACGTAGCTAAATACTTATCGAGTACATAACTCCAAGAACAAATATGTGCTAATTGGTAGTGGTGGGAAAAGAAGGCTATATGGCAAGTTGTTTTTTATCTATCAGGCAAACAATGCTTTGGATGTTAATCGCTAGTCCAGTCCAGACCGCAACTTTTATTAAGGGTTAAGCCCGCTTACCGGCAAGGCTGGTACTAAGGACTAACTATTAGCTATTTCTTTATTAGTTTTTCGGAAGAGGAAGGTTCATTTTCTTTAAAATATCAACAAACCTGGAATTATCCTTAAATTGCTCATAATAAGGATATTTTGGTGAAATATATGGCATTTGACCCTCTCTGATCTCATAACCTTTTTCAAGGCACTCTAATGCTTTGTCAATATTTTCCAATTTAATATATCTATCCACTTTTTCACTTCCTATCATATAACAGTGATTCCCATATACCTCGTTCATCCTCAACATTTCCTCGATGGCTGCAATATGACCATTTTTATGAAAGACTTTTGAAACAGCTTCTCTGAAGGTAGGTGAGGAGATGAGGAGGCTTGTAACGCATGAGTAATTTAATGCCAGCTATAGAAATATGGCTGGTTTTTATACTAATGTATGCCTTGCTGAAACAAACTTTGATAGGCTTTTATATTTTTTTGTTGAATAAAACTTTTATATTTTAGTCACCCCATATAGGGATTCAAGTAATATTCATTAACTGTTCTCTTGCAAAAATAAAAAAACCATTTGGCCATTTAATTGAATCAAAAACCAGTAATCATAAGGGGTGGCAGGAAGTGAGCATAATGACAGATAAAGGCTAGATACACTTTGTTCACTGGTTAATGGTAATTTTATAGAAGCATTAGAATTAAATAAATGAATACAGATACATTAATTACATTTTTTGAAAGAGACTTGAACAAGTTAATCACTGAAATAACACTTTATAAAAATGAAGAAAATATTTGGCGTGTAGAAAAAAACATTTCTAATTCAGCAGGAAATTTAACCCTACATTTAATTGGAAACTTACACACATTCATTGGGAAAGAAATTGGAAAAACAAACTATGTCAGGAATAGAGAACTTGAATTTAATCAAAATAATGTTCCAAGACAAGAATTGATTGATGGTATAAATGACACTATAAAAATGGTTAAAAATTCACTTATTTCAGTTACAAACGAAGAATTGAAAAAAGATTATCCAGTTTTGAAGTTTTCAGAAATAGAAACAACTGAATACTTATTAGTTCATTTGGCTATTCATTTGAATTATCATCTTGGGCAAATAAATTATCATAGACGACTAATAGATGAATAAAAACTTTTACTAACACCATATATAACCTGCCTGCCGGCAGGCAGGTTAGTTGCTTATATGCGCTACAAATCATATACCAAACCTTATCGGCAATAAAAAATATAAAGCTTATGAAAAAAGTAATGAACTGGAATTTTGTAATTCCGGCAAAATTTTTACTCTTCTTATTTATATCTATCCTGCTTCCAAAGCTAATCTCCGCACAAACTGAGCAAAAGCAATTGAGTCTGGCAAAAAGGGTGCAAAATCTGAAATTGGATAGTACTGTTATTGGAGAATTAGTTTTTTATTCTAAAGGCTATTTGGAACGAGGGGAATCAATAAGCAAACAAATTAAAAAATCGATTATGTTTTATTCCGATAGTTTAGAAATCAACGGGCAAGTCGAAATTGCTTTACTTGATACTACAGACTATAATAAGACTTCTCCAAATATACCCTATGGATTGCCATTTGTAAACGACGGACTTATTTTTCTGCCTGCTGACACTTCTGTTGGTGCAGTAAAAGACATGTATGCGCCATTTGCCGAGACTGCTTCTGAAGAAATAATTTCCAATTTAAAAAATGTAGGTTATGAATATAGTGACGCATTAAATAGTATGGTGGACCTCATTGGTTTACATGAATTGGGACATGTGCAAAATGACGTCTTTGAGATTGATGCCAGGCAACCATGGTTTAATGAATTTATGGCTTCCTATTTTGGATATGCTTATATGCAAGCTAAAGAACCAAACATGGCAATTATTTGGGACAATATCACGCGAGCAGGTTTCGAAGGTTATGTACCCAATCACCATAGCTTAGATGAATTCAATAAACTCTATTTTGGAGTTGGAGTAGGCGATTATGTTTGGTATCAAAATGCTTTTCAAGAACGAATAAGAGTGGTCTATTCTACAAAGGGATTAGGTTTTATTAGACTTGTAAAAGAGAAACTAACAGATGCATCTTTTCAACCTGAAACAGCAGATGAATTGTTGGAATCTCTTGAAGAAATTATGCCAGGGTTTGTAAAATGGGCAGATTCATTTAAAAACTAAAACGGAAAATATTAAGAAAAAAAGCCGATTACAAAGTATATATGTTCATTTCAGCTAAACGCCGCCACGACATATATACGAAGCGTTGTAGTAAATAACCAAATAACATTTAATTCAAATGAAAATAAAACTAGTTGTACAAGCTATAATTTCTCTTACAATTATAGCTTCTCTGTTATTCAGCTGTAAGAACAACAAAGATCTAAATTCTGCAGATATTGTAATTTATGGAGGAACTTCTGCAGGTATAAGTGCTGCTATTCAAGCCGCAAGATTTCAGAAATCTGTAATTATTATAGAACCAACCAATCGTTTGGGAGGCCTAACAACTGGCGGTCTTGGGCAGACTGACATTGGCAATAAGCAAGTTATAGGAGGAATTGCACGTGAATTTTATAGGAATATAAAAAGTCATTACAAGGATTCTGCAAATTGGATCTGGCAATCCAGAACCGATTATAAGGATGGAGGACAAACACGTTCAGGGAAAGAAGAAGACGCCATGTGGACATTCGAGCCCTCAGTCGCGCTGAAAGTGTATCATGAAATGATCAAAGGCCTAGACATTAAAATAGTCTATAACCAGGTGCTTAACAGAGCAACAGGCATATCTAAAAATGCGAACACCATTAATTCTATTTCAATGGAATCGGGTGATACCTACTATGGGAAAATGTTTATTGATGCGACTTATGAAGGTGATCTTTTGGCAGCTGCAGGAATCTCTTATACCGTGGGCAGAGAATCTAATTCTCAATATGGAGAATCCTTAAACGGTGTTCAAGCCAACAACACCAGTAAAACACTATTCGGAACCGTTTCGAATAACGGTGTATACCATAATTTCATCGAAGGTGTAGACCCCTATATCATAAAAGGAGATCCTTCAAGCGGGCTTCTGCCTTTTATTGCTGAAGGTGGCCCCGGAATAGACGGACAAGATGACAAAGGAATACAAGCTTATTGTTTTCGAATGACCCTGACAGACCATCCGGAAAATCGAATACCTTTTAAGAAACCTGAAAATTATAACGAACTTGAATATGAGCTTCTTTTCCGCAATTATGAAGCAGCTGAAGGCCCCATAGAAGAAATGTATGCTTACGGCGATCCTTTGGTGCCATGGATCAATTCAGTAATGCCAAATCGGAAAACAGATACCAACAACCAAAAAGGATTTTCAACCGATTTTATCGGACAAAACTGGGATTACCCTGAAGCTTCTCACGATGAACGCAAAAAAATTGTAGCACGCCATCGTCAGTATCAGCAAGGATTAATGTGGACGCTTGCCTATCATCCGCGTATGCCGAAAAAAGTAAGAGATAAGGTTTCTCAATGGGGAACATGCAAAGATGAATATAAAAGCGAAGATGGCTGGCAACAACAACTGTATATCAGAGAGGCACGCCGCATGATTAGCAATTATGTGATGACCCAAAAAAACTGCGAAGGAATTGAGGTAGTCAATGAC
>CAYMKR010000241.1:0-3987 GCA_964390865.1 uncultured Flavobacteriaceae bacterium | reverse complement strand
GGCAAACTGAGGCGCATTGTGGTTCATCATGGAAACCTTTACATTCTGTACATTTATCTGTTACAATAAAATAAAACTCATCACTTACCGCTTCGTTTTCAGAGTCTGCGTCAACAGTTCTGCCATCAGGTGTAGTTACTTCTCCACTTAAAGTGGTCTCATCTGAATACGACCATTCGCTATCTGGTTCATATATTGCATTATTTGGACATTCCGCAACGCAGGCATCACAGTTTATACATTCGTCAGTTATAATTATAGCCATTTTATTTATATTTAAAATTCTCCAGCAAAGTTAAAGAATTATATTTTCATAAAATTCAGAATATTCAAAATTTAGAATTATTCCAAATAAGGGATTCTCAAGACTTTAATTGTAATATAAATAACAGATTGATAAAAGTCATATTTTGTAAAGAACGAGCGTATTACTTTTAACTACTAATTGAGTAGGGTAATATAAATTTTAGTAAATTTATCAAAAAAATACAGAAGATGGCTGTTAATAAAATTGAACCGGAACAAAAGGAAGTTGAAACCTTAAGTGCCGTGGTGATAAGATTTGTGGGTGATTCTGGAGATGGAATGCAGTTGACTGGAACTCAGTTTACTGACACATCAGCGATGTTTGGAAATGACGTCGCAACTTTCCCAAATTATCCAGCCGAGATTAGAGCTCCTCAAGGAAGTCTTTATGGAGTTTCAGGTTTTCAAGTACATATTGGGAGTATTGAAATCAGTACTCCAGGAGAAGATCTTGATTTGTTAGTTGCGATGAATCCGGCGGGTTTAAAAACGAACTTGCATGCCGTTAAGGCCGGGCATACAATAATTGTAGATATTGATTCTTTTACAAAAAAGAATTTGCAAAAAGCTGAATATGAATCTAACCCATTAGAGGATGGAAGTCTTGAAAACTACCGTGTCATAGAGGTGGCAATGACCTCTATGACCAAAGAATCTATAAAAGACCTTGGTCTAGATAACAAAAGTATTACGCGTAGTAAGAACATGTTTGCTCTCGGTATGGTTTATTGGATGTATGATCGTGAAATGAGTCATACTTTGAAGTTCTTTGATCAGAAGTTCAAATACAAACCTAAAATTGCTGAGGCAAATGCAAAGGTTTTAAGAACAGGGTTTTACTATGCTGAAACATTAGAATTAATTCCTAATGCCTATAAAATAGTGCCATCTGAAATGCCAAAAGGAATTTACCGTATTATTAATGGTAATACCGCAACAGCATGGGGTTTTCTTGCAGCAGCAGAGAAATCAGGACTGGAACTGTTTCTTGGTTCTTACCCGATTACCCCTGCCACTGATATCTTACATGAGCTAGTAAAGCATAAGAATTTTGGCGTAAAAGCCTTTCAGGCGGAGGATGAGATAGCTGGTGTTACTTCAGCTATTGGAGCATCTTTTGCAGGAGATCTTGCAATCACGACAACTTCAGGGCCAGGTTTAGCGCTAAAAGGGGAGGCTATAGGCCTTGCATTAATGACTGAATTACCTTTGGTAGTTGTTAATGTACAAAGAGGGGGCCCGAGTACGGGCTTACCTACCAAGACCGAGCAATCAGACCTTTTGCAGGCCATGTATGGACGAAATGGCGAGTCTCCGGTTATTGTTATTGCAGCAAGTACACCTGCTGACTGTTTTAAATATGCATTTATTGCAGCCAAATTGACCTTAGAACACATGACTCCTGTCATACTGCTTACTGACGGATATATTGCTAATGGATCAGAACCATGGAAAGTTAAATCTATCACTGAAATGCCTGATATAAAAACCCAGGTTATAGATAAACGATCAGCTACCTGGCATCCCTATGATCGAAACAATGAAACTTTGTCAAGAAACTGGGCAATCCCGGGGACGGCAGGACTTGAACACAGGGTTGGCGGTCTAGAAAAAGATAAGATTACAGGGAATATTTCATATGCTCCTGATAATCATGAATATATGACCAATATAAGGGCTGAAAAAGTAAAAAGAGTTGAGAATTATATTCCAGACTTGAAGGCTGAATACAATGAAGAAGGGGACCTTTTGGTTATTGGATGGGGTGGAACTTATGGCAGTTTGCATTCTGCTGTAAGAAGTCTTGATGACGATGGGTATAAGGTTGGGCATGCACATTTTTATTATCTCAATCCTTTTCCAAAGAACACAGCCGAGTTGCTGTCAAAATTTAAGAAAATCGTAATTTGTGAATTAAACAAAGGTCAACTGTCAACTATACTTAGAGGGCGGTACCCAGAATTTAAATATACACAGTATAATAAAATCATGGGCTTACCTTTTTCAGTTGCTGATCTGACAGAGAAATTTAAGAACATTATTAAAGAGAACTGATATGCAAGATACTATAGAGAAAAAATACACCTTCAAGGATTTTGCCAGTGACCAGGAGGTTAGATGGTGCCCTGGTTGTGATGATTATGTCATTTTAAGGGCCATGCAAAAGGCGCTTCCAGAAATGGGGGTTAAAAAAGAAGATGTAGTCTTTATTTCTGGGATCGGATGTTCATCTAGATTTCCATACTATATTGATTCTTACGGAATGCATAGTATTCATGGGAGGGCAGCTGCTGTTTCGAGTGGTGTTAAATTGGCTAATCCTGATCTTAGCGTTTGGATGATCACAGGAGATGGTGATAGTCTTGCTATTGGGGGGAATCATTTTATACATGTTCTTAGACGAAATTTGAATCTGAACATTATATTATTTAATAATGAGATTTACGGATTGACTAAAGGGCAATTTTCTCCAACTTCATTAATTGGTCAGAAAACCAAATCGTCTCCTTACGGGAATACACAACCTCCGTTTCATCCAGGTGAGCTCGCTCTTGGAGCCCAGGCAAGGTTTTTTGCCAGGCTAGGAGGGAATAGCCCTAAAGAAATGACAAATCTTTTTATTGAGGCTGAAAAATTTAAGGGTACATCTCTTATTGAAATCTTACAAAATTGTGTCATTTTTAATGATGGTTGTTTTACACAATTCACAGATAAGGCCGTGAGAGAAGATAAGCAAATGTTCCTTGAACATGGAAAACCTATGATTTTTGGAAAGGAAAGAAACAAAGGGTTGGTGTTAAATGGATTAAGACTGGAAGTGGTTACGCTTGGTGAAAATGGTGTGATTGAAAGTGATATTTTGGTTCATGATGCCAAATGCGAAGACAATACTTTACATCAAATGCTAGCCAAATTACAGTATCCATTGGCAACCGGAATTATTAGAAGTTTTGAAGATTGGACCTTTGAAGACCGGGAAGCTGAACTGCATGAGCAGGTGAAATCTAATTCGAGTTTTTCAAAAGTTGATGATCTCTTTTTCTCAGGGGAAACCTATGAGGTAAAATAAATTATAGTTTAAAGGGTGACTGCGGTCACCCTTTTTTTTTAAAATCACAAAATGTATTTGTGAACTAAATAAGAATTTCAATTATGGGCTATGAAGCAATTCTAGTATTTTTTATCGCAGGTGTATTTCTTGTGGTACTTGCGAATTTCTTGTCAGGTTTGATATCTCATAAATCAGAGAATGAGGCAAAAAAAGAACCCTATGAATGCGGTGTTGAAACAATCGGACCTACTTGGGTGCAGTTTAAGGTAGGTTATTATTTGTTTGCGATTTTGTTTCTTTTGTTTGATATAGAGGTAGCATTTCTTGTGCCATGGGCAGTTGTTTTTAAAGAAGTAGGAACGGTTGCCTTGGTTGAGATACTTATATTTTTATTCATTCTTGGTTTGGGATTGTTGTACGCATGGAAAAAAAGAGCATTAAGATGGGAGTAGAAGGACAAACGTTAGGTGAAGATTTCCCGGGTAGGGTAATCCCAGGAGGGAATGGTGCTAATATAGTAATCACCTCTCTTGATAAAGTCATTAATTGGGGTAGATCTAATTCTTTATGGCCCTTGTATTTTGGAACAAGTTGTTGTGCCATTGAAATGATGCAAACAGGAGCAGCAA
>CAYMKR010000240.1:0-3989 GCA_964390865.1 uncultured Flavobacteriaceae bacterium | reverse complement strand
AAATGGACGAAGAAGGCTTTGGAAACTGTACCAATACTGGTGCTTGTGAAGTGGAGTGTCCGAAGGATATTTCTCTGGAAAACATTGCCAGAATGAATAGAGAGTATTTAAAGGCGACCCTTTAAGCGTATTTTTAATAATTTATAAAAGCCCATCCAATTTTGGATGGGCTTTTTTTATGCTTTGTTAATTGTAAGCAAAATACCATAAAAAGGCTAACTTAGTAAAAGTGTAAATTGACTAAAATATGCCTGATTTTAAATTTCCTGTATCTTCAAAGCTACCTGATACCACTACGAGCATTTTTTCTGTAATGAGTAAATTGGCTCATGAAGAAAAAGCCATTAATCTGTCACAAGGCTATCCTGATTTTCCATCTTCGCCTGAATTGATAAATATGGTGAGTGAGGCCATGAAGGGAGGCTTTAATCAATATGCTCCTATGCCCGGAATCTATTCGTTAAGAGAAGTGATTTCTGAAAAAATAGCTTCAATGTATGGAACTGTTTATCATCCTGAAACAGAAATTACGGTTACAGCTGGGGCAACACAGGCCATTTATACGATTATTACAGCCTTAGTGCAAAAAGAAGATGAAGTCATCATTTTTGCTCCTGCCTATGATTGTTATGCTCCTTCAATAAAATTAAATGGAGGAAGGACAATAGAAATAGAATTGCATTCTCCTGAGTACAGGGTTGATTGGAATGCCGTAAAAGAATCTATTTCGGATAAAACCAAAATGATCATTATTAATACACCGCACAATCCAACGGGGACCGTTTTGTCAAAGGACGACATGAATTCCCTTGAAGCTTTAGTAAAAAACACGAACATTGTTATTCTGAGCGATGAGGTTTATGAGCATTTGATCTATGACGGATTAGAACATCAAAGCATCGCTCGCTTTCCAGGCTTGGCAGAAAGGAGCTTTTTAGTCGCTTCTTTCGGGAAGACATTTCACAATACCGGGTGGAAGATGGGTTATTGTGCAGGACCTTCTGCCTTGATGGTGGAATTCAGAAAGGTGCATCAGTATAACGTTTTTAGTGTAAACCATCCCATTCAAAAGGCATTATCCGTTTATCTGAAGAACAAAGAAAACTATCTTATTTTACCGGAGTTTTTTCAAAAGAAAAGAGATTTGTTTCTGAATGCCATCAAAGATTCGAAATTTTCATTCACCCCTTCTTCAGGGACGTACTTTCAATTGTTGAATTACGCTGATATTAGTGTTGAGAGGGATGTTGATCTTGCCAAGAAATGGACAAGAGAGCTCAAATTGGCCTCTATCCCGATTTCCGTTTTTTATGAGGAGTTGATTGACCATAAGGCTTTGCGATTTTGTTTTGCCAAAAGTGATGATACCCTATTAAAGGGAGCAGAAATATTAAATAGAATTGAATAGAAAATAGAGATAAATTAACAGAATTCATGGACCATCAATTAAAAATTAGCCTGGTACAAACTGACAATATTTGGGAAAATATTGAAGCTAATCTTTTGAGTTTAACAGACAAGTTAAAGAACCTGGCTGAAGACATTGATTTAATCATTCTTCCTGAGCTGTATTCTACCGGATTTACCATGGAGCCTGAAGGAGTAGCAGAATCTATGCAAGGAAAAGGGGTCAGGTGGATGCAAACTTTAGCCAAAGAAAAACAAAGCCTTGTTATTGGGAGTCTATTGATCGGAGAATCGGCTTCTTATTATAACAGGTTAATCGCTGCATTTCCGGATGGAAATTTAGAATGTTATGACAAGCGACATTTGTTCTCATTTGCTGGAGAAGATAAAGTCTTTACACCGGGTTCAGAGCGCTTGATAATTCAGTATAAAGGCTTTAAAATTTGCCCCTTGATATGTTATGATCTCAGATTTCCTGTTTGGGCCAGAAATACTGAGGATATTGATTTGCTTATTTATGTTGCCAATTGGCCAAATGCACGGATGTCTGCCTGGGACACTCTTTTAAAAGCCCGGGCGATTGAAAATCTCTGTTATGTAGCAGGAGTTAATAGGGTTGGAATTGACAATAATAGGTTGGTCTACACAGGACATTCTTCAGTCTATGATGCCATGGGAGAGAAGCTACTCGAGTCTGAGTCTTCAAAAGAAGCAATTTACTCAAAAACAATAAATACTTCTCATATAGCTGCAGTAAGGAAGAAATTCAGCTTTTTAAATGACAGGGATAACTTTAATATCAAATAAGTTTAAACCTCAGGATTTAATTTATGCAAAGCCTCTTTAATCGTTCTTTCAGTTTTTTCCAGAAGCGCTTCAAATGGCATTGAATCTGACTTGATGGGCTCATGTGCCTCCATAGTCACTTTAATCCCTACACTTAAAGGAAAAACCCCTTTTCGCACCAATCTCCAAGAGTTATTAATGGATAATGGAATGATATAAGAAGAAGGTGCTTTTTTTACCATCATTTTTAAGCCACTTTCGCGGAATGGCTTTGGAATCGCAATTTTACTTCTGGTTCCTTCAGGGAAAATGACAGCCGTCAGTTTTTTTTCTTCGATTTTTTGACCAAACTTCATTAATGTGTTGATGGCTTGTCTGCGGTCGTTTCTGTCAATCAATGCATTATCTCCATGTCTTAAATTATAAGAAACACTGGGAATGCCTTTACCTAACTCTTTCTTGGAAACAAAATTCGGAAAGTTTTTAGAAAAATACCTATACATTGGCGGGATGTCATAGGTACTTTGATGATTGGATACAATTATAATTGGTGCATCCTTGGGGATTTTATACTTGTTGATGAACTTAACTCTGGAGAATAAGAAAAACAAACTCCAGGTTAATGCAATATTCATGGTAACAACAGTTGCTCTATGCGCTTTTCTTCCAAACGCATTGAATGCAATCCATTGGATAGGATGGAAAATCAACAAAAGCAATCCAAAAACCAAGTAATGAATTACGGATAAAGGATAAGAAATTAGTTTTAAAAAAAGTGCCATATAAATCCCCTATTATAATTATATGATAAAGATCCTCCCTAAAAAGAAAGCCATTGATTCCATGGAATTCTGCTTAGAATAAATAATAAGCCAAGCCCATAATACAAGGCAATGGTTTTAAACTTGCCGTTAGCAGTGGTTTGTTTTTTATGCTTAGAAAAACCCATTGTAATCAGAACAATTGCCAGAATCATCATCAAAGGATGTTCTACAACAAATAATCTTATTGATGCATCTTTCATTGCTGCACCCATTCCGTTTTTAAGAACATGAGAGAACTGTGCAGACATAAAAAATGCGATAAAGCCAATAATCAATTGAATGTGAGAAACGATAAGAGTGAATAAAGAAATTCTAAGATCTTTTTCTTTAAACTCTTTTTTAGAAGTAAACCCGATAAAGGCATTTACCACAGCAAAGATCAGGATGATCAGTGTAATATAGGCCCAGCCAGAGTGTAACATTTTAATCATGGTAGTAGATTTTTTATTAGTGCTTCAAAAGTAAACATTAAAAAATAAAAACCCCACTTAATGAATAAGTGGGGTTTAAAAAATAGTTATATACTATTAGAAATTATATCGAATGCTTATGTTATATGTAATTCCTAATCCAACAAATCCACGGTTTGCAGAATCGACACCATAATAATTACTTCCATTAGCATTGCTATCACCAGATTGGATATTTGTGCTAAGTTCAGAAATATAATTCGTATCAAAAAGGTTGTTAATATTTCCTCTGAAATACAAATTATTGGTTTTTTGACCTATAGGAAGTCTGTATGATGCTCCAAAATCCATAATCCCGAAAGAAGGCAGCTCTAAATTTTCTTTTACAGCACCAACATTTGAATAAAGATCGGCATAATACCTATAATCCGCATCAATTGAGAAACGTTCTGTAATTTTCCAGTCAGCACCTAAACCAAAAGTAGTTTGAGCAGCATCTCCAACTTGACCACCATCAACATCAGTAATTGTTTCTTCAATTATATTTTGGTCTTCATCTGCA
>CAYMKR010000239.1:0-4005 GCA_964390865.1 uncultured Flavobacteriaceae bacterium | reverse complement strand
TGAAGAAGTTGAAGTCAGTAAGGAAGAAAAAATTGAAACTGTTGAGGATGAGAAGAATTCATCAGCAGATATGACTAAAGAAGTTGAGAAGGATGTTGAGAAAGATGTTGAGGAGGAAATAGTTAAGGAGGAAATAGTTAAGGAGGAAATAGTTGAGGAAGAAACTGAAATTGTTGAAGTAGTCACTGAAAATGAAGAGCTCAAGGAAGAGGTGAAGGAAGGTGTTGAAGGTGTGTCACCTGAAACCCCTGTGGCCGTTGAGAAAAAGAAAAATAGCGATATTCCTGAATTTAATCTAGCGATAATGTCACTGGATGAGATTGTGAAAATGATTCAAAAGCTTTTGAGCGACTTTGCAATAAAAGATGTAAAAAATCAAATTGAAAGTTTGAAAATTGATTTTCAGAAAAAATTCAGCGCTTTTGCAAAAGAGCAAAAAGAAGCGTTTCTGAAATTAGGAGGTGAAGAAGCTGACTTTTTTCTTTCTGCGACTGTAAAACATAAGTTTGATGATTTAATTGGAGAATATAAGAGAAAACGTCAACATTTTTATAAGGAAATAGAAAGGACTCAAAAGGAAAATTTGGAGTTGAGATTGAAATTAATCGATGAATTAAAGGGATTGATCGATAATGCCGAACCTTCTACCATGTATAAGAATTTCAGAAATCTTCAAGACAGATGGAGGGAAGTTGGCCAGATTCCGCATGCAAAATATAATGATGTATGGAGAACCTATCACCATCATGTAGAGCGTTTTTACGACTTACTGCATATGAATAATGACTTCAGAGATTTGGATTTCAGGCATAATCTAGAAGAAAAAACCAAATTAATTAAGAAAGCAGAGACTTTATCTGAAGAGGATGACGCAAACCATTCGTTTAAGGAATTGCAAATTCTGCACAGAATGTGGAAAGAGGATATAGGACCAGTTGCACGTGAATTACGAGAAGAGGTTTGGCATAAATTCAGTGAGGCCACAAAGAAAATTCATAAGAAAAGGCATGATTTTCAAGATCAATTAGACGAGAAGTTTAAGGCTAATGTTGGTTTGAAAATAGCAGTTATAGAAAAAATAAAATCGATTGATGGAAGCGGTAATACCGGTCATAAAGATTGGCAACAGAGTATCAAAAAGTTAGAATCGCTTAGAGATGAGTTTTTTGCAATTGGTAGAGTTCCTAAGGCTAAAAATGAGGAAGTGTGGCAACTTTTCAGAGAAGCAACGCGTAAATTTAATTCTGAGAAGAATAATTTTTATAAAGGGGTTAAAAACGATCAAACAGAAAACCTAAAAAAGAAATTAACTTTAGTTGAACAAGCAGAATCCCTGAAAGATAGCGATGATTGGACCATGTCTACCGAAGTATTCAAGAAAGTCCAGGCTGAGTGGAAAAAAATCGGTCATGTTCCTAGACGTGATTCTGACAAAATTTGGAAGCGTTTTAAAGATGCGTGTAATCATTATTTTGATAGATTACATGATAAACAAAGCGATGTTGATAAAGACCAGTCTGCGGTTATAGAAAAGAAGAAAGAGTTTTTGGATACGCTTAAAAAAGAAATTGAAGTTGATAAAAATTTAAGTCTCGAGTTTGTTCAGAAAGGAATTGATCAGTGGAGAGCTTTAGGCGTGTTGCCTCAAAAAGTGAAACATCTGGATATCAAATTCAATAAATTGCTTGACAGCGCTTATAAAAAATTAGACATTGATAAGGATGAGGCTAGTTTTTTAAGGTTTAAGAGCACTGTAGATAGTTTGCTCGATCAGAAGAATTTAAGAAAACTAGATAGTGAGCAACTTTTTATCAGAAGGAAAATAGACGAAATTACAAAAGAGATAAAGCAGTTGGAAAATAATATTAGTTTTATTTCGAACGCTAGTGCGGATAACCCTTTGGTGAGAAATGTGTATAATAATATCGAGGAGTATAAAAAGTCATTAGAGGTCTGGAAAAGGAAGATTGATTATATGAAGAAAATGGAATATTAAAAACAAGAAACCCCGCTCAAAAGCGGGGTTTCTTGTTTTTAAAAACTGTTACTTTTATTAGGTATTAAATTATTCGTTTAATTGCTCAATTCTTTCCTGCATTTTTAAAAGTACGACCTTATTTGAATATAGTGAACAATGGCCTTCCATTGGAGTGAATTCAATTATGGCGTCCGATTTTGGATTCGAGGTTGATTTTAAGAAATCATCAAAACCTCTTGTCCCGGTATTTAGGTAAAAATGATCCATATCACCCATCCAGATATATATTTTTCCTTGAAGTTTAGGGCCCAGTACTGACCAATTAGCTTTGACATATTTTTTAAAGTCATATTTTTCCCATGATTTAGCCACTTCAGGATCAATTACACCAGTATAGGGGTCAAACAAGGGCTTTGGAAGGCCATTGTCTCCCTTAGGACTATAAAGAGCTGTATGCGCACTAAATTGACCTCCTGAATTTAAGTAAGAATTGGAAGTTCCAAATGCATTTTCGTAGGCTATGAATTCTTTCATTGAAAGAAGTGGTTCTCCATTTGTTTCCCTCATGATTGGTCTCAGGTAGCCCACTTCATTCGTAAAGGCCTGTTTTTCTTTATAAATATTGATCAGTTGGTAGTTTTCGAAGTCGATAGCATCTGGGCTGTAGGAATACACCCCGTTGAAAACGTCTGGATAGTATAATTGTAACCCCAAGGAAACCCATCCTCCTGTTGAACAGCCGTCAACAAATCTGGTCATGGCTGAGTCAGTTCCTCGATAAGCATTTTCAACATGCGGGATTAGCTCATTGATCAACGAATAGCCATAAGGGCCACTATTGTCGGAGTCCATTTGATAAGAATCTCCAAAAGGTCCTTCACCATCAAGAAATACAGTAATGATTTGGGGAGCTTCTTTTGAGTCCCACCATTTCATAAATTCATCATCAGAAATCAATCTGTCAATTCGGGTATATCTCCCACCGTAACCAGCAACATTGTACCGTATGGGGTAGGCCTTATTTTTATCGTAATTGTGTGGAAGAAGTATACTGGCTTTTAAACTAACGTCCTTACCCCACCAAGCGGATAAAGTGTCACTTTTGAGATTAACGAGTTTAGCGAGATCATGCTTTTTGAATGTTCTGGGTTCGTTTTTTTGGTCTAAATTAAAGCTAATACTCTTGTTAGAATCGATCAATATTTCTTTTTTGTCGGCGTATAGGTTTCCTGGAGCATTTATTCTGGATTCGCTAGTATCTTGATCCCAAACTACTTGTACATAATATGTTCCTTCCGGGATCGAATTTAAATTCCAGTCAGGTGTCTTGGTCCAAGCGTCTTGTCCAGTTAATTCAATTGTTTTCTTTGAGGAGAAATTATCAATATTTCGAGCGAAAACATGTGTTTTTCTATAAGGATTTGGCCAAATTTGATTTCGAGGTTCTAGCTTTGAATTTTGAGTTAAAAAGATAAAAACACGACCTTCGGAATCAAAAGTTTCATAAAGTGATTCATCAATTGAGACCTTAATAGAGAGTTTGTATTGTTTTTCTTGTGCAAAAAGTTGAAATCCTAGGCATAGGAATAACACATAAATGAATGTGAATTTGTAGTTCATTGCTTTGCTCGTTTAGTTAGATGTCTAGAAAGTTTTATAATTTTTTTTCACTTAGTAATAGCGTATTTCAATTGAGATAAATATAGTCATAATATTTGTGAAACATTTTTTGTCTAAGGAGACGCAGGTTCTTTATTGATATTTTTAAAATAGAAGATTGAAGCATTTTTTCTTAGAACCAAATCTAACTTTTTAGCATACTTTATTACATTTATTTGCTAATGATTTATAAGTAATTTAATATAAAACTATAATGACACCAGTATACGGATCAACATGCTCGATCCTGGATAGTTGCGAACTGACCTTGGTAGATGATGATGGCGAAAATTGAAAATTTCTCTCTGCTATTGAGTATGCCCTCTAATTATAATATTTTATTAAATAATTAATAATCAACAATTTAT
>CAYMKR010000238.1:0-4005 GCA_964390865.1 uncultured Flavobacteriaceae bacterium | reverse complement strand
TCTCAGAACCTTGAAACATCATGTGCTCAAAGAAATGAGCAAAGCCTGATTTCTGCAATTCTTCTCTTGCTGATCCCACGTGGTAGGTTACATCAACATGCACCAACGGATCTGAATGATCTTCATGAATTACTAGTGTTAAGCCGTTACTGAGCTCATATTTTTCATAAGGAATAACAACCTCATCACCTGATTTACTTACCTTTTCAATAAGTTTTGTCTGAGACCAGCCTATGGCCGAAGTCAAAAATAATAGCGTAATAATTAGTTTGTTAATTTTCATTTATTGTGTTTTGGGGATAGCCCATGAAGGTAATATTTTCCTACTGAATATCCAACAAGGAATGCTGAAAGGATTTAAGATTGGAGATTGTTGATTGGAGATTTGTCCATTGTCCATGCCTAAATAGTACTGACCACTTTTGAACTATTTATTAATCTATTAATCAGATCGAGCCACTGCGCGCAGCAATAAAGAACGAAACAACGGAAGTGCGTTCGTACTGAAAGGAAGAACAAGCATGCAGTTGTGAAAGTGAATGGTGCGCAGCAATTGCCTTGCGCAGTGAAGGCGGTTTTTGGTTCTTTTTGCCGCTTCAAAAAAGAACAAATAGAGTTATTTCACACCCCTTTCTTCTGAAAACATAATGATGCATTGAAAAAATGAATGAATAGTTTATTCAATCATTAAAACACCTCCCTGGCAATAGCCTTAATATTATCCGACTTACCCATTGAATAATAATGCAACACAGGCACTCCGGCAGCGATAAGTTCTTTAGACTGTTTGATGGCCCAATCTATCCCAACCTGTCTTACACCTAAATTATCGGTACACAATTCAATATCCTTTACCAAATCATCCGGAAGGTCTAAACTAAACACTTGTGGCAAGACATTTAAATGGCGCTTTACAGCCACTGGCTTGATCCCTGGAATAATCGGCACATTTATGCCAATGGTTTTGGCAGCTTCAACAAACGCAAAATATTTACTATTGTCAAAGAACATTTGAGTTACCACATATTCTGCCCCTGCATCAACCTTCTCTTTTAGCCTTCTTAAATCTGCCTGCATACTTGGAGACTCCATGTGTTTTTCTGGATATCCGGCAACACCAATACAAAAATTCGCTTTGTAGGTGCTTTCTATGATTTCATGTAAATAGCATCCTTTATTGAGATCACTAATCTGTCTTACAAGATCTGAAGCGAAATTATTCCCTTCGTTCTTTGGAATAAAATAGGCTTCATCCTTCATGGCATCTCCTCTGAGAGCCATTACATTGTCTATTCCTAAATAATGACAATCTACCAATACATATTCAGTCTCTTCTTTGGTAAATCCGCCACAAAGAACGTGAGGTACAGTATCTACCTGATATTTATTCATTAAAGAAGCACATATGCCAACTGTCCCTGGCCTCATACGTGTCACTTTTTTTTCTAAAAGTCCTTTATCTTTTTTAATATAAACATGCTCTTCTCTTGAAGTAGTAACATCGATAAACGGTGGTTTAAATTCCATCAATGGATCTATATTATCATATAGTTTCTGAATATTCTGACCCTTTTGGGGAGGCACAATCTCAAATGAAAATAAGGTTTTACCCTTAGCGTTCTTAATGTGTTCTGTTACTTTCATTTTTTCTTATTATAGTCTGTCTTATACAACAATAGACCATTACTAACTTTATCTTTAATTCATTGTATCTACTAAACTGACAAATTGGGCTGAAGCCATTTCATTGCCATCTCTTTAGAGATTCCCTTTCTATTGGCATAATCAACAACCTGCTCCTCAGTCACCTTTCCTAATCCAAAATATTTTGATTCAGGATTGGCAAAATAATACCCCGATACAGCTGCTGCGGGCCACATGGCTTTACTTTCAGTTAATTTAACCCCAATGATTTTTTCAACCTCGAGAAGGTCCCAAATTGTATCCTTTTCCAAATGATCAGGACATGCCGGATAACCTGGCGCTGGCCTAATACCCTTATAAGCCTCTTTGATGAGCTCGTCATTTTTAAGGGTTTCATTTTTGGCATATCCCCAATGTTTCATTCTAACCTGCTGGTGCAAATATTCAGCAAACGCTTCTGCAAACCTGTCGGCAATAGCCTGAACCAAAATAGCATTATAGTCATCGTGGTCCTCCTTATATTTATTTGCCAACTCATCTACACCAAAAATAGCAACACAAAAAGCACCCATATAATCTTGCTTCTCTTCAACTGGAGCTATAAAATCAGCCAAGGCATAATTTGCTATACCCTCTTTTTTATGTAGTTGTTGTCTTAATGTTCTGAACCTTGCGATTTCCTTTTGATTTTTAGAAATCACAATATCATCTTCATTTATAGCATTGGCCTGAAAAAGTCCAAAAATTCCCCTCGCTTTTAACAGTTGTTTGGCGATGATTATTTCTATCATTTTTTGAGCGTCTTCATACACTTGACTTGCCTGCTCACCCACAACCTTATCTGTCAAAATAGCTGGAAACTTACCGTGAAGATCCCAAGAAATAAAGAATGGTTGCCAATCTACATACGGAAGCAATTCCTTTAAACTGATTTGCTTTAGTGCCTGAACCCCCATTTCAATTGGTTTTTTGATCTCAGTATTTTTCCAATCGATCTTAAACTTATTTCTTCTCGCCGCTGCCATTGAAACATAACGTTTTGTTTTGCCCCTCTTTAGAAACTTTTCTCTAAAATCCTCATAGTCTTTTTTAAGATTGACTACATATTGATTAGCTGTCTTCTTATTAAGTAGGTTAGCAACCACTGTCACTGCTCTTGAAGCGTCATTTACATGGACTACAGCATTCTTATATTCAGTATCAATTTTAACTACGGTATGTGCTTTTGAAGTCGTTGCCCCTCCTATCAAAAGAGGAATATTTAAGTCTCTCCTTTCCATTTCTTTGGCCATATAGACCATTTCATCTAACGATGGCGTGATTAAACCTGACAGACCAATTGCATCTACGTTTTCTTTGATCGCTGTCTCAATGATCTTTTCAGGTGGAACCATAACTCCTAGATCTACAATCTCATAGTTATTACAACCCAAGACAACACTTACGATATTCTTTCCGATATCATGTACATCGCCCTTTACCGTAGCCATCAATATCTTACCTAATGATTTTTGGGTCTCTCCTTTTTCTTCTTCTATAAAGGGATTGAGGTAAGAAACAGCTTTTTTCATTACTCTGGCTGATTTAACAACCTGAGGCAAAAACATTTTCCCTGAACCAAAAAGATCTCCTACCACATTCATCCCGATCATCAGATGCCCTTCAATTACTTCAATGGGTTTGTCAACTTGTAACCTGGCTTCTTCAACATCTTGAATGATAAAAGCATCTATTCCTTTGACCAAGGCATGGGTAATTCTTGCTTGTACAGGTTCACTTCTCCATTCTTGTTCAGCTACTTCTACTTTTTTACTTCCCTTAACGGATTGAGCAAAATCAAGCAACCTTTCAGTCGCATCATCCCTTCTGTTTAAAATAACGTCTTCAACATGCTCGAGTAAATCTTTTGGAATCTCATCGTATATCTCTAACATGGTTGGATTTACAATTCCCATATTCATCCCAGCCTTAATAGCATGAAACAAGAATACTGAATGCATGGCTTCTCTAACCGCATTGTTCCCTCTAAAAGAAAAAGAAACATTACTTACTCCACCACTAACGTTTGCGTTTGGGAGGTTTTCTCTAACCCACCTGGTAGCTTCAATAAAATCAATTGCGTTTAACTTGTGCTCATCCATTCCTGTTGCTACAGGAAATATATTGAGGTCAAAGATGATATCCTCACTGGCCAAACCTACTTTGTTCACCAAAATGTCATACGATCGTTTGGCAATCTCTATTCGTCTGTCAAAATTATCTGCTTGCCCAACCTCATCAAAAGCCATCACAATTACAGCAGCACCATATCTCTTGACACGAGTTGCTTCCCAGATAAACTTTTCTTCTCCTTCTTTAAGT
>CAYMKR010000237.1:0-4029 GCA_964390865.1 uncultured Flavobacteriaceae bacterium | reverse complement strand
GCCTTAGCATTTGACAGACAATTAAATAAAGTTGACTTTCCTACATTCGGAAGTCCTACAATTCCTGCTTTCATTCTATTAATTTTTTGGATTGCAAATATAGGCGATTATTATTGTTTTTTTATCTTAAACCAATTGATAAAATTCCTAGCGACTTATCGTGAATTTATGACATAAAAAAAGACTGTTATGATAACAGCCTTTAATTTAAAAAATACTAGAAATTTACTACTGCAACATTCCTCCTGCCACTGTTTCATTCGTTCCTGAATCAATGAGGATAAAACTTCCTGTTTTTCTATTTCTTGAATACTCGTCCATCATAATGGGCGCAGTTGTACGAATCTTGACTTTGCATATATCATTCATCTTGATCTCTTTGTCATCCGTTATTCTGTGAAGTGTGTTCACATCTACTTTATATTCCACCTCGGTAATCATGGCCATTGGCTCATTGGAGGTGTGTTTGAGGATGTATTTCGCTCTCGGTCGGGCAGAATTTTCATGGAACCAGCAAATCATCGCAGAAAGTCTTTGATCCTTTATTGGCAAATTATTTGGTTTAACAATCATGTCTCCCCTACTCAGGTCAATGTCATCCTCAAGTGTTATGGCCACGCTCATACCATCAAATGCCTCTTTGACTTCTTCTTCATATCGATTGATCGATTTAATCTTCGATTCAAATCCAGATGGTAAAAGTCTTACCTTATCACCAACCCTAAAAATTCCTCCTGCAACAGAACCTGCATAACCTCTGTAATCATGATTTTCTTCGTCTTGGGGCCTTAGCACGGTTTGAACAGGAAATCTGGCATCCACCATATTGTTATCACTAGCTATATGAAGTGTTTCTAATGTATGCAATAATGGAGCGTTCTGATACCAAGGCATTTTATCTGATCTATTCACAACATTATCCCCAACTAAAGCTGATAAAGGAATATATCTTACATCCTTGATCATCATTTTCCCAGATATTTCTTCATATTGATTTACAATGTCATCAAATACTGCCTCATCGTAATCCACAAGATCCATTTTGTTGACACATACGATAATGTGAGAAATCTGTAAAAGGGATGCTATAAAGGAATGTCGCTTGGTTTGTTCTATAACTCCTTTCCTGGCATCAATAAGTACCAAAGCCACATTCGCCGTAGAGGCTCCTGTAACCATATTCCTAGTGTATTGAACATGACCTGGTGTGTCGGCTATAATAAACTTACGCCTTGGTGTGGTGAAATACCTATAGGCAACATCAATGGTGATTCCCTGCTCTCTTTCATCTCTTAATCCGTCAGTAAAAAGCGCCAAATCAACAGTCTCTAAGCCCTTACGCTTACTCGTTTTTTCAACAGAAGCAATTTGATCTTCAAAAATAGACTTTGAATCATAAAGCAATCTTCCAATTAGCGTACTTTTACCGTCATCAACGCTCCCTGCCGTAGTAAATCTTAAAAGTTGGTTCTTATCAATACTCATACTAAATTTTTCTTTTACTTTATATTAAAAATAACCTTGTTTTTTTCTATCCTCCATAGAGGATTCTGAACGCTTATCATCAGCCCTGTTCCCTCTTTCAGTTTCTCTCATTGCAGCAACTTCTTCTACGATTTTTGTCAAGGTATCCGCTTCACTTTCAATCCCACCGGTAATGGTTATATCTCCAAGGGTTCTAAATCTTATTTTTTTACTTACTACTTCTTCATCCTCCTGCATGATCAAATATTCTGAAACAGGAATCCAGCTTCCATTACGCCAAACCACTTTCCTGTCATGAGCAAAATACAAGGAAGGAATCTCAATATTCTCTCTGGTGATGTAATTCCAAACATCCATTTCAGTCCAATTACTAATCGGAAAAGCTCTAAAATGCTCTCCTTGTCTCATCTTGCCATTAAAAATGTTCCATAATTCCGGACGTTGATTTTTAGGAGTCCATTGTCCAAAATCATCTCTATGAGAAAAGAATCTTTCTTTAGCTCTTGCCTTTTCCTCATCTCGTCTTCCTCCACCAATGGCACAATCTACTTGGTTTTTTTCAATTGCATCCAGCAAAGTTGTAATTTGCAACTCGTTCCTGGTAGCATTCTTGCCTTGCTCTTCTACAACTCTATTCGTATCAATTGCTTCCTGTACAGATCCAACCAATAAAGTAGCTCCTAATTTATCAATCAAATCATCTCTAAACTGGATGGTCTCAGGGAAATTATGCCCTGTGTCAATATGCATTAACGGAAATGGAACCTTTGCTGGATGAAAGGCTTTCTTTGCCAAATGAGCCAATACAATGGAATCTTTACCTCCTGAAAACAATATCACCGGATTTTGAAATTGAGCATAGACCTCTCGAAGCACAAAAACAGCTTCTGCCTCTAATTCATCTAAATAATTTAAAAAATACTTTGTCATATTTTTAACTTTGGTTTTATCTTATCATATATTTTAGAAACACATTCTTCAATCGAAAGACCGTCTGTTATAATTTCAACATTGGGTGAATTAGGTGCTTCATATGGAGCATTCACTCCTGTAAAATCTTTAATCTCTCCTGCTCTTGCCTTCTTATACAAGCCTTTAACGTCTCTTTTTTCGCACTCTTCCAGAGAAGTATTTACAAAAATTTCGACAAAGTTATCATTTCCCACAATACGGGCAATGTTTTCCCTATCTTTTTTGTAGGGTGATACAAATGCCGCCAAAACTATGACTCCCGCATCGATCATTAAATTGGCAACTTCAGCTATTCTTCGAATATTTTCTTTTCGATCTTCAGGAGTAAATGTTAGGTCATTATTTATGCCCTTTCGAATATTATCACCATCAAGCGCATAAGTCTTAAAACCTTCTTGATGTAATTTATACTCTAAAGCGTTCGCTATGGTAGATTTTCCTGACCCTGACAAACCCGTAAACCAAAGTAAAAAAGAATTCTGTTTCATTAAACTTCTTCTCTCCTCTTTGGACACCTCATAATTATGTCTAATAATGTTTTCCTTCATGATATAGCCTTCTCGGTTTTTATTAAACCATATTTACTTTTATGCCAGATTCTCTCATGTATATAATAAAAAACCATTTTTGTAATTAACTCAGAAAATCCAATCTTCAAACCGGTCAATGGATTACCTGAAATCAACCATGCCAAAATGATTGTATCTATTGTTCCTACAATCCTCCAGGTTATGGTTTTTCCAAAATGGCGTTTCCTACTTTCTAATAACTTACCATCCTTGGTTAAATTAATCTTAAACCAGACGCGTTCATGAAAATAATAAAATATCATTTTTGTCAGCACCTCGGTAAAACCAATTTTAAGACCTGTTAAGGGGTTCCCAGAAATCAACCATGATAACAGTATGGTATCAATGGTTCCTATTATTCTCCAAGTTATTGCCTTGGCTAAGTGCCTTTTACGAGACTGGTCCTTCATTTATTTTACAATGAACCAAGGATTCAATAAATTCTCTTTATTGTATAAAAGCGGCGCATCTGTTTCTTTAGAAATCACCTGTAAACCTACAGCTTCACAGATTGCCTGCCCTGCCGCAGTGTCCCATTCCATTGTTGGGGCAAAACGCGGATATACATCTGCTCTCCCTTCTGCTACCAAACAAAATTTTAATGAACTTCCTTTTGACACGATATCTACTTTATCGTACACCTCTGATAATGAAGAAACAAAGTTTTCCGTAGCTTCATTCATATGAGACCTACTTCCAACAACACGCACTATGTCAGTGCCTACTTTATTTGGTGTGATCAGATTTGCATCAATATCAAGGTCACTTACAACTACCTTATGTTCATCCAAAACAAACTTACCTGCCTTCTTTAGCAACACATCTGCTACATACAATTCCTTTGTATCTGGCACATAAATGACACCTAATAATGGTTTCCCTTGTTTTATCAGAGCAATATTCACCGTAAATTCTCCATTACGTTTTACGAATTCCTTAGTACCATCCAAGGGATCAACAATCCAACAGGTATCCCAGTCTTTTCTTTCCTCATAATCCAACT
>CAYMKR010000236.1:0-4059 GCA_964390865.1 uncultured Flavobacteriaceae bacterium | reverse complement strand
AATATCCCTAAATTCTTCGACATTCTTATCTATTTTATTCAGGACGCAACATAAGAAAGATTTCCTAAACTACATGACGTAATTCCTTATTTAGAGATTGCAAAAGTATATAGAAATTTTTAATTCTAAATTTTCAAAGCCAAAAATCGTGAGATTTAGGGATATTTTAACGTTGTTGAAAATGTATTTTCTATGTCAAAATGTCATAAAAACAAAATTTGATCGTATCTTTGCAAACCGAAAAATTTGAGAATGGCAAGTGAAAATATCATAGAAGAGAAGAAACAAGGCCAAGCCTTGGTCACTAATAATGTTATAGGTAATAGTAAGAAACTCTTTATAGAAAGTTATGGATGTCAGATGAACCTTAACGATAGTGAAATCGTGGCCTCTATTCTTGCAAAGGAAGGATTTAACACCACACATTTATTGGAAGAAGCTGACCTTGTATTGGTAAACACTTGTTCAATTCGGGAAAAAGCTGAACAGACTATTAGAAAAAGATTACAAAAATATAACCGTGTAAGACGCATCAACCCAGCAATGAAAATTGGCGTTCTTGGGTGCATGGCTGAAAGGTTAAAAACCAAATTTTTAGAAGAAGAAAAAATGGTTGACTTGGTAGTCGGGCCCGATGCTTATCGTGATCTGCCAAATTTGGTTAAGGAAATTGAAAGTGGTAAGGATGCAATTAACGTAATCTTATCAAAGGAAGAAACTTATGGTGATGTTACTCCAGTGAGACTTAACAGCAATGGAGTCTCGGCATTTATTTCAATTACCAGAGGTTGTGACAATATGTGTACTTTTTGCGTAGTGCCATTCACTCGTGGAAGGGAAAGAAGTCGTGACCCTCAGAGTATCGTTAATGAAGCTCTAGACCTTTGGGATAAAGGATACAAGGAAATTACTTTATTAGGTCAAAATGTAGATTCCTATTTGTGGTATGGTGGTGGATTGAAAAAAGATTTTAAAAATGCTTCGGAGATTGCAAAAGCGACAGCTACTGATTTTTCAAAATTAATGGAAATGGTTGCACTTGCTGTTCCGAAAATGAGAATTCGTTTTGCAACATCAAATCCTCAGGACATGAGTATTGATGTACTTCACAGTATGGCTAAATTCGATAATATTTGTAACTATATCCATTTACCCGTTCAAACAGGCAGTACGAGAATGCTTGAAAGAATGAATCGACAACACACTCGTGAAGAATATATGGAGTTGGTTGACAATATTAAAAGAATCATCCCTGAGTGTGCGATATCTCAGGATATGATCACGGGATTTTGTGGAGAAACTGAACAAGATCATCAAGATACTTTATCCTTGATGGAGTACGTGAAATATGATTTTGGATTCATGTTCGCATATTCTGAACGACCTGGCACGCTTGCAGCAAAAAAAATGGAAGATGATGTTCCTCATGAGGTCAAAAAAAGAAGGCTTTCTGAAATAATTGACTTACAACAGAAGCATGGCTTATATAGGATGCAACAGATGATAGGAAAAACGGTTGAGATTCTGATCGAAGGTAATTCAAAAAAGTCTTCTGAGCATTGGATGGGAAGAAATTCTCAGAATGCGGTAGCCGTTTTCCCGAAAACGGATGAGAAAATTGGCGACTTGGTTATGGTAAAGGTTGATAACTGTACCTCAGCCACACTAATCGGGACAAGAGTAGCTTCTTAATAAATTGATAACAAACCCTGATATAATCAGGAATTAAATAATTCAGCTTGGACTCATTACAGACCATCAAACAACGATTCGGCATAATCGGAAATAACAATCAGCTGAATCTGGCTCTTCAAAAGGCTATGAGAGTAGCACCTACTGATATTTCTGTCCTCGTTACTGGTGAAAGTGGCGTTGGTAAAGAAGTTATTCCTAAAATCATCCACAATCTATCTCATAGAAAACATGCTAAATATATAGCTGTAAACTGTGGGGCAATTCCTGAAGGAACTATAGACAGTGAACTTTTTGGCCATGAGAAAGGGTCCTTTACAGGAGCTTCTCAAGCGAGAAATGGCTATTTTGAAGTAGCTGATGGAGGTACTATCTTTCTTGATGAAGTAGGCGAACTACCGCTAACAACTCAAGTTCGGCTATTGAGGATTCTTGAGAATGGAGAGTTTTTTAAAGTGGGTTCTTCAAAAGTGCAAAAAACCAATGTTAGAATTGTAGCTGCAACAAATTTAAATATGGTGGAGGCCATCCAAAAGGGTAAGTTTAGAGAAGATTTATATTATAGGTTAAGTACGGTGGAGATTTTCTTGCCGGCGCTTAGAAACAGACCAGATGATATCCACCTTTTATTCAGAAAATTTGCCGCGGATTTTGCACAGAAATACAGTATGCCAACCATTCGCCTTGATGATGCCGCCATTGAAGCACTAGTTTCTAATCAATGGAAAGGTAATATCAGACAATTGAGAAACCTTACCGAACAAATTTCTGTAATTGAACAAAACAGAAATATTACCGGAGCTATTCTTCACTCCTATTTACCTGATTACAATCAAAATTTACCAGCATTGATTTCGGATAAAAAACCTGAAAGTGACTTTGCTAATGAAAGAGAGATTCTGTATAAAATTCTTTTTGACATGAGAAATGACATTACTGATCTCAAAAAATTAACTAAAGAATTGATTAATGAAGAGCTCCCTGACAAAGGTGAGAAAAATACCCAAATTCTGATTGACAAGATTTATGGGAAGAATGAAGAATTGAAAGAAGCCCATACTTTAGAAATAATGTCCCAAAGAGAAACAGACAGTTTTGAACCTCATCCAAATGTTGTTTCTTTTGATGATGCTGAAACCATTGAAGAAACGGTTTCACTTCAGGAGAAAGAAGTTGAAATGATCAAACAAGCGCTTGAAAGAAATAAAGGAAAAAGGAAACTAGCTGCTAAAGAATTAGGCATTTCCGAAAGGACTTTATACAGAAAAATAAACCAATATAATTTGTGATTTCGATCCTTTAATTGTTTATTTGTTCATCTTAGTTTCCCTTTGATAACTGAATGATCAACTGAAAAATCCATTAGCATCTGGTTTTATACACAATAGTATATCATGAAAAAAACATTCTTTGGATTAGCTTGCATCTTACTTCTTATTCCTGTTGGATGCGGAGTTTATTCTTTTACCGGAGGAAGTACAGGAGATGCAAAGACCATACAAATAGATTATTTTCCAAATACGGCCATACTGGTTGAACCCACCTTGAGTCAAAGTTTTACTTTAGCCCTGCAAGATTTGTTTTTAAGGCAGACTAATTTGAAATTGACTGATGCAGGTGGAGATCTATATTTTGAAGGTGAAATCACTCAATATCGAATCACTCCGATAGCAGCAACTGCTGAACAAACGGCCGCTCAAAACAGACTGACCGTCGGAGTTCGAGTTAGATATTACAACAGGTTAAATGAAGAAGACAATTTTGAACAATCATTTTCATTTTACAGTGATTATGATGGATCATTACAGTTAACTGGTTCAGTCTTAGAATCTGCTTATGACGATATCTTTGAAAGAATAACCCAAGATATATTTAATGCGGCTGTTGCCAAATGGTAGCTTATGAACTTAATTGAATTTAATGAAATTTTATCACAACCTGACCAGATCAAAAAAGGTCAGATTGAGGGTTTACGGGAAATTACCGAACAATACCCCTATTTTCAAGTTGCGCATTATCTTCATCTAAAAGGGTTAAAAAAACGACATAGTTTTAAATATAATGATCATTTAAAAATAACAGCGGCTTATACTACTGACCGTTCTCTGCTATTTGACAATATCACTTCTGATGATCTCGATATTCATCCGGCTCCAGTTGACTTAATCTCTAAAGAAAATGACCCGCCGAAAGAAAAAGAAGATGATGCTATTGAAGAACCTAAATCTGTAGAAGTACCCATTGAAAAACCTTCAAGTCCTGAAGAAATTTTGAAAGTCGGGCAACCTCTTGAGTTCAAAAGTGATGAGACTTTCTCTTTTAGGGAATGGTTACAATTGAGCAGTTATGAACCAATAGATAGATCCA
>CAYMKR010000235.1:0-4063 GCA_964390865.1 uncultured Flavobacteriaceae bacterium | reverse complement strand
AAGAACATATTGCTGAAGGTAACCGACCGAATTCAATACAATACCTAAAAATAGGTGCCAAGAAAGATGGTACCCTAACCGGAATTCAACAGCGTTCACATGGAACAGCTGGGGTGGCATTGGGTGCTGGTGTAGGAAGGATTGCTCAGATCCTTTATCCCTGTCCTAATTTTGCAACCGAACAATATGATGTACTTACCAATGCCGGGCCAGGGGCAGCCTGGCGTGCTCCGGGTAATGTTCAAGGGGCTTTTGGGCTCGAACAGGCCATTGATGAATTAGCAGAAAAACTGGAATTGGACCCTTTGACTTATCGGGATCTTATTGATAAAAGCGAAGTGAGAAAAGTTGAACGACAAAGAGGCGCTAAACTTTTCGACTGGTCAAGGCGTCAAACCGCTGGATCAGGCAAAGGTGTTGTGAAGAAAGGATTGGGAGTAGGTCAATCTACATGGCCCAGATTTGTAATATTAGATTCTTCTGTGGAGGTTAAGATTCACAATGACGGCGCTGTTGAGATCAGATCTAGTGTTCAGGATATTGGTACAGGGACTAAAACCATACTCGCTCAGGTTGTTGCCGAAGAATTGGGATTGGAAGTTAAAGATATTACGGTTAATATTGGGGATACACTTTTCCCTGTCGGACCAGGTTCAGGAGGAAGTATTGTGACAGGATCAATTACTCCACCTGCGCGTAACGCAACTTATGAAGCAAAGAAAGAATTATTGAAACTAGTGGCAAAAAAATGGGAAACTGACTCTTCTGAATTGTCAATAACTAAAGGGGAAGTGATCAGTAACAAAGATGCTACCCTTAAAATGTCGTTTAAGGAAGCGACTAAATTGATGCGTACGAGTCAAATTAGCAAATTTGCCAGTCGATCAGATGATTATGGCGGGTTTCAACAACCCTGGGGCTTAGCTTATGGTGATTTAGGATCTGTACAATTTGCAGAAGTGAGTGTGAATACAGATACCGGATTTGTGAAAGTTGACAGGATTGTGGCAGCCCACAGTTGTGGCCGACCACTTAATATAGGTCAAATAGAAAGCCAAATCAATGGAGGAGTGATCCAAGGTGTTTCTTATGCTCTTTATGAAAACCGGGTAATGGATAAAAGCACTGGACACATGATGAATGCCAACGTAGATCAGTATAAGACTCCTTTCTCTATGGAAATTCCTGAGATTGAATCCATTATTGTGGAAGAGTATGCAGGGCGTTCATCTACTGATGCTTATGGTATAGGTGAACCTGCAAATATTGCCACTTCGGCGGCAATTGCCAATGCAGTTTATAATGCCATCGGGATAAGGATTTATGAAATCCCTATTACACCGGCAAGCATTCTTAAAGCATTAAATAAAGTTTAGTATGGGGTTTGATTGTTTGAAGCCTTTAAAAAATTAAGACATGAATAAATTTAGTTGGTATGAAGCCAAATCTCTTGAAGATGCACTAGAGCAGGTAAATTCAACAGTATCTGAACAATTGTATGCGTCTTCGAAAGGAGCAGCGGTTTTTAAATCGGGTGGGATTGATGTGTTTGACTGGGTAAAGGAAGGTTTGTTAGCCCCTGAAAAAATCGTCAATATTCGGAATATTCCCGGTCTTGATAAGATTAGTAATGACCGTAAAGAAGGCTTGAGTATTGGCGCTAATGTTACCTTAGCTGAGATTGCTTCGAATCCAGAAATCAAAGAAAATTATTTAGCCTTGCATCAAGCGGTTAATCATGCCGCGACACCTCAATTGCGCAATATGTCAACTTTAGGTGGTAATATCGCGCAACGCAACCGTTGTTGGTATTTCCGATCGGCTGATCATCAATGCTTCCGTAAAGCAGGAGATCGATGTTTTGCCCGACACTCTGAAACGGGTGAAAACGAAAACCATGCGATCATTGATAATGGTTCTTGCGTGAGTATTCACGCCTCATCTATTGCCACAGCCCTTATGGCTTTTAAGGCCAGTGTTGTTATTGTAGGTGCTGATGGTAAAAAGAAAAAAATCCAGATGGATGACTTTTTTGTTTCTGTTGGTAAGGATATTTCGATGGAAACCATTTTACAGGCCAAAGAAATTATTACCGATATTGTTCTTCCGCCTCCTTCCAAAAACCAAAAAAGTTTTTATATCAAAAATGTGGCTCGTGAATCTTATGATTGGTCATTGGGAGACGTGGCTGTGGTTATGGAAGTTTCAGGGAATACGTGTAAATCGGCAAGTATTGTTTTAGGTGCAGCTGCACCAGTGCCTTATCGTTCTATACAGGCGCAAGAGGCCATGGAGAAAAAAGATATCAACTCGGAAAATGCCTTAGCAGCAGCTAAAGCGGCGATGAGTATAGCACGTCCTCTATCAAAAAATGCATATAAAGTACCTTTATTTGAATCAATTATTAAACAAGCAATTTTAGAAATCATCTAGCTCTGTAATCTATGAAATCAAAAAATAATAGTATCTGTAAATTCCTCCGTGCCAGAAATCCTTATGGCATGATGGAAGGAGGTGATCAGCCCTGGCTTTTGTTAGATGATGCCAATACAATATGCTGGTGTATCAATTCTGCAGGAGCTTCTGGCCCGGACGATGGTTTGGTGTCAACTTCTGGATGTAAGGAGGGCAGGAGTTGTTTTGTTGCTGACGATTGAAATGAAGTTTCATCGTCAATTCACCTTGATGACTAAGACCCGATCCTGTTAGTAGCTGGATTAATTTTTTTAATTGACTTTTTCGTTTTATCCAACGAAGTTTGCTCTTTTTAATTTCGAGCTGTTAGCCTTGTGCTAAATAAATACCTTCTTTTAATGAATTACTCTTGTCTTGATTTACTCATTTCAGGCGGAACAAATCCTAAATGCTATCGTTTTTCAATTATCAAGACTTTAAAAGAGCCGTTTCTTTCTTTGTTTTGTCATTTTTACTTATCATTTCATCAAAATATGCACGCTAGATTTCTGAACTCATAATTAAAACTTACCAAAATTTCTATAGTGGTAATTTATTGACTACAATCTCTTAAATGTCTTCAATTTTTTGATAAAAAATGTATCTTTAGTGCATACAAACCCTTATTTATTGAACATGCGCATAGGTATTATTATTGGTAGAATTGGTGGAGTTGATGGTGTAGCGCTTGAAACTGAGAAGTGGATAGATATATTAAAGAAATTAGGTCATGAAGTGTTTATCATGTCTGGAGAATTTGAGTCTTGGCAGATGGATTATGAACATAATTATCTCTTTCCTGCTTTATCTTTTTTTTCGGCCGAAGCCGAATGGGAACAAAGAAAAGCATTTTTTGAACCAGATAAGGATCCTGGGCCTTTGCTTGACCATGTTGAGAAGTGGTCTGATATGATTGAAAAAGTCCTGCTTCAATGGGTAAAAGATAAAAAAATAGATGTTTTACTCTCAGAAAACGCATCGGCACTTCCTTGTCAATTATCTATGGGTATTGCGATTAAAAAGCTAATCACGCATACTGGTTTACCCATTGTAACACATGATCATGACTTTCATTGGGAAAGAGGTCAGCGTTATATTTCGGCTCACCCTGAAATTAACCAATATGTTGACGATAACTTTCCTTTGCTTCTGCCCAATGTAAAACACGCTGTGATCAATACATTTGGTGTTGAAACCTTTAAAAAACGCTTTCATATTGATGCTACAATGGTGCCCAATGTGATGGATTTTAATCGGGTTTATGGTGTTCCAACTCCAGAAAATGAAATGTTTCTTAGAGATGTAGGTGTGAAAAAAGGTGAAATTGCCTTGTTACAAGTGACACGAATTGTAAGACGCAAAGGAATTGAAACGGCTATTTCATTAATTGATAAGCTAAATGATAAAAAGTTAAAACTTGTTATCACAGGAAATAATCATGACGATGAAAATAAGGAGTATTATAATGAATTGATAGATCAAATTCATGAGCTGAATCTATCGCATCAAATCATTTTTGCTTCACATAAAGTATTGGATCATAAAGATTTGTCGGATGTTTATGCGCATGGTAGGGCCTGCACTTATTTTAGTACTTACGAAGGTTTTG
>CAYMKR010000234.1:0-4073 GCA_964390865.1 uncultured Flavobacteriaceae bacterium | reverse complement strand
ATCATAGGCCCTAACATCATTGGAGCATAAGGGTGGGCTGTTGTAAAAACATCTAGCAACATGTCTTCAGTTACAGTGTCGTCAAATTTCCCTTCAATATTCCTATCCAAAAACATTGATTGTAAAAATCTATTCGAATTCTTCCGCAAGGCTCTCATAACGTATTCCTTCCCGTGTTTATCTTCTAAACGAAGTGAATTAGATTGATGACCTCCTCCTTTTCTTACAGGAACCAGACCTCCCTTCAAAGTATCTAAGGAAACTACTTTGACCTTAATTGGTTTTCCATAATACTCCCTATAATGCTTTCCCCATAAGAATTTATAGGTTTTTCCTTTGGTAACCTCTTCCTCTGTATAAACTGAAGCCGTCATTATACTATCAAACTCAACAGCATAATCCATCTCTTCTCTCTTTTTATCTCTCTCAAATATTTTCTTTGAATAAACTAATGAATCCCTTTTATTTCCTGCGCTATAAAAACCTACTTCAAGTGCTCTGTTCTCAAAAACATCCAATTTAGCATAGCCCAAATCACCCATAGAGAATTTGCTTCCGGCTATGTGTCTCGACGCCGATGTCTTTGACCCTGATCCACTTATAATTTGAACAATATCTTCCCTTTCGATATACTGTAAAATATGCTCATGACCAGATACAAAAACGATCTTTTCACCATATTGAGATAGCGTAATCAATCTTTTTTTTAATTGGATAAAAAATGGATTCTGTTGATCTTGCATTGAAGCGCCACTTGTTTTTCGTAACAAATTAGGAATCGATGCCAAGGGTGAGAATTTAAACTGGCCTCCATGAGGCCCTCCGCTAAACAGAGGATGATGAAGCGCCACGATAGTCGTTTTCATTGCATTTTTTTTCACAAGAGATTCAAATTCTTCAAAAAACTGATCTCTAGTCTTCACATCACAGTCATCATTCTTCGTGGGGCTTTTATCCCAATTTTCAAGATACCATTGGGTATCTAAAACAAGAAGGGCAATGTCATCATTAAGATCTACTTTTTCAATAGGACAACCATTTTCTGGCAAAAACAAATCCTTCTTCCCTGTCTTTTTTTTAATATAATTAGCTTGCCTTAAAACTCCTTTTACTCCTCCTGAGTAATAATCATGATTCCCTGGAATAAAAATCACCTTCCCTTTAAATCCCTTGATCAGATCCAATTGAGCATCGATTCTATGTTCTGCTAAACTTCTGTCTTCATGTTCCTTCTTAGGCATACCTTTTTCATAAATATTATCACCTAAAAAAATTACACTAGAATTAGTTGATTCTAAAGCCAACTTCTCCTTTAAACCCTGAAAATGAGTTAGTGATTCACTTGCCTCTGCACCACCAGCATCTCCAATTAAATATAAACTATGGATATGATTATTCAACGGTGTGTCTTCTCCAGGGCCAACCATCTTATCATCATTGAAGTGAGGTTCATAGGTAGCACATCCCAGAAGGGCCAATACCAGAGAAAAACTTACAAAATGAAAGACCCTTAATCTAAAAAAAAACATGAATTAATATTAAAAAACTACACGTATAAAAAATTATGTACTTTTGATTTCCTACTAATATAATTCAAATGCTTGAGAACGAAATATTTTTAGAAGTTAAATCGTTTGTTTTTGATCTATTTAAAAATGATCTTCCGCAAGAAGCAGTTTATCATAATTATGAACACACACTAGCCGTTGTTAGTATTTCTGAGGAAATATCTCAGGCTGAAAAAATAGATGAATCTAACCATGAAGTCTTATTACTAGCGGCATGGTTTCATGATACTGGATATACTAAAGGGTTTGAAAATCATGAAGATAAAAGCGTCGAAATTGCCAAAAAATTTCTTGAATCAAAAGAATACCCGATCGAGCGAATTGATTTAGTAAGCGATACTATAATGGCGACAAAGATGCCACAAAATCCAAAAAATACTATCCAAAAAATTATATGTGATGCTGACATGTATCATTTAGGTGGAAAGGATTTTTTCGAAAAATCCAGTTTACTTAGACTTGAGATTCAAGAGTTATGTGGGATAAACTTTTCAGAACTTGAATGGCTTCAAAAAAATGAAACCTTTCTCATAGATCACAAATATTTTACAGATTATGCCTTTAGTCAACTCGCTACTCAGAAATCAACTAATTGGTTAAAAGTTCAAAAAGACGTTAAAAAAATAATTAAAAAAGAAGCCGAAAAAGATCAAAAAAACAAACTTAAAAGTGAAACGGTAAAACTTAGAAAAGATAAAGGAACCAATCCTGACAGAGGTATACAAACCATGTATCGGGTCACGTTGAAGAATCATATAAAACTCAGTGATATTGCTGATACTAAAGCTAATATTTTGCTTTCAGTCAATGCTATCATATTGTCTATCGTTCTTGCAAACTTGTTTCCTAAATTAGATAAACCGGCAAATTTTTATCTTATTTTCCCTACTTTACTGTTTGTATTGACAGCAATTGTCGCAATGATTTTTTCGGTTCTGGCTACCAGACCGAAAGTAACCTCCGGAAAATTTACAAAGGATGATATCAAAAACAGAAAAGTAAATCTCCTCTTTTTTGGTAACTTTCATAAAATTCCACTTGAAGATTTTAAAGAAGGAATGAAAGACATGATGAATGACCGTGATTATTTGTACGAATCATTGATGAAAGATCTTTATTATCTCGGAATCGTATTAGATAAAAAGTATAAATTATTACGATATGCTTATAACATATTTATGTTTGGCATTATCCTTTCTGTAATTGCCTTCATTGTAGCATTTTCAGTTCTTGAAACTTCTTGATAATTACTTTGGTTATTCTTCAATAACTTTCATGATGTCATCCAGGCTTACATTCTTGTCCTTTTGCAAATCATAATTAACCTCAACACGCAAAGCCCTTAATCCGGAGACCCCTTGTAATTCTTCGATTTCTAGATCCTCAATTATAGGATTAAGATAATTGGTAGATTGTAGGTGTTTTATGTATTTCCTATATTCAAGCGCGTCTTTCTTCTGACTGTAAACAATGGCTATTTTACCTGGTTGCGTAAGTCTTTCATTCGTTTTTACAATTTTAGCCTTGTCAATGCGTTTTTTAATGATTTCGTACCTTATGTTATAGGCTCCATCCACATCAAAGCGTTTCTCATCCATTCTGAATTCAATTGACATGGGGCTGTTATGAACCAAAATTAGTGAAGCCACTTCCAAGGGATGATCCAAATTATCTTTCAGTTCAAAAGCGACATTTTCTAATTCACACATCATTTCCATTTGCCAAAGTCTCAAGTTGTGCAAATAGAGTTCATGATACTTATGTTTATTTACAAGTGACGCGCCTATATACATGTTATATTCTACACCATCAGTCTTATATCTTTCAAAATAATGCGGAAACATTTTTTGGGCCTCGATTTGTTTTTCATCTATAAAGTCAGCCAATTTTCCGTTAAGAACATTTACACTATGCTCATACTTTTTTCTCTTATCATAAATAACCTGGAGATCATCATCAATTTTATCCATATAGATATTAATATCAGCTTCAAAATCCACGTCAACAGATTTTAAATGATCAAAAACAGGATAAATTTCATTCTTTAAGAATTCTATCAATCCCTTTTCATCTCCTGAATTGAGTTTGTCATTTAACTTATTGAGGTTATTAGTTATTCTAGTGGAAAGCTCCTTGTATATCGGCAATCTAAATGTTTCCTCGGCCTTGTTCATAATCTCAGAAGCATATTCCAGCTGCTTGACAAGATCTTCCTGAATTGATAAATTTCTATGTAAAGAAGAATTACGAATATCGCTTTGTCCATATAAAGGAATCACGTTATCAAAAACAATATTCTTAAGCTCAACCTTTTTAGTGCCTTCCTTAGATTTATACATATAATCTTCAGCTTCTTCATAGAATTTCCATCTTACTGTAGGATGAATTGATGTGTAATTTTCCTGGATGATAGATTCAAGCTTATTCTCATACTCTTCCATAAAGCGTTTAGTGGCTATTTGGAATACTGGAATCACATCTTTTAATTTAAAAGCATTTACTGAA
>CAYMKR010000233.1:0-4093 GCA_964390865.1 uncultured Flavobacteriaceae bacterium | reverse complement strand
TTTCTTCAATAACCTGCACAAATTGCTGTGCTTGAATAAGTGATGAAAAGGTTCCTGTATCAAGCCATGCGGTGCCTCTTCCGAGCAGAGCTACCCTCAAATTACCATCTTCAAGATAGGCATTGTTAATATCGGTTATTTCATACTCTCCTCTGATTGAAGGTTTGATTTTTTTGGCTTTAGCAACTACAGTATTATCATAAAAGTAAATACCTGGTACCGCATAATTTGACTTGGGTACCTCCGGTTTTTCTTCAATCGAAATAGCGTTAAAATTTTTATCAAACTCCACAACGCCATATCGTTCAGGGTCATTTACATGATATGCAAAAACAACTCCACCTTCTGGAGAAGTCGCTTTTTCAAGTCTTCTTTCCAAATCGGCGCCATAAAAAATATTATCTCCGAGGATAAGTGCAACGTCATCATCTCCTATAAAACTTTCGCCAATAACAAAAGCTTGTGCTAAACCATTTGGAATTTCCTGCACCGCATACTCAAAACGACATCCCAATTTTTTACCATCTCCTAATAACCTTTCAAATAAAGGAAGATCATTTGGCGTAGAGATGATCAGAATTTCTTTTATTCCAGCCAACATCAATACCGAGAGCGGATAATAGATCATTGGTTTGTCGTAAATGGGCATTAATTGCTTGCTTACTGCGAGGGTTAAGGGATGTAGTCTTGTCCCGCTTCCACCTGCTAAAATAATTCCTTTCATAGTATAATGATAATTTTAGCCTTCTTCATCTTCTTTGGGGATGATAGAAATAGCTGGTTTTTTTAATGTCTTTTTATTCGCTATTCTAGATTCTAAAGAAAGTAATAACGAAGGTAATAGCAATAAATTGGAAACCATTGCAAAAAGTAAGGTTACAGAGACTAGGCCACCAAGAGCTATGGTTCCTCCGAAACTTGAAACAGTGAAAACAAGGAAGCCGAAAAATAAGACAATGGAGGTATAAAACATACTGACTCCGGTTTCCCTTAGAGCTGCATATACCGATTTTCTTACATTCCAATTATGTGCGATGAGTTCTTGTCTGTATTTGGCAAGAAAATGAATTGTATCGTCTACTGAGATACCAAATGCAATGCTAAATACCAGCACTGTTGAAGGCTTAATTGGTACGCCAAGATATCCCATTAACCCAGCTGTGATTAGTAAGGGTAGGATGTTTGGAATAAGCGATATAATGATCATTTTGTAAGACTTGAACATCCAAGCCATAAACAGAGAGATTAATAAAATAGCCAATGACAGTGAAATAACCAGATTCTTCACCAGATAATTTGTCCCTTTTAAAAAGACAAGTGCCTTTCCTGTCAAAGAAACATCAAATCGCTCGCTGGGAAAAACCTGATCGACCTTGGTTTGAATTCGATCTTCAATATTTTCCATTCTTTCAGTCCCGATATCTTTCATAAACGTAGTTATCCTGGCATATTGCCCTGTAGAATCAACAAAGTTCTTTAATTGATCCGAAGTGGCATCAGAGTTTTTAGTATACGCTAGAATAAAGTTTTTTTCTTGTTCAGTAGGAAGTTGATAATACTTTGGGTTGCCATTATAAAATGCCTGTTTAGAATACTTTACCATATTCAAGATTGAAATGGATTTTGATAATTCAGGAATTTCGTCAATCTCTTCATCCAGTTTATTCATCCTTTTTAACGTAGAAAGATTCATAACACCATTTTTTCGTTTGGTATCTATCAATATCTCTAGGGGCATAATTCCACCAAATTCCTGCTCGAAGAAAACAATATCTTTATAGAACTGCTTTCCTTTTGGCATGTCTTCAATTAAACTTCCTGACACCCGAATCATATAAACGCCAATGATACTTCCCACAATGATGCAAACGGTAGATATATAAATGGCAATTCGGTGATGTCTCACAGTATTTTCCATCCAATTGACAATAGCATCAATCCATTTTCTTTCAAGGTGGCGGAGATGCTTATCCTTGGGTTTGTGCATAAAACTATAAATGATCGGAATGATCAATAGAGAAAGCACAAAAATGGCCAATATATTAATGGAGGCTATAATACCAAATTCATTTAGTAATTGGCTATTTGTAAAAATAAATGTCGCAAAACCAGATGCCGTAGTGATATTGGTCATTAAAGTTGCATTACCAATCTTTGAAATGACACGCTGTAAAGATTTGGCCTGATTTCCATGTTTTTTAACTTCTTGCTGGTATTTATTAATCAAGAAGATCGCATTTGGAACGCCAATAACGATTGTTAAAGGAGGAATAAGTGCCATTAAAACTGATATTTCATACTCGAACCAACCAATAAAACCTAAAGCCCACACCACACCAATACTAACTACCGTCATTGTGATTAAGGTGGCTCTGTATGACCTAAAGAAGAGCCAAAAGATAAGTGAAGTAACAAATAGGGCAAGGCCAACGAAAATGCCAATTTCATCGATAATGTTCTGCGCATTCATGGTCCGTATAAAAGGCATGCCAGAAACCCTAACATCTAAGCCGGTATCTTTTTCAAAAGCTTCTACGTAAGGGTTAAGAACATCAAAAACAAAGAGTTCCCTTTGTTTTGTATTGATTATAGCTTTATCTAGATAAATTGCAGTTTGAACAGTTCCTGTTTCTTTATTAAAGAGGATATTATCAAAAAAAGGAAGTTTTTCAAATAATTCTTTACGAATTTTATCTACTTCCTCATCTGACTGAGGCATGTTTTCATAAATAGGTTCAACGATAAATTTTTGATTCTTTTTATCCTTTTTGAGTTTTTTAATATCGCCAATGGAGACGGAAAAATCTACTTCAGGATATGAATCAAGTTTATGGGAGAATTCGTTCCATTTATTAAAGTTATCCACTTTGAACAAACTGGAATCTTGAACTGCCAATATAATCATGTTGCCTTCCTCGCCAAAAATGTCTAGAAAGTGATCATATTTAATATTTTCTTCATGATCTTTAGGAAGAAGGTTGGCTTCAGAATGTGAAAACTTAATGTTCTGAATCTTAGATCCAAGGAAAACAGTAGCCGCCGCAAGAACGATAAGAATAAATACTCTTCGTTTTAAGATAAACCGCGATACTATTTGCCAAAAATTCATAAATAAAAATTTTAAAGCTTTCCAGCTTTATTTGCAATCAACATTATCATGAATTTTTTGAAGCTTGGTCAAATCAAAAAGCCGATAATTGAAAAGACTGATTAAACGGTCATAATTTCTTTCTCTTTAATCAAATAAAGAGCATCAATTTTTTGGATATATTTATCAGTAAGATCTTGAACATCCTGTTCAGTATTTTTAAGTAAATCTTCGGAAATATCAAGCTTTTTCAATTCGTTATTGGCATCTTTTCGATCGTTTCGGATGCTAACTTTTGCATCTTCACCTTCAGATTTGGCATGTTTAGCCAATTCTCTTCTTCTTTCCTCAGTTAGAATTGGCACATTGATGATGATACTTTCACCGTTGTTCATTGGATTAAATCCAAGGTTAGCGTTAAGGATGCCTTTTTCAATTTCTGGGATAAGTTGTTTTTCCCATGGCTGAACTGTAATTGTATGCGCATCAATGGTATTCACGTTTGCGACCTGACTTAAAGGGGTTAAAGACCCATAATACTCAACTTTCACACCACTTAACATCGAAGGTGTTGCTTTTCCGGCCCTGATGTTTACAAATTCTGCTTCCAAATGATGGATAGAGCTTTCCATCTGTTCTTTTGTCGAATCTATTATAAATTGAATTTCCTCATTCATGATAATAAAGATTTATGAATTAACTAGCGTTCCAACATTTTCACCTGATATTACTTTCATCAGGTTCCCTTTTTTATTCATGTCGAATACAATGATCGGTAGGTCGTTTTCTTCACTTAATGTAAATGCGGTCATATCCATAACCTTCAGATCTTTGCTCATGACTTCCTTAAAAGTAATATTTTCATATTTAACAGCCGATGCATCTTTTTCAGGATCAGATGAGTAAATACCGTCAACCCGAGTTCCCTTAATAATAACATCCGCACCAATCTCAATAGCTCTTAAAACAGCAGCAGTATCTGTTGTGAAATAAGGATTTCCAGTT
>CAYMKR010000232.1:0-4100 GCA_964390865.1 uncultured Flavobacteriaceae bacterium | reverse complement strand
AATGTCATCTATGATCTTGCTTTTGGTGGTGCGTATTATGCTTATGTCGATATGACTAAAAACGATTTTGAATTTGATCTTTCTAAAGATTCTTATCAGGAATTGATCAAATACGGGACGGATATTAAAAACGCAGTGGCTTTAAACGACCCAGACATCTATCATCCTCTAGAAAAGGATCTTGGATTTTTATACGGGACCATATTTCTGGATAAATCAGAAAAGGATGGAATCGATAGCCGAAACGTATGCATTTTCGCAGATGGAGAAGTTGATAGATCCCCCACAGGATCTGGAGTTTCTGGCAGAATGGCGATACATATGCTAAGAAATGAAATTGCATTAGGCGAAAGCATGAGTATTGAGAGTATAACGGATTCTGTGTTTGTGGGATCGGTTGTTAAAGAATTAGATTTTGGACCATTTAAAGCCGTAATTCCGGAAGTTCAGGGAACTGCATTTATTACAGGAATGCATACATTTGTAATAGACCCTTCAGACCCTATGAAAAAGGGTTTTATTTTAAGATAATTATTATGACCATTGAATAAGTAGCCCATTTTTATGATTTATAGTAAAACATCCAATTTTAAAACGGAAACGCATCGCCCTTTCTAAACAATTCATTTTATGAAAGAACTCAGCTATGATGAAATACTAATCAGCCCTAATAAAGCGGTAGAAATCCTTTTTCAGTTTTATGGAATTATTGGGGAAGCTAGCATGCTTCCGGGAGAATATGACATGAATTTTAAAATTCGCGTCGAAAGTAAAGATACCTATATCTTAAAAATATCGAGGCCTGGAACTGCTTTTGAAGAATTAGATTTCCAACAAAAATTATTGCAGCATTTGGTGCATCATAAAAGTTCTTTAATTGCTCCGGTACCATTTTTAGATTCATCCTCACAACTTATAACTGAGGTCACAGATGATTTTGATCGACAAAGATATGTCAGGTTACTTAGTTGGATTCCTGGACGAATCTACCACGAATTAAATCCACAGCGGGATTCTTTGAGGTTAAGTCTAGGAGAAACGTGTGGCATACTTACCAAGGCCCTTCAAAATTTTGACCATCCAAAAGCTCATAGAAATTTTGAATGGGATCTTGCTGATTCCTTATGGACCTGTTCACACCTCGAATTGTTTAATAACGAAGAACAACAAATTCTTCATTACTTCCAGGATCGGTTTAAAAAAATACAGAAGGGATATAAGAAATTAAGGCAATCCGTCATTCATAATGATGCTAATGACCATAATGTTATTGTATCCTCAGACCTCAAAGATCCAATGGTCTTGGCGGCTATTGATTATGGAGATGCCATATATACTCAATCAATAAATGACCTCGCCATAACCTGTGCCTATGGAGTCATGGGACAAGAAGATCCATTATCGGCTTCCTTGGCAATCATAAAAGGCTACCACAAAAGTTGGCCAATTCTTAATGAAGAACTTGAATTTCTATATGACTTAGTTGCCATGAGACTGATCATTACGGTCACAAAATCTGCCCTAAATAAGATTAAGGAACCAGACAACGTCTATTTGCAAGTAAGCGATGCTAAGGCATGGGGGGTGTTAATCAAATGGGGGGAACTTAGTGCTGATTTTGTGCATTTCAGCATGCGAAATACTTGTGGGTTTTCGCCACATCCTCAAGAAATTGAATTTTACAACTGGGCAAAAAAAACAAATTTTAATCTTAAACAACTCTTTCCTTCGAGAAGCACAAAAGATTGCCTGAATCTTGATCTAAGCGTTTCGAGTAATTGGTTAGGACACCTAAGTGAGTTTGCAGACTTTGATCTATTCGAATTCAAAATCAACAAACTACAACAAAAACATCCCAATAAAATTATTGGTGGAGGTTATCTTGAACCTCGTTTGGTATATACCACAGATGCCTATATGAAAATGGGTAATGAACGACCAGAAAGCAGGACCATCCATTTAGGAATTGATTTTTGGCTACCTCCAGAAACAGCCGTTCATTGCATTTTACGAGGAGAAGTGATTGTTGCTACTAATGATAAAGGAGATAAAGAATACGGTGGATTAATTATTCTTAAACACCAAGAAAAAGATCTTAGTTTTTATAGCCTTTATGGGCATCTTTCCGTTAAAAGTGCTCTTGCTAGAAAAAAAGGAGAAATAGTTGAAGCAGGTGATTTACTTGCTTATTTAGGAAATTATCCTGAAAACGGGAATTGGCCCCCTCATCTTCATTTCGAACTAATGTTGTCAATGTTAGATTATGACGTTGATTTTCCGGGAGTTGCTTATAAAAGTGAAATCAATGTTTGGAAGAGTTTATGTCCGGATCCTAATATGCTTTTTAAACTAGAAAGTCTTAATACACCATCCACCTCTTCTAATGAAGAGCTCATTACATACCGTAAAGAACATTTAGGTAAAGGGATGTGTTTGTCGTATGATGAACCCATTCAAATGGTTAGAGGAATGGGAGCATATTTAATCGATCAATTCGGTACAAGCTATTTGGATACCGTGAATAATGTGGCACATGTTGGGCATGAACATGCATCTGTTGTTAGGGCCGGGCAAGAACAGATGGCCCTATTAAACACAAATACAAGGTACTTACATCAGAACCTCAATTTATTTGCTGAGGAGCTGCTTAAAACCTTTCCTCCAGAATTCACAGTTGTTCACTTTGTCAACTCAGGAAGTGAAGCAAATGAACTTGCATTACGCATGTCAAAAATTGTCACAGGCAACAAAGATATACTGGCATCTGAAATGGGCTATCACGGAAATACCAATGCGTGTTTAGAAATAAGTTCATACAAATTTGATAGCAAAGGTGGAAGTGGCTGCCCTGAGCATACCCATATTTTTCCCATACCGGATAGTTTTAGAGGCAAATACATAGGCCTAGACTCAGGAAGAAAATATGCAGATGAAGTTGAACTCAAAATCAAATCTCTTTTAAACTCTGGTAAAGCTCCTGCTGCTTTTATTATTGAACCTATCATAAGTTGTGGAGGCCAGGTTGAATTGCCACCAGGTTTTTTGAAAGAGACATACAAGCTAGTTCGCGAGGCTGGTGGACTCTGTATTTCAGATGAAATTCAGGTGGGTTGTGGCCGAATGGGCTCAACTTTTTGGGGATTTCAACAGCATGAAGTTATCCCTGACATCGTTACCATTGGCAAACCCCTAGGAAACGGACATCCTGTTGCAGCAGTTGTGTGCACAAAAGCGGTAGCTGATACATTTGCAAATGGTATGGAATATTTTAATACTTTTGGTGGAAATCCTGTTTCTTGCGCAATTGCAACCGAGGTTTTACAAATAGTTAAGAAAGAAAAATTGCAGGAAAATGCCCTAGAGGTTGGCAATTTCCTAAAGAATAAGCTACTTGAAATTGCAAGGGAGTTTCCTATTATTAAGGACGTAAGAGGCCAAGGTCTTTTTTTAGGAATTGAGCTCACCGATAACACATTAAAACCCTTAGCAGATCAGACGGCATATCTCGCTAATCGCATGAAAGATCTTGGTATTTTAATGAGTGTTGACGGCCCTGACCATAATGTCTTAAAGATCAAACCGCCCATGGTTTTTTCGAAAACAAATGCAGAACAAGTTTTGCTCGGGCTTAAAAAAGTTCTTTCGGAGGACTATATGAAAATCTAAATAATTAATCATGAAAAATTTTATCTTACTTATCAGTTTCATCTGTTTAAGTTCTTTTTCAATAATAGCACAAAGCAAAGATAAAGAAGCCATTAAAAGTTTGCTAGAGGAACAAAGACAAGCATGGAACAATAACGATATTGAGACATTTATGGAGGGCTATTGGAAATCTGAAGATCTAAAATTCTACGGTAGTAATGGTGTTGTTTATGGATGGAACAATACTTTGGAACGCTATAAAAAAGCCTATCCAACAGAGGAACATTTTGGCACCTTAGAATTCGTTCTTAACGAAATTTCGATCATTGATAAAGGTGCTTACTATGTCATGGGAGAATATCATTTAAAAAGATCTGTGGGAGATGCCGATGGAATTTTCATGCTTATTCTGAAAAAGATAAAAGGAGAATGGAAGATTATAGCAGACACTTCAA
>CAYMKR010000231.1:0-4109 GCA_964390865.1 uncultured Flavobacteriaceae bacterium | reverse complement strand
TAGCGACTCCATAAGTATCAGACATTTGCTTCGTAATAGGAAGTGCAGCAGTATTACAAAATTCAACAGCTTCAACAAGCCCGCCAGATTTCATTTTATTGGTAAGGGTAGTAGACAATTCTGAGCCAGTACTTCTTGCAATCAACAAACCTTTTTCCTTATAAACTTTAACCTCTTTGTCAGATAAGGATGTTTTACATGAGCTCAGAAGTGTTAAAAGTATGAAAGGGAGGAGTAACCTACGCATGTCTATTTGCTTTATTTAATCGTTTTTAAACCGTTTTTTTCCCAATTTCTAATTCCACCCTCAAGGTCATAGATTTTTTTAAAACCCATTTTTTTCATCATCTTGGCAGAATTATTACTTCTCCCACCTACCTTGCAATAAACGTAAACATCCTGATTTGTATCAAGCTCCGCAATAAGCTCCTTAAAATTTCCAGCTTTATAATCAATATTCACTGAATTTTCAAGATGGCCAGAGGCATATTCCTCAGGAGTTCTGACATCGATTAGAAGTATGTCTGTGTTCACTTTGTTTAACTCTTCAGGAGATATTAAAGAAATTTTAGATGCTGCATTCTGATCTTTGGATTTCTCATTTTGTTGCTGACCGCAGGACACAAGACTCACCCATAGCATTACGAACAGTATAATATTTGATGTGTTAACTTTCATTTAGAAGCGCTTTTGATTTAATTACTTACAATGTTACATAAAAAAAGGGAGTATAAACTCCCTTTAATATCTGTTTAATTAGAACTACAACAAGGTTGTAGGGCAAACATAATCTGTCATCGGAGCTTCCGTTTCCTTGAGATCCTTAAATCCACCTCTAACATCCGTTACTTTTTCTACCCCATTAGCTTTGAAGATGGAGGCAGCAACCAAAGAGCGATACCCACTGGCGCAGTGCAAGAAATACTCCTTTTCAGTATCGATCTCGGAGAAATTATCATGAATAAAATCTAGCGAGAAATTTTCAACACCTACGACATGTTCAGATAAATACTCTGATTCTTTACGCACATCAACAGGCTTTTCCATTTCTCCTTTAGCCAATTTTTCTGCAAATAAATGTGCAGAGATAGAACCAATCGTATCTACTTCAAAACCATGACTTTTCCAGTTTGACAGCCCACCTTCTAAATAACCCATTGTATTGTCATAACCTACTCTTGAGAAGCGTGTTACAATTTCGTTTACTCTATTTTCACTATCCGCAATAAAAATAATTTTCTGGCTGATGTCTTTAATCAGCGCTCCAACCCAAGGAGCAAAACTACCATCAATACCAATATACCAAGCTCCGGGAACTGTTCCTTCTTCGCTATATAATTCTTTACTACGTGTATCAACAACCAGAATATCTTTTTGTTCACTTAATTCTTTAAAAGTTGCAGCATCTAGAGGTGTTGTCCCTTTGTGTAAAATGTCTTCAATACTTGTATTGATCGTTTTATTCATTCTAACATTATTAGGGAAATATTGTGGAGGAGGTTTTAAACCTGTAGTTACTTCCACAATAAATTCTTCCTTTGTCATATCTGCACGAAGTGCATAATTTGTTTTCTTCTGATTTCCAAGAGTATCAAATGTTTCTGAACTCATGTTCTTACCACAGGCTGATCCTGCGCCATGATTTGGATACACAATGATATCATCAGGAAGTGTCATAATCTTATTTCGAAGCGAATCAAATAAGAATCCAGCCAAATCTTTTTCTGTTAATTTGCCTTGTTTTACGGCTAAATCAGGTCTGCCAACGTCACCTATAAATAAACAGTCTCCTGTGCATACATAAGGCGTATTTCCAAGCTCATCTGTAATTAAATAGGAAGAAGATTCCATGGTATGTCCCGGAGTGTGTAATAATGTTATTTTACTTTTGCCAAGCGGAAATTCCTCTCCGTCCTTACCATTATAAATATTGTATTCGGCTGTCGCATTTGGACCAAAAATAATCTTAGCGCCTGTTTTTTGCGCAAGATCGTATTGACCAGACACAAAATCAGCATGAAAGTGGGTGAGAAAAATATACTTAATTGTTGCATTATCAGCTTCTGCCATCCTTAAATATGGCTCTGTCTCTCTTAGCGGATCAATGATTGCCGCTTCTCCATTTGACTCAATATAGTAAGCCATTTCAGCAAGACATCCTGTAAATAATTGTTCAACTTTCATTGTTTTTTATTTTAAATTTACTCAAAGTTAATCATTGAAGAATAATCTTTTGTAACACTTGTTACTCGATTGTCTTCTACTTTTAGCGATTGGATTGTTTTGTATACTCCTGAAAACTATAGCGTTTAGGCAGTTCAAAGCAGTTTTCTTTGTAGCAATCAACAGCTTCCTGTATACTCATAAAGCAATGATCGTACCGAATTTTTTTCATGAGTTTTGATTTCACAAGTGTGTCTCTTACAGGCCCTTTTAATCCCGTAAAAATGAGTGTAATTCCCTTGGCTGAAAAATAGTCATGAATCTCATCTAGTGTATAAATGGCACTGCTGTCTAAAGCATTCATGCTTTCAGCGTCGATGATAATTAGATTTAAGGATGGCCCTTTTTCTTTGGCGAACTCTTTGAGTTTATCCTTGAAGTATGAAGCGTTTGCAAAATAAAGTTGTGCATCAAACCTAATGATAAGTATCTCTTGGTGAATGATGACTTCACTAAAACGTTTGATGTTCCGGTAAAAATGTGTTTCTGGAACATTACCCAAGACGGCCATATGCGGCTTGGTTGTTTTATAGATCAACATGGCCAATGACAGTATTATACCGAATAGAATTCCTTCTTTAATCCCAATGAAAACAGTCACAATTAAAGTGCTGTTTAGGATGAGTAAATCTCTTTTATTATAATTTAAAAGATTTTTAGGCATAGAGAAGTCGAGTAATCCAAATGCCGCAACAATGATAACCGCAGCAAGGGCTGCCTTTGGAAGGTAATAAAATGCAGGAGTTAGGAACAGCAACGACAGACCAATAATCAATGCCGCAATAAGTGATGATAGAGGTGTTTTAGCTCCAGATTGGTCGTTAACCGCCGTCCGGGCAAAACCAGCTGTGGCAGGATAAGTTTGAAAAAAAGATCCAGTTATATTACTAAGACCCAAGGCAATCAATTCTTTATTGGCATTAACCTTGTAATTATTGTGTTTAACTTCTATTGACTTGGCAATTGATATGGCTTCCATAAAACCAATGAGTCCTAAGGTTAAGGCCAGACCCGAAAGTTCTTCAATGAAAGCTTTGTCAAAAGAAGGAATGACAAAAGATGGTAATCCTTTTGGAATTTCTCCTAAAATCATTACGCCTTGAATGTCTAGATGTAACCAAAAGACAACGGAAATCCCTAATACGACAACTACCAAGGATGCAGGAATTTTTTTGCTTATTTTTTTAATACCCACAATCAAAAGAATAGCAACAATGCCGATTATAGTTGTTGGCCAATGTATATTTGATCCCTTTTCAAAGATTTCAAATATCAGGGTTTGCATTTGATTGCTCCTTTCCAAATCTATTCCTAGAAGATTGCCCATTTGATTCATACCAATAATAACTGCCGAACCAGAGGTAAATCCGCTGATAACAGGTTTCGATAAAAAATTGACTAAAAATCCGAGGCGGAAAAGGCCAAATAACACTTGAAAGAAGCCTACCATAAATGCCAATAATACGGCAAGGACAATAAAATGTTCTGAACCAATGGCAGCCAACATCCCTACACCTGATGCAACAATAAGAGAATCCATTGCTGCGGGGCCAATAGCCAATTGCCTGGAAGTGCCTAAAAAAGCATAGACAATTTGTGGAATCATAGCAGTATAAAGCCCATATATCGGTGGTAAACCGGCGATAATGGCATAAGCTATGCCCTGTGGAATAAGTATAACACCAATGGTTAAACCGGCAAAAAGATCACTTTTTAACCATTTCTTTTGGTAATTTGGTAACCATTCAAGGATAGGAATATGCTCTTTTATATGCATAAACAATTAATAATAAGTCAGTTGTAATTAATTTATGAGATTCAGATAGTAGCCCTTAACATTCGTGAAAGATACGAACTTTACAATTGTCACAAACCTTTTTATCTAG
>CAYMKR010000230.1:0-4146 GCA_964390865.1 uncultured Flavobacteriaceae bacterium | reverse complement strand
AATCCTGTCGGGGTCACTTTATAAAAATGCAACCATCTATTAATTAGTTGGTTGCATTTTTTATTCATGTCAAGACTTATAAATGTCAAGTGTTTTTTAGTGTTTCATTTTTTTGATTCGGACTCATTGGTGTTAGAGGAAGTTTTTTTAGTCATATCTAAATATTTTTCCTGCAACTCATTCGAATCCTGATATTTGACCCTTAACTCAATCAGTTGTTTTTTTAATTCTACTACCACATCTGAATATTCAGGATCATGGAAAACATTCTTCATTTCCTGTGGGTCTTTTTTAATATCATATAGCTCCCATTCATCTATATCATAATAAAAATGTGCCAACTTGTAATCCTTGGTTACTATGCCATAATGTCTTTTTACTGAATGCCAACCCGGATATTCATAATAGTGGTAATAAGCAGCATCACGATTCCATTTATTAGGTTCTTGCTTTAAAAGAGGCATTATAGATTCACCTTGCATATCAGCAGGAGCTTTTATTTGTGCAGCTTCTAAAAAAGTTTGAGCAAAATCCAGATTTTGAACCATATCATCATTGGTGATACCCGCTTTAATTTGGTTTGGCCATCTGATTAACAATGGCGTTTTAAACGATTCAGCATAGATAAATCGCTTATCAAACCAGCCGTGTTCACCGAGGTAAAAACCCTGATCTGAAGTATAAATGATCATTGTATTTTCTGCCAAACCCTTTTCATCAATGTAGTCTAATACCCTGCCTACGTTATCATCTACAGATGAGACACAAGCCAGATAATCTTGCATGTATCGTTGATATTTCCAACTCATTTTCTCCTTGTCAGTCATCCCTTTCCAATTGGTTTTAAAATCGTCATTTACAGCATCCAATAAAGGATCATACAAGGATTTTTGCTCCTCCGTTAGTCTATTATAAGATTGTTTTAAGGCATATTCACCATCATAAACAATGGGTAGGATATTTGGCTCTACTCCGCCCATTTCTTCAATAGTTTCAGGCATAATTTTGGAATCCTGTGTATAATCCATGTGGTATAGCAGGTTCATTTCTGCTGTTTTGGCTGCGGTTCCTCTATTTGTATAATCATCAAATAGCGTTTCGGGTTCGGGAAAGGATTTTTTAGAAAACTCTTTCATTTTTTCAGCGCTTGGCCACCAAGCCCTATGTGCTGCTTTGTGCATGTACATCATCATAAATGGCTTTGTTTTATCTCGTTTTTTGTCTAACCATTCTATAGTCAAATCGGTGATAATATCGGTCACATAGCCAGTTATTGTGGTGTCACCTTTTGGTGTGATAAATTGCGGGTTGAGGTAACTGCCTTGCCCTGGCAAAATCATAAAGTCATCTACCCCTTTAGGGTTATTACCAAAATGTAGTTTGCCAAACATTGCCGTTTGGTAACCTGCTTTTTGAAACAACTGAGGGAAAGTTACCTGGGTGGTGTCGAAGGGCATTATATTGTTGATTTTGCCGTTGAGGTGGGTGTGCTTGCCTGTGAGTATGGTTGCACGTGAGGGTGAACAAATAGAATTAGTCACACTTGCATTGGTAAAAAGCATGCCTTCTTTTGCAAGTCGGTCAATATTTGGTGTTTGTATAAGTTTATCCGAATAAGCACTGATGGCTTGATAAGCATGGTCATCTGACATAATGAATAGAATATTGGGACGGCTTACAGGTTCTTTTTCTTTCCTTTTACAGGAAAATAGAGTAAGCAATACAATCAGAACAAAGAGAAATTTTGACATTTGATACATCATTTGATAAGTTTTTAAGTTCAATACGTTTTTTCTTAGCCTTTTACATTTTTTTGATGCAAACGTTTTATTCCAATGAATGGCAACGTTTTGTTATGGTAAGTTGTGGTTAAATTTACTTTTATTTTCTTCTTTATTAAATTACTTTTTGCCAACTCCTTTTACAGGATCAAAAGTGATTATTTCTCAGTCCTAGCAAAAGGATATGAATCCTTTAATTAAGTATTTATGTATAATCCGTTTTGAAATTTAATGCTATTCAATAAATAAAATTGTGATATATGTCAGTGAACGAGCAAAACACCCTTGTTAGGGGATGTAAATGTAGTAGTCAATTTATCAACAATCTTAGATAGATCTAGGATGATTCTATAATTTTAATGGAGCTAGAAATGTCTTTGATAGGAAGATCCCAATGGGACATGCATTTACATTTTTCATAATAAGACCAGACCTAATCCATAATATTTTAGCTCAACTTTCAAACTGATTTATTGGCCGCAGCGCTCTCTTTCACTAGTTATTATTGCATTATATGCTTCTAATGAAAGATACTCTGGAGAATAATCAAGCATAAGAAGGGCTGAGAGGTTCTTCTAAATCCTTTTAATAATACCACTTTTCTACCACTTTCGGGTATTGTGTAATGAGCTGTGTAGTTATAATTTTATACCATAATTATTTATACAAGGAAAGCTCATTAGCCTAATTTCAATCCTTATAATGTGAGACAACTGCTTAGGAAATATCGTCCTGTTGATAATGCTCATGACTCAATAGTCATTTCGAGTTATATTCTTAATTGCCACTTTAGAATTTCAGAAAACAGGTTATGAAAATAAATTACTTTACTTTAAATTACTGGAATTCAAAAGGCAGGTCAATTAGAAAAGTGCTGCTTGCCAGTTTAGTGCTGCTTTCGATATCATTGACCTATTGTCAAAGTACCTTGACGATGCAGACGCTATCCTCATTTAATTCCTGGGAAATTACCGTAGATGACCCAATAGTTCCACTAACTTGGGAAGCCACTGGTGCGGTTGTTCAAACTCAAGTGGGTGAAAATGTTGCCTTTGATTTTTCTTCTAATACAACAAATGCTGCTATTACAATAACAACAACAGGTACTCCAGCCGAATTCAGTGAAATAATTGGAATTTTTGCAGGGAATACGGTAGGTATCGGTGGAGGTAAAGAGGGCCAACAAATTTTTTCTATTGATTTGACAGATTTATCAAATTTACAGGTCTTGGTTTTGGATAACAATTCGTTGACAGATATTGATATTACTAATAATCCTAATCTAACGGATCTTCACCTTAATAACAACGCAAATATTACCTCGCTTGATATATCATCAAACCGATTGTTAAGGTATTTGCACATGGAGAATACCTCATTAAGCAGTGAGCAGATCGATAATATATTGAATCAGCTAGATGGGTTTGGTGTACTTAGTGGAGAGATACATTTTTCAGGTATTAGTACAGGCTCGATCACGGCTAATGGGATTCAGGCCTATATCAATCTTGTTGGTAAAGGTTGGGATATTATTCCTCTACAAGGGTTCGACCGTGGAGACGCTCCCGATAGCTATATGACCTCTTTGGCCAACAATGGTCCATTACACTTCTGGGAACTTTTAAATGATACATTGAGAATTGGCTCGAATAAGGATAATGACTTGAATAGACCGTTTGGCCCAAGTCCTGATGCGGATGGCGATGATTTAGATGACAGAATCGGTAATGAAGATGATGAGGATGGGTTGGATATTTCTCAATTTGCCAATTTTTATGATACCAATACAGTTTTCTCTTTAGAGGTGAGTCTTACTAATTTGTTGGTGGCGGATTCATACTTGCACGGATGGATTGATTTTGACGGAAATGGCACTTTTGATACAGATGAATATACTTCGATTACTGTTGCTGGAAATACTAGCGAGATTCATACCCTAACATGGGATGTAGGAGTTTCTGGAGCAGATGTGGTCTTAGGTAAAACCTATACTAGAATCAGGTACACATCTGATAACGACTTAGACGCAACTAGCGCAGGTGGAATAGCGCATGGGGGAGAAGTTGAAGATTACAGCTTAGTTATTTTAGGTTTAACAAACATTCCAGACCCTAATTTTGAACAAGCCTTAATTGATTTGGGAATTGATTCTGACGGCACAATAAACGGGCAAGTTTTGACATCTGACATTTCAAGTGTTTCTTCTTTAGATGTTTCTGGTAAAAGCATAAGTGATTTAACAGGTATAGAAGATTTTACAGCTTTAACCTTATTATTATGTGCCGAAAATGAATTAAGAAATGTGGATGTTAGTCAAAACCTAGAATTAATAACTTTAAGTTTTAATGCAAATCTACTTAGAAGC
>CAYMKR010000229.1:0-4149 GCA_964390865.1 uncultured Flavobacteriaceae bacterium | reverse complement strand
GTCTGTATTGCTTTGGTGTAATACATTTATTCTTCTTAAACAATCTATTAAAATTAGCAATATTGTTAAAGCCAGATTTATACGCAATTTCACTTATGGAATCATTAGAGTTCAGTAACAGTTTTGAAGCAAAACCAAGTCTCATATCAACTACAAACTGTGTAAAACTTTTATTTGTGCTTTTTTTAAAAAAATGGCCAAAAGCTGATGCGCTCATATTAGATTCATCAGCCAATTCGGTTATTCTTAAATTTGAATTATTAAAATGAGTAAGAATATAGGTATACATTTTATTTACCCGATCGCCTTGAGCATTTTCCTTTATTGACATAAATCCATCACTTGCTAGAAACTTTTTTTCTTTTGAAATAGAGAGGGTATTCAGGATCTCAAGGAATGCTATCACAGATTCAAAATTTTTAACAACTGTTAAGTTTTTCATTTTTTCTGCAACAATGCTAAAAGTTTCGCCAACAAATTTTAATCCCCGTTGTGAGTCTCTTAGAAGGTTTTTTATTGAAGAAAAGGATTCTTTTAAGAATATTGTCTGATCGAAAAGCTCTTTTGAAAATTGAATGGTGATCACATGTGCATTATTTCTTTTTTCAGGGGAGATATCATCATCATCCCATCTGTGATATATTTCAGGACCGATAAGAACTAAATCGTTTAAGCTGTATTTTTCAACAGAATCTCCAACAATTCTATTTCCAGAACTATGTAATATTAAAGTAAGTTCGTAAGCAGAGTGATAATGAATAGGATAATCAAATCCAACTTTTTCAGAATTGATGATAATAAAGACGTCATTTTGAGTTAACGGGGTTATTTCTTTATATACGATCATATTTTTTTACTTTAAATAGTTGAAAAGTGTAATTTCTACGAAATCATGATGGCCAGCATCATCTAAAAGTATCAATTTTTAATGAAAATTGTTTTAATTTATCAGATTGTATGATCAAATATTCCTTATAGTATAATCTTTTAACTGAATTATATTAGTTTATATGTATGCATTGGGAGTAAATTGCATCATCGCATAATTTTTATATCATAGTCAATTGGGCATACTTAATATGCAGCCCAGATGCAAAAGATGGTTTTATGATAAATAAACGGAATATACTACTTGTATTAATTGTAATGGTCTTCTTGTCTTGCAACAAGTCCAAAAACGAGAAAAACAATTCACTGCTATTTTGGTCGTCAAATAATATGGGCGAAATAGAATTTGCAAAATATTATGTTAAGCAGTGGAATGAAGCACAAGAAACTAAAATTAGATTCCAGCCAATACCTGAAGGACAATCTAGTGAAGAAGTTATTCTAGCTTCGGTTGTTGGTAAAACTACGCCAGATATTTATGCCAATATGTGGCAAGGAAGTGTAGAGATGTATGCAAAAGCAGGTGTTTTGGTTCCGTTGGATACATTAAAGGGTTTTACCAAATTTATTCAAGAAAGATGTAGTCAAGAGACTATTGACGAAATCACCTCTACGGATGGTCATATATACCAAGTTCCATGGAAAATTAATCCAATTATGACAATTTATAATAAAAGGTTAATTAGTGATTTTGGATTTAACGAATTACCAAATACCTACGGTACGTATTTAAAGGCTGGAAAAGCGATTAAAAAAGACCAGAATAATGATGGATATGTAGATAGATGGGTTGGATATACTGAGGTAAAAGTATTATGGTATCAACGGTTTTTTAATTTTTATCCGCTGTACTTGGCGGCCTCGAAGGGAGGATCTCTTGTTAAAGATGGCAAGGCGGCTTTTAATAACGAATACGCTATTGGTGTGTTTCGATTTTTACAAGAACTTTACAATAAAGAGTATTATTCGAAGGAAAGATTATCCGCAGGGCAAGATCGATTTATTATCGAAGATATTTTTACCAAATGGACAGGGCCTTGGGAAATAAGACACGTCAATAAATTTAAAAAAAGTAATGATTTTGAATTTGATTTTTTTCCAATGCAGGTACCTGATAATCATAAAGGACCAATTTATACCTATGCAGACCCTAAAAACATGGTGATTTTTAATACCTGTAAACAACCTCAAGAAGCGTGGGATTTTATTCAAACATTGATAGACAAAGAAGGTGACGAACGACTTTTAGAAATGACGGGGCAGTTACCCAATAGAAAGAATTTAGAGACGGAAGAAATGTTTCAAGATTATTTTCTTCAACATCCAAAAGTGAAAGCTTTTGCAAAACAGGCTAACTATGTAAAAGGGGTTGATAATTGTGAGGTAATTGTAGAAGTATTTGACATTATATCACAGGAATATGAAGCCTGTGTTATTTATAATAAAAAAACTCCTGAAAAAGCTATCGAAGATGCTGCAAAAGCTGTAGACGTTTTATTAATGAATTGATTATGCTTTGTTTCAAAGAATAAGAACTTTTAAATGATTAGTAGATGAAAAAAAAATGGCTTCCGTATGTTCTAGTGGCTCCCTATATAGTTCATTTTGTTGTTTTCGTAGCATTTCCAGTACTATTCTCGTTGGTTCTTACTTTCCATAAATGGAATATAATTTCTCCAATGGAATACACAGGATTCAGTAATTATATAAAAATGGTTAACGACCGAATGTTTTGGAAATCACTTTTAAATACGCTTCAATTTTTAATCATTCATATTCCATTACAAATTATTATTTCGTTGGCTTTGGCAGAATTTTTAAATCAGAATATAAAATTGAAAGGCTTTTTTAGGGCAGCATTTTTTCTTCCCGTAATTGTTTCAGGCGTTGTGGTTACTATATTATGGCAGCAGTTATTTGGCTTTGATTCGGGCCTGTTCAATAGAATACTAGTCGCTATAGGCTTCAGCAAAGTTGGATGGTTAATAGACCCTAATATCGCCATGGGCTCTATAGCAATTATGGCAACATGGAAAAATGTGGGACTGTATGTTATTTTATTTTTAGTCGGCTTACAAACAGTACCTATTCATTATTACGAAGCGGCTTCTATTGAAGGAGCATCGCATTGGCAGAAATTTCGAAAAATTACATTACCCATGATCAATCCAACGATATTTATGGTGGTAATCTTATCAACTATAGGCGGTTTTTCTTTGTTCATTGAGCCTTATATTATGACGGGAGGTGGACCTCTAAGCAGCACGATGTCGTCGGTTCTATATGTGTATAAACAAGCTTTTGAATATTTCCATATGGGGTATTCAGTTACATTAGGATTCTTCTTTGCGATGTTAATTCTAGGCGTCGTTGTTATTCAAAAGAAATATATAGAACGCGCAGAGGATTAAATAAATTTCAATAAGAACATTATGAAAAAAAAGATACTAATTTACACCTTATTGATCATAGCATCATTAACCTTTCTTTATCCGTTTTATTGGATGATAATCGCCTCATTGGCGCCTGAGAGTGAGATTGGAGGATTAACATTTTTACCTTCAAGTTTATCTTGGGATAGTTATACACAAATGTTCTCAAAAATCCCAATTGGCAAAGCTTTTATGAATAGTATGATTACGGCTACAATAACTACAGCTGGGGTTATAACATTTTGTTCTATGGTGGGGTATGCTCTTGCAAAAATGGAGTTTAAAGGGCGGCAAGCCATATTTTATATCATCATTTTTACGATGACCTTGCCTTTTCAAATTACTTTGATCCCGAATTATATTACCATGGTGAAATTAGGATTGGTCGATACCTATGCAGCTTTGATAATTCCATTCATGCTAAATGCTTTTGCTATTTTAATGTTTAGACAAGCTTTTATGACCATTCCTCAAGCACTCATTGATGCAGCAAGAATAGATGGTTGTGGTGAACTTAGAATTATTTTTCAAGTGTTATTTCCTAATATCATCCCCACTATAGTTACTGTGGGCATTTTATCCTTTATGAATTCATGGAACGAAGTGCTTTGGCCACTTATTGTGATAAGAGATGAGAGTTTAATGACTATGCCTCAGATGGTTACTCTATTTTCCGTAGGCGGAAGGTCTGAAAGTCAGTTAGGCGTAAAATTGGCGGCGGCTGTAGTCTTGGCCTTACCAATAATGATCGCCTATGGATTTTTTCAAAAGTATTTTATCCAAAGTATGGCAAGTTCAGGAATTAAAGAATAAATATATAAACAAGAAT
>CAYMKR010000228.1:0-4172 GCA_964390865.1 uncultured Flavobacteriaceae bacterium | reverse complement strand
TCTTTTCTAATATATCTAAGGCTTCTTGACCTGAAAAGGCAAATACCAGTTCAAGACTATTATTTTTGACTTCTTTTCTGAATTTTTGACGGAAAAGTAATTCTACATCCTTCTCATCGTCTACTACTAAAATTCTCATTGCATTTCTATTTTGTTGGTTAGGGGTATATTTATTTGAAATCTTGTGTCTTCACTTTCTTAAGGTATTTTATTTCTTAATCGGAATATATATAACAAATTCAGTGCCTTTACCTGGCTCAGTATTTAATTCAATGGCACCTCCATGACCTGTGGTAACAATGTCATAGGCCAAAGACAAGCCTAGTCCGGTTCCTTTACCTGTTGGTTTGGTGGTAAAGAAAGGTTGAAAAATCTTATCTTTAATTTCCTTCTCAATTCCAGGTCCGTTGTCTTTAATTGAAATCATGGCCTGGTCTTTCATATTTTTTGTAGTCACTGTAACCAGGGGTTTATAGTCTTCTCCTCGCTCTTCTTCAGGAATTGAGGTTACCGCAAAAAATGCGTTATTGATGATGTTTAGAACCACCCTTCCTATATCCTGTGGGATGATTTCTACCTTTGGAAGCGTCTCATCAAAATCTGTTTTAAAATCAGCATTAAACGATTTATCTTTTGCCCTTAAACCATGATAGGCCAAGCGTAAATATTCATCCGATAAAACATTCAAATCAATAAACTCTTTTTTACCAGAACTGTTTCTTGAATGTTCCAGCATTCCTTTTACAATACTGCTTGCCCTCTTGCCGTGATGGGTTATTTTTTCAAGATTTTGAACAATATCTTTAGAGATACCCTTGGCTTCATCAACCTCACCTTTATCCAGTTCTTCACACATTTCATCCACTAATTCAATAGTAACTTCTGAGAAGTTATTGATAAAGTTCATGGGGTTTTGAATCTCATGGGCTATCCCTGCCGTGAGTTCTCCAAGGCTGGCCATTTTTTCAGATTGGATCAGTTGCGATTGGGTATTTTCCAGTTCATCTATAGATTTTTTGAGTTCTAAGGTACGCTCCGTAACCTTCTCTTCAAGAATTCTGTTTTCATTTTTTAGCCATCGGGAACGATAATGTAAAATAACCAAGCCCAAACCTAAAAATAAAGCGACAAAAATAGTATAGGCCCACCAGGTCTGCCACCAGGGAGGAAGAATTGAAAAACTCAATTCCGTAGGTTTGCTCCATATGCCATTAAACCCTTTTGAAGCCACTTTAAAATTATAATCCCCGGGGGGAAGGTCCCTGTAATTTTCACTTGTGTTTTTACTGGAGATAGGGCTCCAGTTTTTATCAATTCCTTCAAGTATATAGCGAAAAACAACTCTGTCAGGATTACTAAACTGAGCTGAACTATACGTGAAACTTAAATAGTTCTGTGTATAGGGTAAGGTCAACCCGACAGGCATATTATAGGGTCCTTGAACTGTTTTCCATTCAATTTCATCATTCGATAATTGTATTGAGTCCAGTTCCGATTTTCGTATAATTCTTAAACCATTCTTGCCTCGAATCCAAATAGAATCAACTAATTTTGTTTTTTCGGCAACCGAATCGAGATTCTTAAACGTTTGTCTTTTGTCTAAAATATTTATTCCTGTAATATAATTTGTGGCTGTTGTTGAATCTACTTGCAGTTCATCTATGACTGTAATGGTTTCAACCAGGCTCCCCCAAAATCTACCATTCTTATCAAAAACGAAGCTGTTTTCTGCAAAATCAACCAAATCTAACCCTTGATTTATTCCAATTGTTTTAACATTCCAATTAAGAACCTCTTCTCCTTTAACTTCAGTTGGCTTTAAAATGGATAAACCATTTGAAGTACCCAAAAACACTTCTCCTTTTTCCTCTAATACAGCATAAACATCATTGGCACCCATGCCCTGAGACACGGTAAAATTTGTAATTTCCTGCTTTTCTATATCAATTAATGATACGCCTTCTTGCCCTGCAGCCCATATATTATTTGAAGCATCAGTTGCCAGGGAATAAATCCGATTTGAAATCATACCGTTTTCAGTACCTAACCTTGACATTGTATTCTTTTCAGGATCATAAATTTCAATTCCCGTACTCAACGTGCCTATCCATATTCTATCTTTTGCATCCTTAATCATAGTATTATTGCCGGCATTATCTTCGGTTGAATCAAGGGCAATACTTTTGAAAATTCCATTTTTCAAATCCACAGTCAAAATTTCACCGGCATTAGTACCCAACCAATATATTCCATCTGAGTCTTCAATGAATGAAGTAAACCCCCCTTCTAAAGTACCATCACTAGTAGATAGTTTTTGTATCGTGTTATTTTCAGTATCAATGATACTTACTCCCTTGGTACTTCCAGTAGACCATATTCTACTTTTAGAATCCACATCCAGTCTTGTGTTTGAAGCACCAAACAAACCCTGAGCCACATTCAAGTGTTTGATTGTATTCTCCTCTGGGTCAAAAACGTCTATTCCTTCTCTGCTCCCTATCCAGATTTTTCCATCCTTGTCTTCTAGAGTCGCCCACATATCACCACTGGCTAAACCATCAGTTGTTGAAAAATTACCTGGCATTCCATTGCTTCTATTTACCTTAAATATGCCGTTTTGCGCTATTGATGACCAAATTTCTCCTTGACTATCTTCAAACAGCATAAATACCCAATTATTCCCTGCCCCTACGAGCACATGCTTTCGGAAAAGACCTTTGGCCTGATCAAAAGAAAAAAGCAATCCATTTGGAGTTCCTATCCAATATAGTCCATTACTGTCTTGAAATACTTCAGAGCAAGCCCCTGTTCCATTCAGGCCATTCTCAACCTTTAAATATGATATTTCTGATTTGTCTTTGTTTAATATGGTGATTCCTCCGCCACAAGGAATCCAAATTGCTCCTTTATTATCCTGAAAAAAAGAACCTACGAAATTTGACAGCAAACCCTCTTCTTCTGTAAGTATCGTGTTTTTTCCAGCCTTTAAATCCAATATATTAATTCCCTCATCAGTACTAAGATAAATAAGACCTTCCTCGTCTTGAAATGGATCTATGTTGAAAATACCTAAAAGACCTTGTTCTACATTAAAGCTTTTTAATGTCTTTGCTTCGAAATCTAAAATTCTGTAACCAGTACGTAAGGGAGCATACCAAAAAGTTCCGTCATCGGCCTCCATCATTCCATGCCTGTTAAAACCATTCATAGAACTGGTGATTTCATAAATTAAACCTGCTTCAAAATCAATTACAGATAACTTATCTGAATCACTATGAACCCAAAGTCTTCCTTTAGAATCTTCAAATATATTGGTCACATTTAGAGCATATAAACCTTGTTGGGTTCCATAAATTTCTAAATTTTTAGAGTCATATCTGGCAATTCCACTGTTGGTGCCGAACCAAATCATGCCATTTCTGTCTATGATACTATTGTTTGCCAAACCCGGAAGCCCAAAATTTGCGTCAATATTCATAACGCCTCGAGATGAAGCAGAAGTGGTTACAAAATTTCCCGCTTTAACAATGGTTGGGCTACCCAATAATTTGGTAACTACTTCTATCTTTTCTGTTGGAAGATTTTCTAAGCTAAAATCACTACTAGGTAATTTACTCCAATCAAACTCCTTTTTATCTATCTCCCCCTCTAGAGGATAAGGAATACCTATATCAAATGGCTTTTCTGAAAGCTTATTCCAATTATATTTTGTAGCTCGAGATATTTTAATTTTTGAAGGATCTAACGTATTCCATTCAACCTTCTCTGGCTCAGAAAAAGTAAAATCTATGATTTCTGGTTGCTCATATTCGTTCTCGTGTACCGGAAAAGGTGGTGCTTTTTTCTCATCCTGGCAGGAGGTAAGAAATACCAATAGTGTTATAAGTAGTAACCCGATCTGAGGGCTTAATCGAATTCGTTTCATATTGTGTTTGGTTGAGATTGTATAAGTTTCTCCTGATTTTATAAAATCTAAAATTGAAACTTATCCTTTAAAAATACAATAATCTTTTGAAAATTAGAAGTATGGTAGCAATCTATCGTCAAATCGAGTTGTAAATCGCAAAACATTGACAATTATCTTATGATAAATCAAATTAGAGAAAGCAGTCTTTCTTTGATCATCGTATATATTCTCTTATTGATTTCAGAGGACATATTTTGATAGATTG
>CAYMKR010000227.1:0-4201 GCA_964390865.1 uncultured Flavobacteriaceae bacterium | reverse complement strand
AAAGTAAGTGCTTTAAATCCGCTACTGCTTTTATACTAACCGTTTCCCAAGCTATTCAACATAATGTGCAGTTATAGCTACATTCATTCACTTTCTGAGCTATAACGCCACTATATAAAATAGCCGCTTCCCAACGCTTAAATCCGCACTTACCATTCTTTCTGACCCGCATAATGTCAAAATTTATATCCAATTCAACATATGGGCTTACGCCCTACCCCTACAGCATCAAAAATCATGTTTATGTTACTGTTCAACTGGATATAGTAATCTCTCTAGCATAGCCTCCTAAATCATTTAAAAGTAGCTAGTAAAAACACAATTTTTTGTAGAATGTGATATGAAACCTCTAGTTTTTTGCAGCTAATTCTCATTTTCGGCTACTCACTATGGCAAAAGGCCCCCCGATCGATCTACATGGGAAAAAGAATTCTCCTGTAAAACCGGGGTAGCCGTCCAGCTTTCTTTTGACTTTTTTTTTTACTGGTGCAGGGTCATGAAGATTCTGCTTTAACCATTCAAGATGTTCATTTTGCTTCTTGATAATAATTCCTAACTCATTATGAATAAACTTGATACTTTACAAGAAATGTCAGAAATTTATGCTGCTAATCAAGAAGTTAAAAACATTAAAATAACAAGGTCACAAGATGCAAATGAAATTATTAGAAAAGTGTACCCAGTTTCATTAGCCGATAGGGAAGCCATGCTAGCACTTTATTTGAATAACAGTAACATTACCCTCGGTTACGGAATATGTTCTATTGGAGGCTATACATCTACCTTAATCGATGCTCGAATTGTGCTGAAAGAAGCTCTTTTGGCTAGTGCAACAGGAATAATTTTGGTGCACAACCACCCGAGCGGTAATTTAAACCCCTCTTCTGCTGATTTACAGATTACAAAGAAGATTAAAGATTCTGCGAAAATTATTGACATTAACCTACTGGATCACTTAATCATTACAGAGGATGCTTTCTTTAGTTTTGCGGATGAGGGCAAGTTATAAGGTGATAATCAATGAATTTGCTATGAAAAGGGTCATTTAAGGGAGGGCTGTAAGGATGTTGGAGTCTATCTAACAGAAATACAGCTTTTTACCTTAAATTGTTGTGGTCCAGGCACGACCGCAATAGGTTCGAATCCTTGTGGGTCAACATTACAATTCCTCAATTAACTTGTTCTTAAGTAATTGAGGTTTTTTATTTTAATAATTGTACGGTTTATGTATTGTAGTGATTTTTTTCTTATCAATTAGAAAGAAAGAAAGAAAGAAACCCCAACCATCAAAACAAGAACTTTCCAAAACCCACAACTAACCCTCAAAGCTAAGTTTGCATAAGAGCTGTTATTTCGGCACACAATTGGTATATACACTGTGCCTTATTTTATTTATTGTCTATTGCTTATTTAGATAAACGACAGGATAAGATTCATACTAATTTAGAATTGTTCCATTGTTAATTAATTAGCCTTAATGTTAACTTAGCAAACTATTAAATTTAAATCTAAATGATTCTTCGCCATTTTACCTTCTGCTTTTCCATTTTTTTCATAATTAGTGTCTTATCCGAAAGCAATTCACTTCAGGCTCAAGAATTAGAAGCACGTTTATTAACCAATATTCCTGTAAAATCTAATGTACTTGTTGTAGGTTATGGATATGGCTCAGGTAATATGTTACTAGATCCTGCTATCCCAATTGAAGACTTTAATGCCAAAATGAATTCATTTGTAGCCGCATATGCTCGTTCAGTAAAATTCTTTGGCATGTCTGCTAAGTTGGATTTGGTTGTACCCTATACCACTGCGGATTGGTCTGGTACTTATAACGGTAATTATGAAGAGTCCTCACAGACGGGTTTCGGAGATATAAGAATGCGATTCTCATTTAATTTTTTAGGTGCACCGCCTATTTCCTTATCGGAGCTTAAAGAGTATAAACCCAAAACTATTATGGGATTCTCGACTCAAGTAATAGCGCCAACAGGAACCTATGATTCAAGCATATTGCCTAACTTAGGTTCTAATCGCTGGACTTTTAAAACTCAACTTGGTTTGGCTCAGTACTTTGATAAAAATTGGGTTATGGAGTTTTATGTAAGTACTTGGTTTTTTGCTCCAAATAACAATTACCTAAATGGTCGGCTATTGAAGCAGTCACCCTTTCTTGGATTTAAAGCACATGTTATAAAAACCTTTAACAATAGAATGTGGATTACTGCAGATGCGGGTTATGGTTATGGGGCTAAAGTAACAGTAGATGATGTACAAAAAAATGTGACCATTTCATCCTATATTTTTGGAGCTTCTGTGGCAGTTCCAATAGGTTATAAACATACCTTAAGATTAGTTGGTAAATCAAGTTTTCGTATAAAACAAGGGCCAGATATTGATGGAGTATTTTTATCGTATCAGTATTTTTGGAATACATCAAAATAGTATAATTAATTGTATAAATAAAAATGAATGAAATTATGAATATTGACAACGTTGAGAACAAAGCATTAAAAGTTGGGATATTCATTTCTTTTTTAATGGCTATTGCAGGTTGGGTAACCTATTACTTTTCTGGTTCGGATGCGATGCTGTTGGATGGTAATTTTTCTTTTATATCTGTCTTTGCTGGAGTAATCGCTATCATCATATCAAATAAGAAACACCAAAAAACAAAAACGTTCCCTTTTGGTAGTTATGTATACGAAGCTTTATTTGTATTGATTAAGGGGGTTCTTATTTTAGGTATTGTATTGGTTTCTGGATTGCAAAATACTTTAAAAATTATAGCATATCTGAAGGGTAAGCGTATTGAGACTGTTGTGGTTGAACCCATACTTATCTATACAATTATTATTAGCATATTATGTTTTATGCTTTACTTTTTTTATAAATCAAAAAATAATTCTATTGAGAACAAAAGCTCCATTCTTCAGGTTGAAACTAAAGCTACACTAGTCGATGGTTTTATGTCGCTAGGCATAGGACTTGTTTTCATGATTATATGGTTACTTCCAACTCATTCATCTTTCGATTTCTTAAAAAGCATAGGAGATGCCATCATTGTACTAATTATGTGTCTTATATTTTTTACGATGCCTTTAAAAATTATTAGAGATTCTTTTATTGAACTTGGTGGAGGAATATTACAAGATACTGCGACAAAAGAAATGGCTGAAAAGAAAATTAAAGATGCATTACCATCCAATTTAAACAAACAAAGTATTTATATTTCAAAATTGGGAAGCAGTTATTTTATATTAGTGTATCTATCATCTGACACAAATGCGATTGACCTTTCTAAAATTGAATTATTAAGAAAAAAAATACAAGAGCAATTAACTAAAACATTAACAAATGTTAAGCTTGAAATTATTGTAAGAAATAACTAATCATTGCTTAACTTTAAACTAACCGAATTATGGAAAAAAAATCATTGGAAAACTATGAAGTTCATGAATGGCGTAAAAGATTACGTTTTTTAGCCGATATTATTTTTGCGACCGCCATGACCTTAATGATACTCAATATTGATATTCCTGTGGCCGGTCATATCACAGACACGAAAGAGCTTGCAGTATTTTTACTAAAACAATTAAACGGCATGTGGGTATTTTTTATATCCTTTATAGTTATTGCTGTTTATTGGATGAAGCATTTAGAGCATTTTAGTGCGACCCGAATTGTTAATCAAACTTTTATTTGGTTTCAAATTCTTTTTTTAGCCTTTATTATGCTGATCCCTTTTTGGAATACGTATATAGAAAACTTTCCTGAGAACATTGCGCTTCGGGTATTTTTAAGTATCAATATGGTTTTAATTGGTGTCTTTTCCTTCTTAAGCTTTAATTATGCTGCCAATCCCAAGCACCGGCTTTTACACAGCGATGTTACGGATAAAACGATACGTGAAGTAAAGCGTCAAATTTTAACAGAACCAGCAATTGCAATCTTAGCAGCTGGTCTTATTTATGTGAATCCTATTTTATGGGATCTGGCCTTTCTTTTGGTACCACTGTTATTTATGGCAAGAAAAAAACTAGTGACTATAAAATATTTTAAGTTTAAAAAAACAAATAATTAATAACCATATAAATCAATTATAATGAGGAAATTAAATCTTAAACCACTACTCTATAGCTCTTTAGCCGTATTGCTATTTGCTTGGAGTAATGAAGCAGTTGCTCAAAAGGCAGAATTTGAA
>CAYMKR010000226.1:0-4211 GCA_964390865.1 uncultured Flavobacteriaceae bacterium | reverse complement strand
TAAAATATCCGGCGTAGAAAACACCTACTTTAGAACCGATAACCGGTTTTTCACCACTACCTTCCTTGATAGGAATAATTTTCAATCCAGATGGAAGCACTTTGGCAGAAGCCTCATTTTTCATAACAAATTGAATTAAATCTTCTTTTTGTTTTTCACGTGCTTCATCTGCTAACTTTTGTCTTTCTTCAATTTTTCCAAAATAATTAGAAAATTCAGTAGCAGCGTCAAACTCTTTGGCCTTCTTACCTATTCTGATAATTTCAATCTTCTGAATTAAATCATCCTTAGCCATTGAATCTACAACTTCCTGACCATAAATAACATGACCAAAAACCGTATGTCTTCCATCCAAAAACTTTGTCTCTTTATGGGTAATAAAAAATTGAGAGCCATTAGAATCAGGCCCTGAATTGGCCATAGAAAGTGTCCCAGGTCCTTCATGCGAAAGCATTAGGTTACCGCTATCATCCATTGTGAATTCATCCTCAAATTTATATCCCGGATCACCAGAGCCATTCCCTCTTGGGTCACCTCCCTGAATCATAAAGTCTTCAACAATTCTATGAAATTTCAGCCCATCATAAAAGGCCTTATCTTTGTAAGCTTCATCTACGTAAGGATTTGTTCCTTCAGCTAAGGAGACAAAATTTGAAACCGTGACAGGAACAACTTCATACTCCAATTTTAACAGTATATCTCCTTTATCTGTTTGAACGTCTGCATAAACCCCATCATCAAGATCAGTATATTTGGCAGTCTTGCAGGCCCCAATACTTATTAAAAGGATGATTAGGAACGAATTAATTATTTTCATTTTCACTTAATTTATTGATTTTTAATAATTGTATGGTATATATTAAGGGCTGGTTAGCCTGTACTTTATCAAAACCTGTATAACCGTATGCCTTATAAGAAGGAAACAAAAAAGTAATCTTTTCACCTTCTTTCATAATTTTTAAAGCGTCTTGTAAACCAGTTATCAACTCTTCCTTATCAATAAGGTAACTTTTGGTTCCTAATGCCTCTTCTGAATAGAGAATAGCGTCATTTAAAGTTCTTATTTCATGACTATAGAAAACTTCATCTCCTCTTTTAGGTGTATAGCTTTCATCAGAAATACTTATATCATAATAATACCAAAATCCATTTTCCGAGTTGACATAACTATGTAATGTGTCTGATTTTATTCTTTGTAAAAGAATCGCATTTTCCGCTTTATTAAGCATTTTATTTCTTTCAATAGATTCGCTCATAAATGAACTTGTCTTTCTAACAATTGGCTTTCGGGCCTCCGGATTAGAACAAGAAATTATAAGTACAAAAAGGATCAGAATGACTAAAGAATACTTCATTAAGACAGGGTTAATTCATTTGTTAAGGAGGGTAATATTTCTACGAACTTTTTCACAGTTTCTTTTAAAGGTAGGTCACTTCTTCCGCCGGCAGCATTTACGTGCCCTCCACCATTAAAATGGTTACGAGAAAATTCATTTACAGAGAATTCTCCCACAGATCTAAATGACATCTTTATGATTTTTTGTTTTTTATCTTCTATAAAAATAGCTGCAAACATAACATTCTTCAAAGACAAAGCATAATTTACAAATCCTTCTGTGTCTCCTCTTTGAAAATTATATCGATTTAACTCATTTTGAGATAAGGTAATGTAAGCCGTATGAAATCTATCTAAAACAACCATATTGTCGAGGGCTCGCCCCAGAAGCTGCATGCGATCATAGGTATTTACATCATGAATTCTGTTATATATTTCAGCGTTGTTTGCTCCCTTTTCCAACAAATTGGCCACCACCTTATGCGTATCACTCGTAGTTGCCGGAAACCTGAATGAACCTGTATCTGTCAAAATTCCTGTATATAAACAACTAGCAATGTCTTGATCAATCAAATCAAGTTGCCCCAATTTGTCAATAAACTGATAAACCATTTCACATGTAGAGCTCATCGCAGCATCAACATATTGGAATTCTGCAAAATCATCAGGTTGCTGATGATGATCTATCATAACGAATACCGGGCTTATCTCTTTCATGGCCACTTCCATCAATCCTCCTAATCTGTGAAAAGCATTAAAATCAAGTGTAAAAACGATATCAGCCTCCGCCAATATGCCCCTTGCTTTAACCGGTGTAGATTCAAATAATTCTATTTGGTCTTCACCCGGCAACCATTTTAGAAATTCAGGGCAATCATTTGGCGAAACAATAGTCACCTGATGTCCTGACTTCTTTAAAAACCAATAAAGCCCTAAACTAGAACCAAACGCATCTCCATCAGGGTTCCTGTGGGTCGTTATCACTATTTTTTTTGGTTCAGAAAGTACTTGCTTTAATCGTCGAAAATCTACTTCATTCATAGTCTGCGAATATACAATAAAAATAATATTATCATTCAAATTTCAGATTCTTTAGCTTACTTTGTATACTACCATCAAACCAGATTAAAACAAATAAAAATAGCCATGAAATACTTTTATCTATTATTGCTTTGCGCCTTTACCTTACTCGGATGCGTCAAAAAAAATAAGTTTGTTTTAGCATTTGGTTCTTGCAACAATCAAAATGTTGAAAACAACTTATGGACGCCCATTTTAAGTCATAATCCTGCCTTATTTATATGGGGAGGAGATATTATTTATTCTGACACAGAAGACATGAAATTTATGACTAAGAATTACAACAAAATGAAAAGAGATCCTTCTTATGTCAGTTTTAAAAACCAAATTCCAATTCTCGGTACCTGGGATGATCATGATTATGGACTTAACGACGGAGGAGCAAATTATAGCCAAAAAGATAGCGTACAACAGATATTTCTTGATTTTTTTGACGTTCCGAGTGATGATCCAAGAAGAAAACAGCAAGGTGTCTATTTTACTAAAGAATATAAAGTAAGTGATTCTTCTATTAAAATAATCATACTTGATACACGCTATTTTCGAAGTGATTTATCCAAGGATCCTACCGGTGAAAAAAGATACATCCCAAATGAAAGCGGTGAAATAACAATGCTTGGTAAAACGCAGTGGAAATGGTTAGAAACTGAGCTTATCAATTCAAAGGCTCAATTTAATATAATTATGAGTAGCATTCAATTTCTTTCGTATGAACATGGATTTGAGAGTTGGGGAAATATGCCTAAAGAAGTAAAAAAAATGGAAGATATACTGACCAAAAGCAAGGCTCGAGGAATTATCATATTATCAGGAGACAGGCATATTGCTGAAATATCAAAGAAGGATATTAAAGGACTTGATTTCCCTTTGATCGATATGACCTCAAGTGGAATGACACATAGTTATGACAGCTTTAAAGGAGAACCCAACAAATACCGTTTAAACGAAGTGGTCTCTCTTAAAAACTTTGGGATTCTCCGATTCGATTTTGACAGAAATAGCGTTAAAATGGAAATTAGAGGTGAAGGAAATACGCTTTATCGATCGTTTGAACAAAAATATTAAAAAATCCGCCACAATTTTTGGACAATAACCTTTAAATAAAGTATTTTCGCAAAAAATTGAAATAAAAATACAATGGTAACAAATAGAACATTTACAATGTTAAAGCCTGATTCACTTGAAAAAGGAAATACAGGAGCGATTTTGGAAAAAATTAATACTGCAGGATTTAAAATCATTGCAATGAAACAAACCCAATTGAGCAGAAGAGACGCTGAGACTTTTTATGCAGTTCACAATGAAAGACCATTCTTCACAGATTTAGTTGAATATATGACAAGAGGTCCTATCGTTGCCGCGATTTTGGAAAAAGAAAATGCAGTTGAAGATTTTAGAACGCTTATAGGAGCAACTAACCCAGAAGAAGCTGCTGATGGTACGATCAGAAGACTATTTGCTACTTCTATTAGCGAGAATGCGGTTCACGGGTCTGATAGCGATGAAAATGCTCAAATCGAAGGCGCTTTTCATTTCTCAGGTAGAGAGATATTCTAAACTATATAATTATAAAAAAAACCGCCATTTGGCGGTTTTTTTTATATCAGTTTTATTGACTTAATCTTGACTTGTTTCAAGCTCGAATCTAACATTTTAACAATTTTATCCTTTCCATATTCCAATTCTTCCCTCAAAGCAGAGGAACTTAATTTAACAAAAATCGTTTGATTTTTTAAAGTAACAGATTCTGTATAATTCATCACTCCTTTACCCATAACTTCTCCCCAAGCTTCTT
>CAYMKR010000225.1:0-4220 GCA_964390865.1 uncultured Flavobacteriaceae bacterium | reverse complement strand
AAAAGGAACCTTGAAGGCTCCTTTTTTAACGTATTATGAACAACTAGATGATCCTACCTATAAGATGTAATTTGTATTCACAAAATTTGATTTGTTATTATCAAGCATATCATTGAGTATATCCTTATTCAGCTGGTTATTTTTACAAGCTACCAAGGTCCTTATAGAAAAAGATCTTAAAGCAGCTCTAACACTTAAAGTACTCACCGCTGAATCCTTTCTTCCTACAAAAGGGTATACGTCCGGACCTCTCTGACACTGACTGTTAATATTTACCCTGCATACTTGATTGACAAGACTATCAACTAGCGGCGCTAGGGTATCTGCATTTTTACTGAACAAGCTTACTTGTTGACCATAATTTGAGTTCACAATAGAATCAATAGGCTCCTGAACGTCTTTAAAGGATAAAATAGGAACTACAGGTCCAAATTGCTCTTCATGATATAAATCCATTTCTTCATTCACTGGGTACAATATTGCAGGATAAACAAAACTGTGATGAGACTCACCTCCACCTTCATTTATAATTTCTGCGCCTTTTGCAATGGCATCTTCAACAAGTCCGTTGATGTATTCAGGTTTTCCCGGTTCCGGAAGGGGTGTCAACTTAACACCTTCCTGCCATGGCAATCCATATTTAAGTTGCTCAACTCGGGCTACAAACTTTTTGTTAAAAGTTTCCACAATATTCTCATGGACAAAAATCATTTTAAGGGCTGTACAGCGCTGACCGTTATATGAAAGCGATCCCAATACGCATTCTTCAACAGCCAAATCCATATCAGTATCCGGCAAAACTATAGCCGGGTTCTTTGCTTCTAAACCAAGTACCAATCTCAATCTGTTTTGTTTAGGGTGATGACTTTGTAAAGCATTGGCAGATTTACTATTACCAATCAATGCCAGTACTTCAACACGACCAGATTTCATAATGGGTGTTGCCACTTCTCTACCTCGTCCAAAAAGAATATTAACTACACCTTTTGGAAATGCCTCAGCAAACGCCTCTAGTAATGGTGTAATCAAAATGACGCCATACTTAGCTGGTTTGAATACCGTAGTATTACCCATAATTATTGCTGGAATTAGCAAACAGAAAGTCTCATTCAATGGATAATTATAAGGGCCTAGGCACAAAACAACTCCAAGAGGACCCCTTCTAATTTGCGCATAAACTTCACTGTGCAATTTTAATTTGGCACAATTTCGATCAAGCTCTTTTAACTCTTCGATTGTATCATAAATATATTCAACCGTCCGATCAAATTCTTTCTGGGCATCTGGGAGTGTTTTCCCAATCTCCCACATGATAAAATTAACGACCTCATCTCTTTTCGTCGTCATAATAGCAGCAAACTTTTCCACGCACTTGATACGAGCTTCAACTTTCATGGTAGGCCACAACCCTGTTCCATTATTAAAAGCATCATTAGCCGCATCCAAGGCCTCAAGTGCATCTTTCTCACTCATCACAGGAACGGTCCCTAATAAGGTTGGTTCTAGCTTACCTTCTTTGTTTTGGGTATAGATTGGTGAATAAACTTCTGATGTATTTCCCTGCCATTTCTTTATCTCTCCATTTAATAAATAAGTGTCATACTTCTTGTTGAGAGGCACCTGAAAAGGTTCAGGTACATTTTGATCGTCGAAAATCGTCTTTATAGACATATTGAGCATTTTAAGGTTATGTTTTATTTGAATGATTTTATTTCTTAAATCGTTGTCGATTTTATATTAAAAATTGGAACAATTGAGGGCTATTATTGAGGTACTCGCCATAAAAACCAAGGTCTTTCATTCGTTTGATTAAGGGCTGATAATCTTGATGACTTTTCAATTCAATCCCCACTACGGCAGAGCTCCTGGCCCGACTATTCTTTTTAGCATACTCAAAATAGGTAATATCATCAGTTTCACCCAAGACATCTACAACAAATTCCTTCAGAGCACCTGCTCTTTGCGGGAACGTGACCATAAAATAATGTTTGAGTCCTTCAAATAGCATTGACCTTTCTTTGATCTCCTCCATACGAGAAATGTCATTGTTACCTCCACTTATAATACAGGCTATGCGTTTGCCTTTTATCTCATCTTTATAAAGATCTAAAGCTGCCACTGAGAGCGCCCCAGCAGGCTCTACAACAATAGCCTTCTCATTATATAACTTCAACAAAGTAGAACAAATTTTCCCTTCCGGCACCACCAATACTTTTTCAACACTATTTTTACAAATAGCAAAAGGAAGATTTCCCATTCTTTTAACCGCAGCACCATCAACAAACTTATCGATATGATCTAATGTTGTATTTGTTCCTTTTGAAAGTGAAATACTCAAAGAAGGCGCACCTTCAGGTTCAACAGCAATAATTTTAGTATTCGGGCTTAGGTCCTTAAAAACGCTGATCAGACCTGAGATTAGTCCACCTCCACCTACCGGAACAAATAAAAAATCCAAAGGTTCCTTTAAATCTTTAATCATCTCAAGCCCCACCGTAGCTTGACCCTCAATAATTTGTTCATCATCAAAAGGGTGAACAAACTCAAAACGATTGGCTTCACAATATTCCTTAGCCACTTTATATGATGCATCATAAGTATCTCCTACAAGCTGTATTTCAACATGCTCCCTTCCAAACATTTTAACCTGTTGCACTTTTTGTTGTGGTGTTGTTGTCGGCATAAAAATAATGCCTTTAATTCCTAAGAATTCGCATACTTGAGCCACTCCTTGGGCATGATTTCCTGCGCTTGAACAAACGACTGTTGAAACATTTTTATTTTCAACCAGAGAACTGATCTTGTTAAAGGCTCCTCGAATTTTATAGGACCGAACCCTTTGAAGATCTTCTCTCTTAAAATAAACATCCGCCTCATACCTTTCAGAGAAATTGGGCATTTTTATAAGTGGAGTATGCTTGACCAAATCAATGATACGGCTCGCAGCCTGCTCCACTTTAGCAATTTCTATATAAGGATTCATCATATTAATAAATTAGAAACCATCGATTTCAAAACTTTGAAATCGATGGCTAACTCACAAAATAAGTTTCTTTACGATTCCTTGATTAAACGATTTTGATCATGGCGGTCATTGATTCTCTCAAATCAGACCCAATAATTTCAACTGGATGATAGCGCAATTCTTCGTTAATTGCAATTAACTCTTGGTTATCTACACCATTACCAAGTCCTTCACCAAAAGCCTTTCCGATAACATCAGTATCAATTCCCTTCATAAAATCAGTCAATAATGGTTTACAGGCATGATCAAACAAATAACAACCATACTCTGCTGTATCAGAAATAGTCGCATTCATTTCATACAATTTCTTACGTGCTATAGTATTTGCAATTAACGGAGTCTCATGTAATGATTCATAATAAGCAGATTCATCTATGATTCCCGCATCAGTCATCGTTTCAAAAGCTAATTCTACACCAGCTCTCACCATGGCTACCATCAAAACACCATGGTCGAAATATTCTTGTTCAGAGATTTCAACATCCCCGGCAGGTGTTTTTTCAAATGCTGTTTCGCCTGTTGCAGCTCTCCAAGTCAAAAGGTTTTTATCATCATTTGCCCAGTCTTCCATCATCGTTTTAGAAAATTCTCCAGACATAATATCATCCATGTGCTTATTAAATAACGGCCTCATTATATCTTTCAATTCTTCAGACAAAGCATACGCTTTTACTTTAGCAGGATTAGATAAACGATCCATCATATTGGTAATTCCACCGTGTTTCAAAGCCTCTGTTATAGTTTCCCAACCATACTGAATTAACTTTGAAGCGTAGCCCGCGTCTATACCTTTTTCGATCATTTTGTCGAAACAAAGAATCGAACCTGTTTGTAATACACCACATAAAATGGTCTGCTCACCCATAAGGTCAGACTTTACTTCAGCAATAAATGAAGACTCTAAAACTCCGGCTTTATCACCCCCTGTTGCTACGGCATATGCCTTTGCTTCAGCAAGGCCTCTTCCTTCAGGATCGTTTTCACTATGCACAGCAATAAGTGTTGGCACTCCAAATCCTCTTTTATATTCTTCTCTTACTTCTGACCCGGGACTTTTTGGAGCCACCATGATCACAGTTAGATCTTTTCTTACTTGCATTCCTTCTTCTACGATATTAAAACCATGAGAATAAGCTAGAGATGCTCCTTTTTTCATTAAAGGCATCACAGCTTTTACAACAGATGTGTGTTGCTT
>CAYMKR010000224.1:0-4221 GCA_964390865.1 uncultured Flavobacteriaceae bacterium | reverse complement strand
CTTCAATAACTTCTTTTACTGTTAACCGCGAAGCGTTTACGTTATATGTTTTTTTATTAAATGATTTAAAACCAAAAAACGCAAGTAAAATAAAGAGGACGGTACCAGCGATGTACATTATTTTTTTTCTGGTCCACGTCTTTTTTTCAATTTTTTTATCCATACCAATTTGTCTCATTATAAAATTTTTGTGACCTAATGAATGTAGTTTCTATAAGATGACCATTGAACTCTTTTACTGTTTCTAAGCTGTAAATGAAATTCGTGATTTCTAGATTCTGTTGTAGTGTTATATATAATTGTTTTCATAATATTCTATTTAAAAGTTGATTCAGTTTAAATTCTTAATTTAAAGTATAACTGCCTGAAGGATGTCTATGATACTTATGACTATACTAACTAATATGCTGATCATGATTCATTGTTTTTGGGGTTCACATAATATTAGGCAATCCTTGTGCCGAAAAAATAAAATAGTATAAATAGCTAATAAACAAGTGGTTATATTTTATGTAATAAAATGACACTGTTCATTTTCGAACATATCGTTGTCCGTTATTGAACATTTCGTACTTTAGTTGAAAATTAAAAATTTCAAGTTTCTAATGGCAAAATCCAAGGCTACTGTTCTAATTGTTGATGATGATGAGGATATTCTTCTTTCAGCCAAATTGTTATTGAAGAAGCATTTTACGCACATTCTTATAAGAAATTCCCCTAAGGAGCTCAATCAATTACTTTCAACAGAGTCGATAGATGTAATCATTTTAGATATGAATTATCGTATAGGGTTTAATGACGGAAAGGAAGGAATGTATTGGTTAAAACACATCATTAGTATTAAACCTCAAATGGTTGTTATTTTAATGACAGCCTATGGAGAAGTTGAGTTGGCTGTAGATTCTATAAAAAAAGGTGCTTTTGATTTTATTTTAAAACCTTGGACAAACGAAAAATTTTTAGCAACAATTCACGCAGGATTGGAACTGAGTAAAACGAAACAGAAAGTCAGTTTACTAGAATCTGCTAATGAAGTTTTAGAGGAAAATATATCGCAAAAATTCGGGCCTGTTATTGGAAGCTCCTTAGCCATGCAAAAAATCATGAAGGTAGTTGACAAAGTAGGAAAGACAGATGCTAACATGTTGATTTTGGGAGAGAACGGAACAGGTAAGCAACATCTTGCAAGAGAAGTTCATAGAAGGTCTTCAGTAAAAAATGGTCCTTTTATACACGTTGATTTAGGCGCTTTATCGGAGAGTTTATTTGAAAGTGAATTGTTCGGACATAAAAAAGGAGCTTTCACTGATGCGCATGAAGATAAACCAGGTAGGTTCGAGCTTGCAGAAAATGGGACCTTGTTTTTAGATGAAATTGGGAACCTTCCCTATAACTTACAGTCTAAATTATTAACTGTTCTGCAAGATAAAAAAGTATCACGCTTGGGTGAAGGAATTGAAAGACCCTTCAATGCGCGTTTATTATTTGCTACAAATGCACCATTAAATGAATGGGTGTCTGAAGGAAAATTTAGACAGGACCTTATGTACAGAATTAACACAGTTGAAATAGAAATTCCTTCTCTGCGGCAAAGACCGGAGGACATTAATGAATTTGTGAGTCATTTTTTAGAAAATTTCAGAACCAAATACCACAAATCTCATTTAAAGATAGATGAAGAGGCTCTGAAAATTTTAGAAGCACATCATTGGCCAGGAAATATAAGGGAAGTACAGCATACTATTGAAAGAGGCGTTATAATGTCCGATGGTCATGAAATCAGAATAACAGATTTCAATCTAAGCAGCAAAACGGTTCCAAACAATGATGTTGAGAAGTTTGACAGTCTTAATCTTCAGGAGATTGAAAAGTTACTCGTAGAAAAGGCGTTGGATAAGCATGAAGGAAATATCTCAAAGGCAGCCAAAGAACTTGGTTTGACAAGAGCAGCCCTATATAGAAGATTAGAAAAATTTAATTTATAAAAGTTTGATCAAAAGATTCACCATACAAGTAACCGCCAGAATCGTTGTGATTCTTTTATTTTGCGTACTCTTTTCCTATTTTCTGGTTCGAAACATCTGGTTCAGTAGTGGAGGTGTGGCCCTAGTGATTTTGGTTCAGGTTTATTATTTGATCCGTTACGTGAACAATACTAATTATTCACTGGTAAAATTTCTTGATGCCCTTAAAAAAGAGGACTATTCAGTATATTTTTCGCCTTCTAAAAAAGGCGATTCTTTTGCGAAAGTATACGATGACTTCAATTTAATTATAAAGATTTTTAAAAGAAATAAAATTGAGAAGGAAGCTCAATACAAGTATTTCAAATACATCCTTGAACACGTTAATCTTGGAATTATTTCAATTAAAAAAGAAGATTTGTTCAGAAAACAGGATGATTCAGAGCTCTTGTTTTTAAATAAGGCGGCCTGTGACATTTTGCAACAACCACAGCACAAATATTGGCATAGAATGGCAAAGAGCCTACCTTGGTTTGAGGAGGAGGTAAAAAAATTAGCTGATGGTGGAAAATCTCTGGTAGATTTTGGCGATGACCTGATCAGAAAACAACTTTCTTTAGAAGTCATAGAGATTCAATTACTTAGTGCTCCCTATTTGATTATTGCTTTTCAGGACATCCGATCGGAAATTGAACAAAAAGAAATTGAAGCATGGCATAATGTAATTAGAATATTGGCTCATGAAATGCTTAATTCTTTTACTCCGGTTAGTTCTTTGGCCTCAACCATAAAGTCAATGACTGAATCAGATAAAGGGAATCCAATAGATTTGAATGATTTGGATGATGAAGACATTCATGACATAAACTTAGCAGCAACAACTATTAAAAAGCGTTCTGATGGGCTTTTGGATTTTGTGAAAGATTATCGTACCATATCAAATGTTCCTATTCCAAAACTCAAACCCGTCAATGTGAAGGGATTTTTATCCGAAATACTGGTACTGATGTCTTCTAATGTTAAAGAGGCTCAAGTCGAAATTAAGATGCTTCCTATTCCTGCGAATGCTACTATAAAAATTGATAGAAAATTAATCGAACAGGTACTCATTAATTTAATTAATAACAGTATTCATGCTATGGAAGGCATTAAGAACCCACTAATTAAATTAAGCTGTATCGTTGAACAAGATAAAACATTGATACTTGTTTCTGATAATGGAAAAGGGATTGAAGAAAACATTATGAACCAAATCTTTATACCTTTTTATACCACAAAGAAAAACGGTTCTGGTATTGGTTTAAGTCTTTCTAAAAACATCCTTAAAAAGCATGGGGGGAATTTACTTGTAAGCTCCGAAGTAGGCTTATACACTGCATTTACATTGATTTTCAAAAACTAGTTTTATACTTTCTCAAAGATATACTTTTGATAAAATTGTAATTTTCACTTGCAATACTTGCCCAATTTCAGTGGCTAATGAAGACAGTATTATTGATCTTAATGAGAAGTATAAATATAAAGGCTATCCGGTCATTGCCATCAATCCGAACAATCCAAAAATATGGAGTGGAGATAGCTATGAACTTATAGTTCGGTTGCCGTAAAAACGAAGTTTGTCGAAAATGCAGTGAATGCATTTTCGATAGGCGCACCAATAGAAATAGCGAGTACCAAAGCGATAGGCTATTCTATTAAAAAGTAGTTCCAAGTTCTATAATTTATACGCCCGCTGAAACTATGGGCGTTTTTTTAAATTTCCAGATCGTTTAAAATATTATTTTCAACCAAATTTGGTAGCGTCACCTTTAAATTAGGAGACCGGTCCATTTCCCTTTTAATGGCAAATAGCGCTTCTTTGTTTCTGGCCCAACTCCTTCTGGCGATGCCATTATTGACATCATAAAATAGCAAGGATCTCAATTGATTCTCTGCTTTTTCCGAGCCATCAAGAACCATCCCAAATCCACCGTTACTAACTTCACCCCATCCAACACCGCCACCGTTATGAATAGATACCCAGGTAGCGCCTCTAAAGCTGTCCCCAATGACGTTATGAATTGACATATCAGCAGTAAACTGACTGCCATCATAAATATTACTTGTCTCTCGGTACGGAGAATCTGTTCCACTTACGTCATGATGATCTCTTCCTAGAACAATAGGAGCTGAAATTTTACCTTTTTTAATAGCATCATTGAATGCAGAGGCGATTTTGGCCCGGCCTTCAGCATCAGCATATAAAATACGAGCTTGT
>CAYMKR010000223.1:0-4229 GCA_964390865.1 uncultured Flavobacteriaceae bacterium | reverse complement strand
GAATTTCATTATACATTTCTTCCCGGTAATCGTAATCGATACCTCTTTTTAAAAGACTCTCATAATTCCAAAAAATATTTGATTTGGTAATACGCTGGGCAGCAATCTGCTTCAAAGCAGCATCTTTAGCATTATTAAATTGCTTTTCTGCCTCGGGCATATTATTCAACAATTCCAGCATCGCATCAACTGCCTGGGGCAATTTATTGGCCTGTGTTCCAATATATGCATATATGATATTATCATTCTCCTTTTTACTTGCATTTCCATAACCTGCGTAGGCTGAATAGGCCAAGGATTTAGATTCTCGTATCTCTTGAAAAACGATCGATGATAGACCTCCACCAAAATAAGTATTAAACACGCTCGAAACTGCCATTTTATTGGGGTCAAATTGATCGCCTTTAGCGATAAAAAACAATTCTGATTGTACCATATCATAGTCAACAAAATAAACATTGTTCCCTGTTTCCAGCTGAACATATTGCTTCGCAACTGGATAATTTTTCAATTCCTGAGGTATCTTATGATGCGTATTTAAGGCAACCTTGGCTTCCTCGAAATTTTTTCCATAATAAAATACACGATGCTTAAAGTTCTTTAAATCTCTGACAATATCGACCAATTCTTTTGGATTCATTGACAATAGTTCATCGGCATTATAGATATCTCTTAGGCGCGAATTCTCCCCAAATTGCGCAAAGCTATTCAAACCATTTCTTAAAATATTGCCTTTATCCGTTTTGCTATCTGCTCTTGATTTTAAAATACTTGCAACATAGAGGTTATAGGCTTCTTGGTCAACAATAGCCTGTGACATCAAGTGTTCTAATAATTCCAAACCTTTTTCTAAATTCTCTTGCAAGCCAGAAATTGAAACATAAGAACGATCACTACCTGTATTGACACTATAATTAATACCTAACTTATAAAATTCCTTTGCCAATTCTTCAGCAGAATATTGATCCGTACCCAAATATTCAAGATATCCAACTGCAAGGGCCAACTGCTTATCATTGTCCTTACCCATATCGAAAATCAAATTAAGATTAAACAGGTCATTCGTTTTATTTTGTATATGTGCGAAACCTATTCCACTAACTAATGTTTCCCTTTTTATTTCATTTTTATAATCTACAAATACAGGTTTCAACTCGTCGGATGTCATGGTATTAAAATTTATCAAATAATCAGACTGGGCATCTCTATTCAATTCAATCGGTGTTATTCCAGGATTACTAACTTTCACAATATTTTCATCCGTTCCTTGTCTTTTATAAACCACAACGTAGTTGCCTGTAAAAAATTTATTCGCATAAGCAACCAGCTCCTCTTTGGTCACTTTTTTCAATTCATCTAAAAATTTAACTTTATCATTCCAATTTTCTCTATGAATGTATGCATTGTAATACATCGACGCCAATGCAGTTGAATTCTCATACTGTCTTGTTTGACTTAGTTTTAAATCATTGACCACAGCTTCAATCATCCAATCATCAAATTCACCATTCTTTATCTTTTCAACCTGTTCTAGCATCAAATCCTTCACTTCATCCAATGCTTGATTAGCCTTTGGTGTACCTCTAAAAGTTAAAAAACCGTAATCATTTAAAAATTGAGGTGAAGATGATGCATATTGAACTAATTGCTTTTGATTCAAGTTTAAATCCATCAAACCCGCATTACTATTAGCCAATATCATATCTATCAAAGTGATATACTTTTCATCTTCAGTTCCTAGACCTCCGGTTCTAAAAGCAACAGCTATACTTTCATTATTTGGTCCGAATACCTCTTTGGATACAACACCATTAAGTGGTTCCTCAACAGGTAATACTGGATGTTCAACTTCTTTATACTTGAATTTCCCGAAAGTTGCATCTACCTTTTTAATGGTTTCATCAAACTCTAAATCTCCAACCAATACGACAGCCATATTATTAGGGACATAGTACTTATTAAAGTAATTGTTAATCTGAATCATTGATGGATTCTTTAAGTGTTCGGAAGTACCTATAGTAGTTTGCTGTCCGTATGGATGTTTAGGAAATAAGGCATCCAACATCGCATAATATGATTTTCTATAATCATTATCCTGAGTCCTGTTAAACTCTTCATATACAGCTTCCAATTCGGTATGAAACAAACGCAACACCAATTTGCTAAAACGCTCGCTTTCTAAAGTCAACCATTTGTCTAATTCATTCGCTGGTATTTTATTTTTATATACCGTTTCTTCATACCATGTATGAGCATTGGTTCCTGTTGCGCCTAACGATTTAAACATTTTTGGCACTTCATTTGCAATTGCATATTTTGATGCTTCTAATGAAACTCTATCAATTTCACGATACAACTCTTCTTTTTTTGCAACATCAGTTTCTACTCTATGTTGTTCAAATAAATCTGAAACTTGAGCAATCATTTTTTCCTCTTCCTCCCAATTGGATGTTCCAATTTGATCTGTTCCCTTAAAAACCATATGCTCTAAATAATGAGCCAATCCTGTACTTTCTTTTGGATCGTAATTAGAACCCGCTCTTACCGGGATAAAGGTTTGAATTGTGGGCTCATCTCTATTTTGACTGAGGTAAACTTTTAATCCATTATCCAAGGTGTACAATCTCAATCCGGTAGGATCATTTTGAACAGTTTCATAACTATAACCGTTTGGATCAGCATGCGTTTGAGTTTCATAGTTCGATGTGCTGTTGGATTTGTTACAGGCTAAAGCCGCAAGCATTATGAAAGAATAAAAAAGAAATTGTAATTTTTTCATTATAAAGTTAAATATAAGTTGGGTGTCAAAAATATCAATTGTTAACCTGAATCTATCTTCACAACCCTTAATTAAGATTTTTTTAACACTCATGATATTTTCGTGTTTTTAGGAATACAAACTAATTACTTTTAACCTAATAATGAACACTTTATGAAAAATATATTTTTATGTTTCGTCTTTTTGAGTCTGTTTGCTTGTAATAAAGAAAAGGCTCCGGCACAAGCAGAACTACTTCCACCTCCAGAAATACCTGTTGAAGATCTCTTTAAAAACTCTGAGAAAAGAACTTTTAGATTATCTCCTGACGGATCGCATCTTTCATATATGGCACCTTATAAAACCAGGATGAATATTCATTTTAAAGGAATTGATGCTCAAAGAAGATGAAGGCCACGATTTTTATAACCAAGAAAATAGATTTGTTTTTTTTATAATGCCATGACCAAATTTCTCGATAAGAATTTAAAAAAGAAGGGGGGGGGAAAATTAAAAATTAAAAAAAAAGCCTATCGAATCCGATAGGCTTTTTTTTTATCAATCTCGTACTACTTATCCAAGTACTTCAAGAACTTTTTGTCCTATTTCAGCAGGCGAATTCACTACATGAATTCCGTTCGCTGCAAGAATTTTCATTTTTGCTTGTGCTGTATCATCTTTACCGCCTACTATGGCACCTGCATGCCCCATAGTTCTGCCCGCTGGTGCTGTTTGACCAGCAATAAAGCCAACTACTGGTTTCCTATTTCCGTCTTCCTTGATCCATTTGGCAGCATCTGCTTCTAACTGACCACCTATCTCTCCAATCATCACTATAACATCAGTGTCAGGATCATTCATAAGTAATTGAACGGCTTCCTTAGTAGTAGTTCCAATAATTGGGTCACCTCCAATTCCAATAGCAGTTGTGATCCCAAGACCTCTTCTTACTACCTGATCAGCAGCTTCATATGTCAAAGTTCCTGATTTTGAAACAATCCCTACTTTACCTTTTTTGAAAACGAAACCTGGCATAATACCAACTTTAGCTTCTCCTGGAGTAATTACACCAGGGCAATTTGGACCAACCAATCTACAGTCTTTAGTATCAATATATGCTTTTACTTTTACCATGTCAGCAGTTGGAATACCTTCAGTAATGCAAATAATCACCTTAATACCAGCTTCAGCAGCTTCCATAATGGCATCAGCAGCAAAGGCTGGTGGTACGAAAATAATTGATGTATCAGCTCCAACTTCATTTACTGCGTCTGAAACAGTATTAAACACAGGTTTATCCAAGTGTAATTGCCCACCTTTTCCTGGGGTAACACCTCCCACAACATTGGTTCCATAGTCAATCATTTGACCTGCGTGAAAAGTTCCTTCACTACCAGTAAATCCTTGTACAATAACTTTCGAATCTTTATTAACTAAAACACTCATTCGTTTATTTTTTTGAATTATAAAT
>CAYMKR010000222.1:0-4263 GCA_964390865.1 uncultured Flavobacteriaceae bacterium | reverse complement strand
GAAAATATTGATTTTAATGCGGTTTTGCTTGGTAGCACGAACTCCTAAAATTATTCTATTCTCACCCTGGCCATCAAATGGCATTAAGTGTTTGAAATACATAGGGTAATTATTTAGGAGGTGAGTCTCGTTAAATGAGTTTGTAAATCTCCTCGTATCAGTTACGTGTTGATCAATTGCGATGCTATTGAAATAACTTGATAATTCATTGTTCAACTTGTCATTTATAATAATGTTTAAAAGGGTTCTTTCTATTTGCCGATCCTTTTTTTCCATTAGACACGTATTGAACTGAAGGTCAATCAAAATTCCATTATCTACAAGTACTCTTTCACCAATGGCGTATTTTATATACTTTCTGGTTTTGTTTTATTTATAAGGTCGTAGCGTATTTTTCTAAAGAATTCTATCATTGGTTTTTACTCAGCTCTTTGTTAGTTTTTCGTTACTTTTTTATTTCTATATTAATGAGCTCAATGATTATATTTATTTCTTTTAGCATTTCTTCTAATCTAACTACAGTCTCTTTTTCAGAAATATCTTTCCAGCGATGTGTTGCTTCTTATATCAAAATATTGATAATTGAGTTTTTGTTGTAAACTCTTCAAGAAACTTCATCCCTTTATATGAATTTCCTTTTTCATTCAACCTTGGACTCCAAACAGCAATCGCATATTGATCTGGATGTATTGCTATAATTCCTCCTCCAACTCCACTCTTCCCAGGAAGTCCAACTTTAAAAGCGAATTCTCCAGATTCATCATAAAAACCACAAGTTTGCATTAGCGCATTTATCCTTTTTGATTGACTTTTGGTTAGTATTGACTTGTTGTCAAATATTTGACAACCCTTGTTTGCTAAAAACAAGAATAATTCTGAAAGTTCTTTGCAATTCATCTCAAGTGAGCAAAGGTCATAATAGAAATCAAGAACATCCGAAGGTTTATTTTCAATATTTCCAAAGGATTTAATGAAATTACATAAGGCTGCATTTCGAAATCCTACGCCTTTTTCTGATTCAGCTATTTTTTTTGAATAATACAATTCTGAATTGTTAGAAATACTTCTTACAAAAGTTAAAAAATCTTCTTTTGGGTTTTCTAAATTACTAAGAAGAATATCCGAAACCACCATTGCTCCAGCATTTATAAATGGATTTCTAGGGATGCCGTTATCGGCTTCTAGTTGAACAAGAGAATTAAATGCCGTTCCAGAGGGTTCTACCCCAATTCTATCCCATATTTTCTCGCCAAGAATACGATATGCCAAGCTTAATGAAAGTACTTTTGAAATACTCTGAATTGAGAATTTATCATAACAATTTCCGCTACCGAAATTAAGGTGGTTAATTGTTGATATGTGTACTCCAAAATTTTCTGGATCAACATTAGCCAATTCAGGAATGTAAGAGGCTAATTGTCCATTATCATCTATATTTTTAACTTTTTGGTAGATCTCTTGAATTATTACTTTAAAATTCACTCTTCTTTATTTTAATTGTACACAACTTCATTGATATAGTCTGACCCAATCAACTGTCATACTTATAGGGAGTTCTTCCGGATGTGTTATCATTCCAGGCCATTCATGTTCCATTTGCTGATCGATAAGAAGATAAAATGGCTGATCAAATGGCCATTGGTAAGTTCCTCCTCCAGCTACTTTTGGGTATTCATATGACTTCACACCATTAATGGCATAAACCAATTTATCGGGATACCAACTTACACTATAAATATTATAATCATTTGTGTTAATCTTAGCAGTTATAAATTTCTTTGGTTCAGTCTGTTTTAGAGTTATCGTAGAATGATTATGTGTGGTTTGATATGCAAAGTCATCATGATTTAACGTTTCCATTATGTCCATTTCCCCGTTATGTTGATCCGGGTATATATCCTTTTCTGACAGCATCCATATTGCGGGCCACATGCCATAAGCCTGATCAAGCTTCGCTTTAATCTCTATACGTCCATATTGAAAAGCAAATTTTTCCCATGAATAAATCCCTCCGGTCAAGTAAGGACGTGGGTCACCAGTAAGTGAATCTGGATTAATGATACCTTTCAGGTGAATATTACTTTGATCAAACGTAACTACGCGTGGATCTGTGGCAGTAATATATCTGAAACAGTTTTTTACCCCTCTCCATTCCTCAACAGGAACTTTCCATTTCGAAGATTCGAAAAGGCCAATGCGACTCCATGTATTAGTGTCAAGAGAGTCGATATTAAAATTATCTTCCCATACCAACTGCCATTCAGTGGATTCATTCCTCCTTTCTTTATTTTGAATATACATGTAATCATCTGTAAGTACGTAAGGTTTTTTATCACATGAAGCGATCAATAAAACCATTGCTATAAATGGGCTTAGTAAAAAAAACTTTTTGATTTTCATTTTATGTTGTTATTTTCTATAAATGAACGACAACTCCATTGATAAGATGCATAAAAATGCATTTTTTCTTTTATTATCATTCGAATATTCTACTGATTAATAAATTCAATTTGTTTCCATTCAAAATTGATTAAATCATTTTTTTGTGGTACTCCTGGAGTACTTCGGCCATCATCTATATATTTTATGAGTAATGATTTTAATTCTTCTACTACTCCAGTATTTGTTGATTGTAAATTAATGGTTTCACCCGGATCGTTTTTTAAATTATATAATTGAATTGGAGGCAAGGTTTCAATTACTTCTTGATCTTTATTTGGTGTTGGAAAACTCCAACCACCTGAGCCCGGACACATAATAAGTTTCCAATCACCTTTTCTGATTGCAAAACTCCCGTTAATAGAATGATGGACAGTAGCTTCTCTGAATGGTTTGTCAAGTTTAACTTTTTCAAATAATGGTAACAAACTGTAGCTATCTTCCCCCTCATCATCTGACAATGAATATCCAACAATATCTGCGCATGTTGCCATCAAATCTGTTGTGCATATAATTTCATCTGACACCATTCCTTGTTTGATTTTACCTGGCCATTTTACGATAAATGGAACCCTGTGTCCCCCTTCAAAAATATCGGCTTTATGTCCTCTGTAGATAAAACTTGGATGATGTCCTTTTGCTACCAACTCATCAATTTTTGCTGCCGGAGAACAACCATTATCACTGGTGAAAATCACAATAGTATTATTTTCTATCCCAGCTTCTTTTATCACTTTTTCAAGTTGCCCCATATAGTCGTCAACCATCATAACAAAATCCCCATAAGGGTTCAAACCACTCTTCTCCTGCCATTCCTTTGTAGGTAAAATAGGCGTATGCGGTGAGGGTAGCGCTAAGTACAGGAAAAATGGTTTTTTGTCTTTTGACCTTTCTTTAATGTAATCAAATGATTTTCTAAAAAAATTAGGCGTAACATCTTCATGAATAAAATCACTGGCCGTAGGACCTTCACGCCACCAGGAGTATTTGCCTTTATTTACAGTTTTAGAATCTGGAACTATGGTTGGCATAGCGTTTTCGACATATACATATGGAGCCATATCCAAAGAGCCACAATGACCATAAGAATAATCAAACCCTAAATCTTTTGGCCCATTTTTTACGGGCTTGGAAAAATCAATATTATCAAAATCTTCTGAATCCCAACCTATACCGAGGGGTTCTTCCGGATTCTTCATAGCCCAATCCCATCCTAAATGCCATTTTCCGATAAATGCAGTTGTGTAGTTATACTGTTTTAATAAAGACGCTACCGTTTTTCTGTTGGTGGAGATTAATGCTTTGGAATTACCTGTAAGTACACTTGATTTTAGTGTGCTTCGCCAATTATAGCGCCCGGTAATAATACCATACCTTGTTGGAGTGCAAACTGCTGAAGATGTATGAGCATCAGTAAATCTCATGCCTTCAGTAGCCATTCTATCAATATTAGGTGTTCTAATTTTACCATCTTTATTTAGAATGGCTATATCCCCGTATCCCAAATCATCTGCTAAGACATAAATAATGTTGGGATTTGTTTGTTCTTCTCTTTTTTCTATGCAACTCCCTGAGATAAAACATAAAACGAAAACTAAAACTAAAAAAAAAATCTTCATTATTTCTGTCTTTAATTTATTTGAATGATCCCTTTTGATATATGGTTTGTCGCGTGTTTAAGCAACTAATTTAGCAAATACAAACCAAACCTGCCGACAGGCAGGTAGAAAAACCATAAGGATTTTCGCAAATAGGTTAGAACTAGCAATAAACCTGCCTGTATTCTATGGTTAAAAAAAATATTTTTGATCAAATTTTTCAATA
>CAYMKR010000221.1:0-4289 GCA_964390865.1 uncultured Flavobacteriaceae bacterium | reverse complement strand
TTGCATGAGCTGTGAATTCATTGAAATGCAAATCATTATTGAGAGAACTAAGGGGGCTAATTTTTTCATGATAGAATGTATAGGTTAAACCTATTAAAGGTAGAACACAATGCATGAAAATACAATGATAAATATCATAAACAAGTACCTAATAAAATTGGAACGCAATAATATTTAACAAGATTTATTTAAAAGAAAAAGCCAAAATCAAGTTGTTGAATTTGGCTTTAATTACTGAGTATTTATTTTAAGGAAATATTTTCTAATATCCATTTTGTACAATCGTCAAAGGTTTCAAAAATCCTATCGTCAGATACCAAATCGGGTATGATATCAATTGATCTCATCAAATATAATGGCTGTTTTTGTATGTCAACAATTAAGATGTGTATATCATTTTTTTCCAGTTCCAGCATAACGTCTTCAAGAGCATAAAGCCCGGTCTGATCAATATATGGAACTTTATCCATTCTAATAATCACGTGTGAGGCCGAAGCTGGAATTTGCTTGGCAAGGACTTGAATAAAACTTGTGGAACCAAAAAAGATAGGTCCCTTGATATGCTTGATGAATACTTTTTCTTTCATCTCTTCTGGGAAATTGGATTCGTCCTTCCATAATTTCTCTGCTTTAAGCGTTTTAACATCTGATTTATCCTCGGTAGAATCACCCATTTTCTTCATAAAAACTAAAGATGCAATAATTAGGCCGATACCTACGGCATAAACGAGGTTCCAGAAAGTGGATAGGAGCAATACAACGACCATGACAATAACTTCAGCAGAAGGCATTGAAGGAACTGCCTTAAGTCCTTTGTAATCCATAACTCCAATACCAACTGTCATTAAAATTCCAGCCAATACAGCAGCGGGAATTTTTGACGCAACAGGACCTATGGCAAGGAGAATAACCAAAAGAAAAATTCCAGCAACCATACCGGATAACTTTGTTTTCCCACCGGCATTAATATTTACAACGGTTCTAATTGTAGCGCCTGCCCCTGGGAGCCCTCCAAATAAACCAGCGATACTATTTCCAATTCCTTGTCCAATCAATTCTCGGTTGGGTTTGTGACTTGTCTTGGTCATGTTGTCGGCAACAACAGAAGTTAATAGTGAGTCTATCGCCCCAAGGAATGCCAAGGTAATGGCAGTAAAAATATAGGGAGACATGGAGCCTAAACTCCATTCAGTAAATATGCCAAAATTGATCATGGGGAAACCACTTGGTATTTCTTCAATTGGTCTATAATCAAGATCAGCAAAAATAGCAACACCCGATACTAAGAGTAAAGCGACCAGAGTAGAGGGAATCTTGGTCGTTATTTTTTTAAACCCGTAAATAATTACAATAGTTACTAAGGCCAGAATTAATTCCATATAATTAATTGATCTCAAGGCTCTGGGCAAGCTCTTAATGGCTCCAATAACGCCAGAATTTTCCTTGTTGGCCAAGATCATGGCCTCATTCATTATTTCCGCTTCGGTTATTTTTTCAGCTCTTATGATCGTTTCTCTAAAATCTTCAAGCACAAGAAGACCTTCTTCAGCTTCCTCTTTTAAAATATTTTCAATAATAAGTTCTTCAGCTTGTGGCTTAAATTGCTGTATTCTGGCCTGGTCATTTTCAACATAATAGCCTAAAATAGGAAGCACATTAGTGATGATTATTATAAGACCAATAGCTGTCATAAATCCGGAAACGACAGGGTATGGAATATATTTAATATACTTTCCAAGACCAATGGCACCGATAAGGACTTGAAATAAACCTGCTAATATAAATACAGAAAGGATAATGGGTAGCGCCTTATCAATATTACCGTCGTGTGATTGTAAAATCCCCGCTATCATGACCATACTCACCGCTGTCATCGGTGCTGTTGGCCCTGATATTTGCGTTGAAGTTCCACCAAATAAGGCAGCAAAAAAACCAAGAAAAATGGCTCCATACAAACCAGCACTTGGTCCTAGGCCTGATGACACTCCAAAGGCAAGTGCTAATGGTAAGGCAACAATTCCAGCTGTGATTCCCCCAAAGGTATCACCTTTAATATTCGTAAAAATATTTTTCATTCCGTATTTGATTTTTTTTCAGTACGTGAAAATAATCATTTTTAGACTATTTTACATCCTTTTTTTATAGTTTTGGGTTTTGAATTATTAACGGTCAATCTATCATTAAAATCAATTTACAATGTTAATTCTTGGTATTGCCGGAGGAACAGGAAGTGGAAAAACGACTGTTGTGAAGCAAATTTTAAACGAGCTCCCTGAGGCAGAGGTGACAGTGATTTCTCAGGATTCCTATTATAAGAAAAATGATCATTTAAGTTATAAAGAAAGGTGTAATATTAATTTTGATCACCCAAATGCTATTGATTTTGAACTTTTAATTGCTCAGATTAAGGAATTGAAAAAAGGCAATGTGATTGAGCAACCGATCTACTCGTTTGTAACGCATAATCGGGTTGAGGACACTTTAATTACCCATCCAAAGAAAGTAGTTATTATAGAGGGAATTTTAATATTGACTAAGAAAGAATTAAGAGATTTGATTGATATAAAAGTTTTTGTTCACGCAGATTCTGACGAAAGACTAATTAGAAGGTTGAAAAGAGACATTCAAGAAAGAGGAAGAGATATTAATGAGGTTTTAGAAAGATATCAATCAACCTTAAAGCCAATGCACGAGGAATTTATAGAGCCTACAAAGAGTTACGCTGATTTAATCATACCAAATGATACCTATAACACCGTGGCCATTGATATTGTTAGAACCGTTATAAATAACAGTTTAGAAAGATGAACTTAAAACAAATTAAGGAAAATAAGGTCTTTCGAATCCTGAGTAATAAGTATGTGATTGTATTAGTTCTTTTTGCTGTTTGGATGGGGTTTTTTGACGAAAATTCGTTCATTAATCAGAGGGAATTGGATGAGGAAATTGATAAATTGGAAAATGCGAACGAGTATTATAAAAAGCAAATTGATGCTGATCAAAATATCATTGATAATCTAAATGATCCTGATTCTTTGGAAAAATATGCAAGAGAAGAGTATAAAATGAAAAGGGAAAATGAAGATATTTTCATCATCGAATATGACACTATTGAAGAAGATTGATCATTTCATGATTCGATATTCATATTTCATCTAGAGTTAAGGCCTTGAACACTGATAATATAGAATTTAGTTTGTTACGAAAAAAAACTCAAGACTTAAGTGATCTGTTTGCTTTGAGAGAAGGAAGACGCCCTAGAGTTTTAATCGGAGGAGAATATATTGAGATCCCGAAAAGTCTTAATTCAATAGGGAATACATTTGCCGATATGGGCTGTAATGTAGATATCGCACCTCTTAATAATGACTTACAACTTTTGGCAAATCAAAGCATTGAAAATGATATTGATATGTTGTTGATTTTAACAGACAAAATAGTTGACCTAAGTAAATTGGAAAAACTGCAAGACACTATTTTTGAGCAGGAACCTCGGATCGTTTTATCACTTTATTCAGATGATTCAATTTATAACGAATCATTAGAGAACACCTTAAAGCAATGGGGTTTCTTCGATCAAAATTCAAATCGACTATCAATTACTTTTCATATTCTGAATAAATTATTGCAAATTTCGGAATAATAATCTCTTGTTTAGGGTGTAATGCTACATTAGCTTTTAGCTATTGGCTTGAGTCGTTTGTCTTTTTTCACCAAAGGCTTTATTTCATCCTCCATTGACTTTAGATATTTATTTGTCTTGCTTTTTCCAAGAAATTCTCGCAAATCGGTTTCTCTTGTATAATGAAGGGCTTCTAAGGATTTTTTCTTGTACTTGTCTTCTTTTTCGCTATCAAGAATCTCATAAACTTCATCAACAAAACCCTTATTGTAGTCAATTAGTTGGGTAATTTGATCATTGTCTAGTTTGAGGTGGGCAACACTGTTTAAACTGCTTAATAATAATTCTTTAGGGACTTCATCATTATCTTGAGCAATTGATTGAACACTAACAAATAGCAAAGCCATAACAGTAAGAAAATGGGTAATTTTTTTCATTTTTTAGTTTTAAATGTTTGTTAATTAAAAATACCAAAAAAAAGTCAAAATTCCCTAGTCTTTATTAAGGTTTTTTTACCTCTCAGAAATTAAGTTTGCATCCTTTCTTTTGGCCAAGTCCCATTTAAAACCCAAGTAGAATTCAATTCCGTGATTTGGAGCGTAGGCATAAGCAGTGTCGAAATAAGGACTGAACCCAACTGCATAATTGGGGTCATCATAAGCCACTA
>CAYMKR010000220.1:0-4321 GCA_964390865.1 uncultured Flavobacteriaceae bacterium | reverse complement strand
ATAAAAATGGCAGAGATATGATTGGTTGGGATGAAATTCTTGAAGGAGGATTGGCTCCAAATGCCACTGTTATGTCATGGCGAGGAATAGACGGTGGAATTGCCGCTGCAAAACAAGGTCACAAGGTGATCATGACGCCTGGAACTCATTGTTATTTTGATTATTATCAGGCACCTGAAGAGCAACGTGTCGAAGAGCCTATAACGGGTAGTAAAAGGCATACCACTGTTGAAAAAGTGTATTCCTACGAACCAACTCCTGATGACTTAAGCACTGAAGAAGCCAATTATATTCTTGGAGCTCAAGGAAATGTATGGACAGAATATATGCCCACTTGGGATAGGGTGGAGTATAAAGTGCTGCCTAGGATGACGGCATTATCCGAGGTTGTTTGGTCAAGTAAAGAAGGTAAAAATTGGGATGATTTCAGGATGCGATTACAGCATATGGCGAAGCGATATGATGCACTCGGTTATACTTATGCAAAATACAGCATTGATCAAAAATAGAGATTAATATCTCACACGACTGATGGTTAGGCCATCCCTGATAGGCAATAAAACAGTTTCCAATCTAGGATCTTCGTTCATTATCTTGTTATAGGCAATAAGTGCTATGGTATCTTGATCCTTTGGATTAGGAGTTTCTGTGACCTTTCCACTCCATAAGACATTATCTGACAAGATCACCCCACCTGGATTCATTTTGTTGATTACTGCTTCGAAATAATTAATGTAATTGGCTTTATCAGCGTCTATAAATACGAGGTCAAAAGGGCCTTCGATATTTTTAATAATATCAAGACCTTCTCCAACATATTGTTTAATCTGATCTTTAAAAGGAGAGCGGTCAAAATACTTTCTTTGAAAATCATACAACTCTTCGTTGTGATCGACGGTGTGAAGCAGCCCGTTTTTTTTCATTCCTTCACTAAGGCATAAGGCCGAATAACCAGTATAGGTGCCAATCTCTAAAATACTTGTTGGTTGCATCAACTTGGAAATCATAGAAAGAACTCGGCCCTGAAAATGACCACTTATCATTCTCGGAACCAGAGCCTTTTGCCAGGTTTCTCTAAACAACTCCTTCAGCAATTCAGGTTCTTTTTGAGAATGGTCGGCGGCATATTGATCTATATTTTCAGGTAAAAATTTCATTTAAATAGATTTAAAGTATTGGGGCTATCAACCTTGCAATGGAACAAAGAACTTTTACATACCAAGGCCTGTTTCTAAGATCTTGCAGTTGCAATTTATGACAATCTTTTAAATCTTCTCCAAAATGAAATTTTAGTTTTTGAGCCACAATTTTATCCCTTACAAAGGCATTCACTTCTGCATTAAGACTAAAACTTCGTTGATCCATATTGGTACTGCCAACTGTACTGATTTTACCATCAATGATCATTGTTTTAGAATGCATCATACCTTTTGTATAATAATAAACCTCCACACCGCTTATAATGAGGTCTTTTAGATAAGTTTGAGAAGCGTAAAAGGCTGTTTTTATATCCGGTTTTTCCGGAATGATAAGTTTGATTTTGACACCACTTTTAGACGTAATCTTTAAGGCATTAAAAATGGAATCATCCGGAATAAAATAGGGTGTTGTGATTAAAATTTCTTTTTTGGCACTGGTAATCATGCCAAAGAAAGCCTCCATGATGGTTTGGTTATTCTTGCCATAGTCACTTCCAAGGATACTGGTAGGAATGTCATTTGATATTTGAAACAAATTTGTATAACGAACTTCTTCAAGGTTAATTTTTTGTCCGCTCACGAAATACCAATCACTAATAAAAAGGTATTGTAAATCTATCACTGCTTCCCCCTGGATCATGATGTGGGTATCTCTCCAATATAGGTTCATTTGATTAGGGTTGATATACTTATCCTTAATATTGATCCCTCCTAAAAAGCCTGTCTCGTTGTCAATGACCACAATTTTTCTATGGTTTCTGTAATTGGCTTTATGAGCTAATCGAGAGAAAAGTACAGGCATATAAGGAAAAGCTTTCACTCCAGCTTCTTTCAATCTCTTTAGTCCCGCCTTACTGATTGAACTGCCAACATCGTCATAAATAATTTTTACTTTTACTCCTGACAGCGCTTTTTCACAAAGAACATCGAACAATTCTGTGCCTATTTTATCATCTTTTATAATATAATAGTCAAGATGAATACTGTGCTTTGCTTTTTGAAGTTCTTTAAAAAGAACAGGAAATTTTTCTTCCCCATTGATTAATACCTGAACCCTATTATTCATAGTGAACTGAACTTTCTCAATATTGTAAAACAAAGTAGGAAGTTTTCCGAGGTTTAATTTGGAGGGAATGGTTGGAGATACCTTATTAGCTTCAGATATTTGATTCAGGTATACTTTATCAAAATAGCGTTTTTTGGTAATCATTTTCTTTTTTTGGTACTGTGCACCAAATAATAGATATATGATCACGCCACCAAATGGAACCAAAAGAATCAAAAATATAAAAGCAAAAGATTTTTCTGGCTTCTTATTATCCAGAATAATCGTCAGAATGATAAAGCTGATAAAAATATAGTATGCAATTAATGCAAAGGGCCTTATGGTATCAATATATTCCATTTAATAAATGAGTAAGTACAAACGCCGAGTTTGCTTCACTCAAAGATAAAAAAAACGGGATTGAATATTCAATCCCGTTTAAACTAATTTGTAGTCTGTTTTAGTGTTTTTCTAATTCTTTATGGAGATTCTTATCAAGTTCCTCTTTTTCTTCTTTGCTTAGATGTTCTGGATCTTGACAAGTCCCAAGATGCTTTCCGAAAATCTGTGACATGATATTGTTCTGTTTCGTGTAACTCATGCAAAACTTACACATCAGAAGGTGAAAATTAAGTCTAATTTTATCGTAAAAACTCGCTTCTCCATATTGATTCTTATCACAAATCGCTGTAGCCTCGTCGCAATTAATTTTAAATCCCATAAATCATTCTTTAATTTTTAAACCAATTTTGTTCCATGCAATTTCTTAGTTGAATTCGAGCTCTATGTATGATTACCCATAGGTTTGACGGCGTTATGTCTAGTTCATTACAAATTTCTTCTGTCTCGTAGTTTTGTACCGTTTTAAGCATGAAAACGATTCTATATTTTTCAGGTAAATTTTGAATACATCTTTCTAATGTCTCTTTAAGCTCATCGTTCTCAATATCCTTATCAGCGTCATTTCCCCAATTTTGAGGGACCCTCTCTTCAATCCAACTACCTTTTTTATCACCCTCTTCATAAAAGTTCATACGAACCTCTTTTTGACCCTTAACCGAATTAATTTTTCGATAATGATCAATGATTTTTCTTTTTAAAATTGATACCAGCCAGGTACGTTCAGCAGCTTGACCACGGAAGTTGTCTTTCCCTTTGATTCCTGAGAAAAAAGTCTCTTGAACCAGATCTTTGGCAAGTTCTTGACCATCAACTCTGGTTATAGCATAATTGTATAAATAATCGGCATACAGTACAATCCACTTGTTAGGATCTAAGGTGTGTTTGACATTATCCGACATTCTTGTTCAATTTTAGTATGCTATAAATATAAGAATGTTAATCAGATTAAAAAATCAATAGAATTAGATATAATAAAATTGCAAGATTTGTTATATTTACCTTCTATTTTATAAACCAAGCAAAATGAGCGGATTTTTATCTTCATCCATCGCGAGAAAAGTTGCCATGGCTTTATCGGCACTTTTCTTAATTATATTTCTAATTATTCATTTAACAGTCAATCTTACTTCACTTTTTAGTGAGAGAGTATTTAATGAAATGTCACATTTTATGGGTACAAATCCCTTAATACAATTTGCCATGCAACCAGTCCTTATTTTCGGAGTGGTTTTTCATTTTGTAATGGGTTTTATTTTGGAATTGAAAAACAAAGGAGCAAGAGATGTCAAATATGTAAAGTATAACGGAGCAGCCAATTCTAGTTGGATGTCTCGAAACATGATCTATTCAGGTTTGGTAATTCTAGCCTTTTTGGTTTTACACTTCGTTGATTTTTGGTTTCCAGAATTAAACCATAAATACATTGAAGTACTCCCTGAGGATCCTAACAGATACTTTGGAGAATTACAGCATAAATTTGTTAGCCCTTTAAGAGTAGGGGCTTATGTGATTGCTTTTGTATTATTAGCCTTGCACCTGTTGCACGGCTTTCAATCGGCTTTTCAATCGGTTGGATTTAACAATAAATATACTAGCGCAGTAAAATCATTCGGGAAATTTTATTCATTTGCGATTCCTTTTGGTTTTATCATCATTGCTTTATACCATCATTTTA
>CAYMKR010000219.1:0-4330 GCA_964390865.1 uncultured Flavobacteriaceae bacterium | reverse complement strand
AATTGTTAAGTAAGCTTAAATTTTAAGTAATATTTAACAAATATATAAAAACTTGTCAAATAACTCACTTTAAGCAATTTTTTTTATTTCGATACTTTCAAAGCGTCAGATAATAAAAGCTATCTAAGGAAATTGTTAATAAAATACAGCTCTGTTGTCAACGATGTCAGCGTTCTCATTTAACGCTTCAAAAATGAGTAAACTTCTACCTGTTAATGAGCGCTCTAAATTCTTTTTGTTACCGTTGTAATTTTGCAATTCAGTAGGTAAAGTTTTTTTAGTAACAGTTGCAAAAGCAACACCACTTTTACCAATAATGTTTTTTGATAATTTGTTTTCCTCTAAGGAAGTGACAACTCCTGAGATATCAATGAACCTTCCAACTCCTGCAAAGACAGGACTTGTATTAGAAACAGCCAAACTACTACTTTTAGTTACTTTATTCTGAGTGGCTATCTCATCAAGAGATGATCCGGTAGATCTTTCTTTAATTAAAGCAGCTTTCTTTTCATTAAGTATGATATTTCTTACATTCTGACCTTTTCCAGACAAGCCAGCTTTATTTTTAGAACTTAACACAACTACTGCGTATCCGTTGTCAAGATCAAATCTTTTGATGCTGCCAGCTTCTGTTGCATTTTCAAAAGTCCATCTAACAATCTGACGTTGCGAACCTAGTTCTGCAATATTATCATCGAAAACCTTAAGACTTACTACAGGTCTCACAGCAAGGTTTTGCTCTTTTGCTAGGTCTTTGATGTCTTTTCCACCTGAAAGTTCAGCGGCAAAAGTTTCAGCCTTTTCAAATACATCGTTTTCCGTTTTTTCAGAAGGATCAATTTTTCTCGAAAAAGTTGCAATCTGAACGTTTTTTTGTTTGTTTTTTTGATCGTCGATGCGAATAACGTGATAACCGAACTGAGATTTAACAACCCCCATATCTCCAACTGAGTTTTCAAAGCTGTAATCTCTAAATTCTGGAATCATCGTTCTGTAAATAAACCAACCTAAATCTCCACCTTTTGCTCCAGAAACTTTATCCACTGACATTTCTTTCGCTAAATCTTCAAATTTACTTGGATCAGCTTTAACAACTAACAATAAACTATCCGCAACTTTTTCAGCTTCTTCTTCTGAAATAGTAACACTAGCATCGCCGGCAGCATTCCCAGCAAATGATATTAGGATATGACTTGCTTTAACAGAGTCTGGCATTTGTTTTATAGCAGTTACTTTTGATAGTTTATAAAAACCCTTATCCTTATAAGGACCATAAACTTGACCTTGAACCAAATTAAAAATGGTATCCGTATTGTTTTGGGCTAGAGCAGTTTTATTATAGAAATTAGCATCATAAGGGGTGTCAGATTCATTTTCTGCATTGAATTCATCCATGTCAATGGCATTTTTGAATCCTTGAACCGTAACATTTGTCTTGGCAGCATTACTATACTCCTCACGATCTTCGATCATTTGAACTAATTCTTGCTGAATTCCCTTCTCATCTTCTTGAGTTGCCTCGATTTTAAACTGAACAAATTGAATATCTCTTGACTCCTTAACAGTATATGTTTTAGCATGAGCCTTAATATAGGTTTTCATTTCATCTGCACTTACTGTAATTAAGCTATCCGGAATACTATTAAAAGGAACGTATACATAATCTAAATCGACACTGGTATTTTGAAAATAATAATCTCTTTTTCCTTCAAGTAATGTACTACCCAATCCCGCTCTTATTAATGCATTATACGTAGTTTGTTCCAGGTTTTTTTTGATCCCCTTTTCATAGTTAATCCAACTCAACCATGCAGAAGCACCTGTTTCATCTTCCTCTGAATTATCTTGTAAAGTAGCAATATATTCTTTCAATTTTTCAGGGTCAAAAAGCCCAACTTCATTGGAGAACTGAGGGCTGTTCTGTGACGATATTTGCGTTACCAAGGCATCCCAAACGTCCTTCTCGCCAACAACTACTCCTGATTTTTCTAATTGAGTTTGATAAATCTTTTCACGAACAAGAGTATTCCATGCATTATTTACATTTTGCGTGTTCGAAGATCTTCCGTTAGACCTGTTTCTGTTAAATTCAACCTGTTGGGCAAATTCTTCTCTTGAAATTGGTTCACCATTGACTTCACCTATACTAGTGGCGGTTTTATTAAATAAGTTCCCGTCAAATAATCCGCTTAAAACGAACGAAAACAATGCCAATGCGATTATAATGATTAAAAATAATGATCTCTCCCTAATTTTCGATAATACTGCCATTTTCTTTCCTATTAAAAATTTTAGGTTGCGAAAGTACAATTTACCTTTTAATAATGAAAGGAGTTTAATACTAAATATTTAGGACAAAATTGGCCTATGTGTCTTTAAATAAAACTTTTAAATAGACCTCTTCAATTTTAGTAGCAGATTCTTTTAAGATGGTGAATTGGTAGTTGTTAATTTGAATGACCTCACCTGTTGAAGGGATATTTTCGGTGTGATTTACAATAAGTCCACCAAGAGTTTCATAGTTGCTGTCTTTTTCGAGATCAAGACTGTATACTTCATTGAGATAGTCTACTTCAAGCCTGGTTGAAAATTTATATTCTCTGTCATTTACTTTTTCCTCTAAAAGAGTAATAGAATCATGCTCGTCTTCAATGTCTCCGAAAAGTTCTTCAATGATATCTTCAATCGTAATTAATCCAGATGTGCCTCCGTATTCATCGAGCACTATAGCAACACTTTTACTTTTAAGAATAAGATCATTGAGAATATCATGAATCATCATTGTTTCTGGAATAATCTCAATGGGTAAAAGAATAGATCTAATATTTTTAGGTTTCTTAAAGAGGTCAAAAAAATGAGCGTATCCTATAATGTCATCCAGAGAGTTATTGTATACCATTATTTTTGAGAGCCCTGTTTCCATAAAAAGTTGTTTCAGGTTCTTTGTGGAATCATGAACTTCCACAGCGATGATTTCAGTTCGGGGAATCATTGCCTCCCTAGCTTTGACATCATGGAAATCAAGCGCATTTTGAAATATCTGGATTTCCGAATCAATTTCATCTTCTGCTGTTTGAAGTTGTTCATCAATATAGTGCCCTAATTCAGCCTTTGTAAATGCAAGTTGAACTTGATCTTCTCGGATATTGAAGAATACACGCAAGAAAAAATCAGAAATACCAGTTATTAACCTAGATATAATGTAAAAGAGCCAATAAAAAAAATAAGCAGGAAAAGCAAATAACTTCATGCTTTCATTGGCATAAATTCTGAATACGGCCTTTGGTAAGAATTCTGCTGTGATTAAAATGATGATTGTGGAGATAAAAGTTTGGGTCAATAAAAGTAGAAATTCATTATTGATAATTCCATCAAATAGGCCCATCAACAGATCACCCATAAAATAACCATAGATCACCAAAGCAATGTTATTGCCTACCAACATCGTGGTGATAAATTTGGAGGGTTTTTGCGTGAGTTGTTTTAAAATTTTAGCAAGAAGAGTGTCCTTTTTCTTCTCTAATTCCAAATGCATTTTATTGGAAGACACAAAAGCGATTTCCATACCAGAAAAAAAAGCTGATAGTAGAATGGAAATAAGTATGATGATGATTTTTATAATCATTCTTTACGTTCGTGCTTTTGAAATCGTTTACGATATTTTTTCCTGAAGAAATACATAAAAACAGCAAGTACGGCAAAAGCCAAAAATATATAGGCTTTGTTAGGTTCTGAGTTCCATCGAAGAACAGATTCTACAATGAATACAATCGCAATTATCAGATATGCAATTTCGAATAATTTAAAATATTTTGCCATAATTATGGAGATTCGTCTACGTAAACACTTCCTTTAATCGACTTCATGTTCACCCTGCTCAAATCTTCATTAGATTCGAACCCTTGTCCATAAATAGTGTCAAATTTAGTGATCAACATGAATTTTTTTTCAGTATAAATATAATGCTCATTTGAATCCCAAAAAAGTTGATTTGTAAATAATTTTGTTTTTTCGGCTGGATTGATAACTTTTACACTGTCCTTGACTTCTGAGATACCTGTATTAGCAAAAGAAATTGAATAACCGGCAATCATAATAACAGAGTCCCCTTTGGCATCAAAACTCACAATTCTAACCCCTTCAGGGAATAAGGTATAGGGATGATCTTCTCTATTTGAGAAATCATGCATAACAGGAGCGGTCAATATTGTCTTGACTTTACCGGAGTCAGTATGAATAAGGTGAACATTTTTTGCAGCTCCTATGGGAAGGTTTTTTTCGGCTAAAAAGTCTTGAACTTCCTTAATATCATTACCACAAGAAAAAAACA
>CAYMKR010000218.1:0-4333 GCA_964390865.1 uncultured Flavobacteriaceae bacterium | reverse complement strand
AACACTTCATTCTGTGAAGGATTCAGATTGTATATGATGGTTTTGCTTAGGCATTGTTCAGCGTCCAATCTGTTAAAAAACTTCGACATATTAGCCCCCTGACTAAAATCTCCAATTGAATCACAACCAGAATCAGTACCAATTAGTCCAAGTAAGCGACTGTTATTGTTGCGTAAGGCGCCTAAATGAAATTGCTGAACCCAGCCTTTTTCATGATACATTTTGCACAACTTGTACAAAATACATGAAGTAAATAGATTGGCTTCAGATGTTGTGATTTCCTTATCGGCTAATCGTTTTTTTAATATGATATCGGCTTCTTCTTCCGAAAAATCATTTGTAAAAATTTGCTCGAGCCCATAGTCAGATAAGCGGCAACCATTTTGATGGAAATAGTCTACCCTGCTTTGAATAGCTTTTAACAATCCAATTAAGTTTTCAATGGAAAACCCAACACAAGTCTCTACTTTTTTAATATAGTTCTGAAATGCCTCATTTTCAATTAAGAGTAAAGTATCAGGCCTAAAGGTTGGAAAAACCTTTGTGAATATGTTTTGCTTTCTTATTTGCTGATGATATTCAAGATTATCTGTAGGGTCATCTGTTGTACAAACTACTTCTACCTTCATTTCTTTTAGAAGGTCAGCAGGTGTTTTTGTAGCCAATATTTCATTGGCTTTATTATATATTTCTTCTGAACTGGAAGGTTGTAGAATAGTGTCGATATCAAAATATCTTTTCAATTCTAATTGAGTCCAATGAAATAAGGGATTTCTTAGTGTCTGTGGCACTGTTTCAGCCCATTTTTCAAATTTCTCTTGTTGTGTCGCATTTCCGGTAATGAATGATTCATCAATTCCATTGGCTCTCATTCCACGCCACTTGTAATGATCTCCATTTAACCAGGCGTCACTAATATTATGAATAGGTTTGTTTTCTGCAATTTGCTTTGATGACAAATGATTGTGATAATCAATAATAGGCATTTCCTTTGCATACTGGTGATACAAAGTTTCGGCTTCCTCTGATTGTAATAGGAAATTATCTGTAATAAAAGGTTTCGTATTTATTTCACTCATTATTTTAAACTATTAGAAATTCCTAATTCCAAGCCTCTTAATTCTGCCAAACCTCTTAATCTTCCTATGCCTGAATAGCCAGGGTTTGTTATCTTATGCAGATCATCTAACATCTGATGTCCGTGATCTGGCCTCATTGGCATTCTAAGATCTTCTCTACCAGCAGCTTTTCGTTTTCGTTGTTCCGTTATCAAGGCCTTCATGACTCCAAACATATCCACGTCACCTTCCAAATGATTTGCCTCATAAAAGTTACCCCACTCATCTCTTTGGGTGCTTCTTAAATGGATAAAGTGAATTCTATCTCCCAGACGTTCAACCATGCCTGGCAAGTCATTATCGGGTCGAACACCAAATGAGCCTGTACAGAAGGTTAAACCATTATGAGGGCTTTCTACGGCATTGAACAAATCTTTAATGTCTTGTTCGGTACTCACTACTCTTGGTAAGCCTAGTATTGGAAATGGAGGGTCGTCAGGATGGATGCACATTAAAACACCTGCTTTCTCAGCAGCAGGTATAATTTGTTTTAGGAAATATATAAGATGCTCTTTTAATTCTTTCGGCCCGATGTTATTGTATGTTGCAAGAATGGCATTAAACTCTTCTAAGCTATAACCTTCTTCTGCTCCGGGTAGCCCTGCAATTATATTTTTAATCAACAATTTCTTGTCAGTATCGTCCATTTTTTCGAGCATTGCTTTGGCTCTGTCAATCTGCTCTTTTGAATAACTTTCTTCAGCTCCTGGTCTTTGCAATAAAAACACTTCAAAAGCGGTAAATGCTGTTGCGTCAAAACGCAAGGCTCTTGAACCATCTGCAACCTCATAATTCAGACTTGTACGAGTCCAATCCAACACGGGCATAAAATTATAACAGACTGTGTCAATACCACAAACGCCCAAGTTAGAAAGTGTTTGTGTATAGTTATTGATATAAGTACTGAAGTTGCCGGCTTGAGTTTTAATATCTTCATGAATAGGAACGCTTTCAACAACAGACCAGGTTAAGCCTGCACTTTCAATAGTTACTTTTCGTTTTTTTATTTCTTCAATCGGCCAAATATCACCATTTGGGATGTGATGCAAGGCAGAAACGATTCCGGTTGCACCGGCTTGTTTGATATCCGAAAGAGATACTGGGTCATTAGGCCCATACCATCTCCATGTTTTTTCAAGACTTAAGCTCATAATTATAATCTATATTTTTTAAACACCACTAAATGCACTAAAACCACCATCAATAGGTATAACAACACCGGTTACGAATGATGCTCCTTCTCCACATAACCATAAAGTAGTTCCAACCAAATCTTCTGGTTCACCAAATTTACCCATGGGAGTTTGTTCGATAATTGTATTGCCTCTAGGCGTTAATTCACCATTTTCAGTGGTTAAAAGCGCTCTGTTTTGGTCAGTCAAAAAGAATCCTGGTGCCAGGGCATTTACACGAATTCCTACTTTTGAAAAATGTACCGCCAGCCATTGAGTAAAGTTTGATACGGCTGCTTTCGCACCGCTATAAGCAGGTATTTTAGTTAAAGGTGTAAAAGCATTCATCGATGAGATATTAAGAATGCTACATCCTTCTTTGCCTACCATATCTTTAGCAAAAACTTGCGTTGGAAGCAATGTTCCAATAAAGTTTAAGTCAAATACAAACTTAATTCCTATGGGATCTAAATCGAAAAAGGTTTTAAAGCCATCGGTCTGATTTAAAAGATCTTCTTCTTCTAAATGAGGATTTGATGTTGTACCTAAAGGATGGTTTCCACCAGCTCCGTTAATTAATATATCGCAAGATCCTAGTTTCTCATTAACTTGTTTCTTGGCTGCGTCTAAAGACTCCTTGTCTAGTACGTTGGCTGAGACTCCAATAGCCATCCCGCCTTCGGAATTAATTTGATCAGCTACCTTATTTGCCGCGTCATTTCTTAAGTCTAATACTGCAATTTTATGACCTTCCTTTGCAAGGGCAATTGCTAAGGTGCTGCATAACACTCCGCCAGCTCCTGTTAAAACTACTACTTTACTCATATTCTTTTGTTATTCAAAAAATTCATATTATTATTAAGTTTGCGTGTTCGCACACGAAAAAAATAACAAGCCATTCGTAATAAATCTTGAAGTAAAAGTAACAAAATTTACGTGGACGCACACGGAAATTTAAATTATTTTTATATTTTGGCTAAATAAACTCTTACTTTTCTAACAATTGGTTTGTAGATGCATTAATTTTAGAATTAATATAACCATCACTATCACGAATAAGTTAATGAACATATGATTACTATAAAAAGTATTGCGAAAGAAGCCAACGTTTCAGAAGGAACGGTAGATAGGGTTCTCCATGAAAGAGGTGGCGTTTCAAAAAAAACTGAAGCAAAAATTCAGAAAATCCTTAAAAAGCATAATTTTAAAGTAAACCCCGTTGCAAGGGCACTTGCAATGAAAAACAAGTTCAAACTATTAACATTAATGCCAAATTATGACAGCGATAATTTATTCTGGAAATCTCCCTATTCAGGGATTTTAAAAGCTAGTGGTGAGGTGAAGAATTTTGGAGTAGAAGTCAGTAACTATTTCTTTGATCAGTTTGATGGAAATTCATATTTAAAGCAATTTGAAATCTTAATGGAGTCAAATCCTTCGGCAGTCGTATTTGTGCCGACTTTTGTTAAAGAAACCAAACAAATTATAGACCGCCTGGAGAAGTTTAAAATTCCCTATTTATTTTTTAATATAGATTTGGATGGTTTTAATAATATCTCATTTATTGGTCAAGATTCATATATGGGTGGTTTTGTTGCCGGTAAATTAATGCACTTGAGTCTAGGAAAAAAATCCTCTTATTTAATAGTGAATACCACGCTTAATATAACGAACTACCACGCTATTTCTAAAAGAATAGAAGGCTTCAATGATTACTTCGTAAAGAATGGGATAGATAACCAAACGTTTACCTTAAGTATTGACAATTTCAATAATTTGGAAGAGACCAAACTTAAAATAAATTCCTTCTTGGAACAGAATAAAACGATTAAAGGCATATTTGTGCCATCGAGTAGAATTGCAGTAATTGTAGAGGCCATTAATGAGACTTCTTTAGCTAAACTTCGGCTCATTGGGTTTGATAATACCGATCAAAACTTGCAATGTCTTGAAGATGATACCGTTTCATTTTTAATTTCTCAAAAGCCTTTTGAACAAGGTTATGAAGCGATTCATTTAATGACCGACTTTTTAGTAAAAGGT
>CAYMKR010000217.1:0-4373 GCA_964390865.1 uncultured Flavobacteriaceae bacterium | reverse complement strand
AACTGAGGGTCTCGGAGGTGAGGGCCTCACTTCTCACCCCCTCACTTCCGAGGGGTTCACGTCTGAGAGCGTCACTCAATTTTTAAAAATCAACATACGTTCTAGCAAGTTGCTTATTGATAATTCCATTATATCTTAGATCCGAATAATCACGTGCCGATGAAAACTCCCAGTCAGTATCTTTTTCTACTAATCCAGCTTTTACAGGATTGTTATGAATATAATTGAAGCACACTTGAGGATATTGGTTTTCAGGTAACATGTTAAATATTGCGATTTTTGATTTCCAGAAATTAGGTTGCAGGCCTTTAAATGAATTTATTGCATTGGCTTTTGATGTTTTCCTAAACAAGGACCCTGTAAATTTATTTTGAGCATTAATACTTCTGGTGTAGGAACGAAGCAAGATTCCGATGGATTCATTTAATGTTCGTTTTTTGAACAAATTACTTTTTACAACTTCACTATCGATTAAAGGCTTCATTGATTTTTTCATATGGAAGCGTTCAACTTCATTCACTAAAATCATCAAATGAAAATGATTTGGCATTAAGCACCAGGCTATAATATCTGCATAGGGGCTTATGAATTCATCCATTTTCTGATAAAATAATTGATAATTATGTCTATCAAAAAATATCTTTTTTCGATTGTTCCCCTGATTATAAACATGGTAAATTCTATCTTTTTCAAAATTCATAGAAATGATGTTTTGAAAGGTTGATGATTTAAAGTTAATAGAGGTTAACTCCAATTTGTAAGGGTTTCATTTCTCACCCCCTCAGTTCCGAGGGGTTCACGACCGAGGGTTTCAGAGCTCAAGGCCTCACTTCCAATCACCTCGCAGCTCAATCCTCATAATATCAATAATTCATTATACCATTCCCTCATTATTTCATTTCTTTGTAGAACCTATGAAATTTAGATTCTCGATAGTATTCTTCATTATTTTCCAAACAGTCTCAGCACAAGTGGGAGGAGAGCGAATCTATAATTTTTTGAACATACCTACTTCAGCACCGCAAGCTGCACTTGGAGGAGAAACACTAACCATAAATGATGATGTGAACCAACCTTTGTGGAATCCTGCTACCATTAGTAAGTTTATGGACAATCAGGTTTCTGTTAATTATGTGAATTACCTTACTGACGTGAATATGGGTTCAGCAACTTTTGCTCATATGATTAACAGACGTTTTGGAACTATTCATGCCGGAGTACAGTATATCAACTATGGAGAATTTATTGGAGCAGATGAAGATGGGGTTGAAACAGGAGATTTTGGCGCTAGAGATCTAGCACTATCTTTAGGGTATGCTTATAATTTTATGAGATCAGATTTTTATGCAGGAATAAATTTGAAGTACCTGAGTTCTAAAATTGAGAATTATACTTCTTCAGGGGGAGCTATCGATTTAGGGTTATACTATTACTCTGATTTAAGACCATATTCATTTGCAGCTGTAATCCGAAATTTAGGGTATCAATTTTCACCATATGATGAAAAACGAGAAGAGATTGCCTATGATATTGCTGTAGGGGCCTCGTATCAACTGTCAGACGTTCCTTTAAAATGGCATTTTACCATCAATAGTCTTCAACAATGGAATGTTGCTGTTGCAAATCCGTCGAATGATGAAACCGATCTTGATGGGAACACAACTTCTGAAGACATCAACTTTTTTCAAAATGCGATAAGGCATTTTGTAATTGGAGCCGAATTTTTTCCGGAAAGAAAGTTCAACTTAAGACTGGGCTATAATTTTAGAAGAGCGGCTGAATTGAGTTTAACAGAAACAAGAACTTTTGCAGGTGTTTCTGCGGGATTTGGATTACAGATGGGTAGGTTACACTTGGATTATGCCTTTACAAAATACCATCCCGTTGATAATTCCAGTACCTTTACCTTGTATATTGACCTAATGCGAAAAGGATTTTAATATGAATCACTCCAAAAAAATCATCATTGCCATAGATGGTTATTCATCAACAGGTAAGAGTACTTTGGCTAAGCATTTGGCGAAAGAAATTGGTTATGTTTATGTTGATACCGGGGCGATGTATCGTGCAGTGGCTTATTATGCTATGTCGCAGGGATTCATTGATGAAAAGCATTTTAACAAGAATGGATTAATCTCTGATTTGGATCATATCAACCTCAGTTTTAAATTTAATGCTGAACTTGGTTATGCTGAAGTTTTTCTTAACGGTAATAATGTAGAAGCATTTATCAGGTCTATTGAGGTTTCTAATATGGTGAGTAAGGTGGCTACTATTTCTGAGATAAGAGAAAAACTAGTTGAACAACAACAAAAGATGTCTTTGAATAAGGGTATTGTAATGGATGGCCGTGATATTGGCACAGTGGTTTTTCCAAAAGCTGAACTCAAATTATTTATGACAGCAAGTCCTGAAAAACGAGCTCAACGCAGGTATAAAGAAATGACCGATAATGGCGTGCAAATTCAGTATGAATCAGTTTTGGAAAATGTAACTTCCAGAGATCATCTTGATACAACAAGGGCAGATTCGCCTCTAGTTAAGGCAAGTGATGCGATAGAAATTGATAATAGTGATATGAATGTGGCCCAGACTTATGCGTTGGCCATGACCCATGTAAAAGAAAAACTTAATTCATAATTGAATCCAGTCAGTTGATCTTATTCAGGCCAATAAAACTTCTAAGGGATATTTAAATATTTGTGTGTTTGAAGAGATATCTTCCATTTAGGATGCTCCATGACGTAGTCAACAATCTGTGGCGTCATTTTTTCCCTGTTGCTCCATTCTGGTTGCAAGTATAATTCACAATCCTTTCCTACCTGCGCTGCTTGCTCTTCGGCAAATTTAAAGTCATGTTTGTTAAAGATAATTACCTTTAATTCATGTGCCGATTGATATACTTCCTGAAGGGGGAGTTTATTTTTTTTAGGAGAAAGACAAATCCAGTCATACTGACCTGAAAGGTTGTAGGCACCGGAGGTTTCAATATGAACCTTTAATTTGGCTTCACTTAATTTTTTAGTGATATAGTCCATATTCCACATTAAAGGCTCTCCACCAGTAATGACCACAGTGTTTGCATACTGTTTCGCTTTTTCAACAATTTGATCTGTTAAAGTAGCAGGATGTAATTCAGCATTCCAACTTTCTTTCACATCACACCAATGACAACCAACATCACAACCGCCAACTCTTATAAAATAAGCAGCTTTACCAGTATGATATCCTTCTCCTTGAATCGTATAGAATTCTTCCATCAAGGGAAGCATTTCTCCCTTTCCGATCAATATTTCGGTTTGTTTTAACATGGCGCAAAGATAATCAGGATATTCTTAAATGCCGCCATATTTTTTGAAGGGAATTTCATCTTTTATTGGCTTATAAAATGACCCTTTAATAGCTGAAAAAGAGAATGAATTTGATTTTTAATATATGTTTATAATGGTTAATTTTATAAAAAATCAAATCTATGGCTAGTAAGAATGAGTTTGTTGATCTGATAGCCGATGGCTATAAGTCTAAAGGAGAATCGATCACACTTGGGGCAGCAATGTTAGGTGAAGAGACACTAACCGGATCATTGGTAAATATACCCCTGAAAACAATTAACAGACACGGACTTATCTCAGGAGCTACAGGCACAGGTAAAACTAAAACATTACAGGTATTTGCTGAAAACCTTTCTGAAAAAGGAATTCCCGTTTTACTAATGGATCTTAAAGGAGATTTAAGTGGATTGGCAAAGCCTAGTCCGGGGCATCCAAAGATTGATGAACGACATGAGAAAATTGGGATCCCATTTAATGCAAACAATTTTCCGGTAGAAATTTTGACAATCTCTGAACAGGATGGCACAAGGTTGCGAGCCACAGTTTCAGAATTTGGACCTGTATTATTGTCAAGAATTTTAGGACTGTCTGAAGTTCAGGAAGGAATTTTGGCCATTTTATTTCAATATTGTGATGATAAACAATTGGGTTTATTAGACTTGAAAGATCTGAAGAAGATACTTCAGTATGCAACTCAAGAGGGTAAAGCTGAGATTGAATCAACTTATGGCAGGGTTTCAACGGCATCAACGGGTTCTATTTTGAGAAAAATTGTAGCTCTAGAGCAGCAAGGAGCTGATATGTTTTTTGGTGAGCGATCTTTTGATGTGAAAGATTTATGCAGACTTTCTGAAGATGGAAGAGGAGTTATTTCGGTACTTAGATTGACAGATATTCAGGATAAACCAAAAATGTTCAGTACTTTTATGTTGCAGCTTTTGGCTGAAATTTATAGTTCTTTTCCTGAACTAGGAGACAGCGACCGGCCTGAATTGGTTTTATTTATTGACGAGGCACATGTTGTTTTTGATAATGCATCGA
>CAYMKR010000216.1:0-4407 GCA_964390865.1 uncultured Flavobacteriaceae bacterium | reverse complement strand
TTATTCCCATGCCACTCTTTGAAAAATTTATTAAAGAAAATGGTGAATTTGCGTTGAGCTTAATTAAACATATTTCGGGTGTCAGCAATGGCATTTTTCATAGAATTACATCCTTATCACAAAAAAATATTGCAGGTGCCTTAGCAATGATACTATTGGATTTTGCATCAATATACAACTCAAATAGTTATGAACTACCAGTAGGAAGATCTGGTTTCGCAGACATACTTGGTTACTCCAAAGAAAGTGTTATTAAAACATTATCTAAATATAATAAAGAAGGTATTATTAAGGTTGATGACAGAAATATTGAAATACTTAATGCGATTAAACTGGAACAGATAAGCAAATTCGGATAATTAAACGCAATTTTTAAGCGGATAGATATTATCTTTTTTTTTGATAAACAGTTTATTATGTGGGTTAAACGGGTCCCGTCCAGACCGCAATTAAAACAAGCATGAAGTTGAGGGAGTGAGTGATGCGCAGCAATTGCCTTGTGCAGTGGCTCGTCCTATATAAACTTTGTTGCTTAAACTTATCATAAATACTCGGTTTTTGACAATCTAAATTTAATTACCAAATCCACAAATTATGAGAAAATATATTGTTTTACTCTTCATAATCCAAATGACAATTTTCGTACAAGGGCAAATTCCACAAGGTAAATTCATATATGACCACTTATATTCTGCCGCTTTGGAGAATATTGGAGGAGAAGAATCAACCAGGAGAATAAGTATTTACCTTCCACCTGCTTATGACAAGGAATCAGATAGGTATCCTGTAATCTATTATTTGCATGGAATTACGCAACGGGATAGTACCCTTATTGCTGAAAACGGTATTAATAAATTATTAGACAGTGCTATAGCAACAGGAAAAATTAAGCCTCTAATTTTCGTTATGTCCGACCAATTCACGCTGTATCGAGGGAGTTTTTATACAAACTCATCTTTAACTGGAAAATGGTCTGATTTCACGGCGAAGGATTTGGTGAGCTACGTAGATCAAAACTATCGAACGCTTCAAGATAGAGATAGTCGTGGAGTATCAGGGCACTCGATGGGTGGTCATGGGGCAATTAAACTAGGCATGTTATTTCCTGATGTATTTACCAGCGTATATGCCTTATCTCCCTATGTATTAGGTTTGGAAAAGGATTATGGAAAGGATGGGGAAGCATACAAACAAGCGCAAACGATTAAGAGTAGGGATACATTGATTACTGGGTATAAATATTTAAACGCAAATGCAGTGATAGCTGTTGGTCGTGCTTTTTCTCCAAATGCGAATAAACCGCCATTTTACGCTGACTTACCCTATACTTATGAAGGAGATAGTTTGATTGTCAATTTCAAAGTTTTAGACTTATGGAACAAAAACTTACCAATTGAGATGGTCGCTGATTATGCTAATAATTTAAAAAAATTAAAAGCAATAAAATTTGATTGGGGTAAGGATGATTTTTTCACTCATATTCCAACAACAAGTAAAATTTTTAGTGAAAAATTAAAAGAATTTGATGTTATTCATTTTACAGAGGAATATGATGGGTCGCATTTAGATAAAATCTATACTGATGATGGTAGGTTTATAAATGACATGCTTCCATTCTTTAATACATATCTAAGCTTCGAGTGACGAAACTTCACTCTACAGAACAGAGTTATGGTAAGATAGTGCAGTGGAAGGTTGGAGAGCAGATGAGCAGACTTGTGATGCATAAATAATTTAATGCCAGCTATAGAAATAAGGCTGGTTTTTATACTTATGGTTGCTTTGCTGAAATTTACTTCGGGTAGTCTCTTATATTTTTTTGTTGCAGAAAACTTTTATATTTTAGTTACCACATAAAGGGATTCAAGTAATATTGATTAACTGTTCTTTTGCAAAAATTAAGTGTTAACCCACGCAACTACTCATAGCCGAGATCGTTATCTTTAATTGCCAAAGAACAAGTACAGAGATATTTAATCAACTCAGATAGACCAAAAATTAGCTATGAATCGAAAAACATATTGCCATGAATAAAGTATCAAGACGTTCTTTCGTAAAGAATATCGGATTAGGAGCTGGTTCTGCAACTATTTTGCCAATGCTCGTTTCCTTTGAAGACCATTTAACAAATCGAAAACAAACTTTTTCTGGAAAAAAATTGAATATAGCGTTATGTGGCTTAGGCCGTTACGCCAATATTCTAGCCAATGGTTTGGCTGAATCCGAATTTTGCCAACTTTCGGGCATAATTACTGGAACACCCGAAAAAGCGGAAAGTTGGAAAAGAAAATATAGTATTCCCGAAAAGAATATTTACAACTACGAGAGTTTTGACAAAATTGCAGATAATAAAGATATAGACTTGATTTACGTTGTTTTACCAAACGGTATGCACAAAGAATATACTATTAGAGCAGCAAAAGCAGGAAAGCACGTAATTGTGGAAAAACCCATGGCATTTACCGTAAAAGATTGTCAAGAAATGATTGATGCCTGTAAAAATGCAAAAGTACAATTAGCGGTGGGATACCGTTTGCATTATGAACCGCACCATATTGAAATAAAAAGGCTTGGACAAGAAAAAGTTTTTGGAAAAGTTCGTTTAATCCATGCATCATTAGGTTATAATCTAACAGGAGTTCCTCTAGACGATTGGCATTTGAATAAATCCCTTGCTGGAGGTGGTGCGTTAATGAATCTTGGAGTTTATTGCATTCAAAGTAACCGTTATGTGTTGGGCGAAGAACCAATATCTGTTACAGCACAATTTGCACCTAAAACAATGCCCGAATTATTTATCGAAGTTGAAGAAAATATAACTTGGCAACTAAATTTTCCAAGCGGTGCTATTTGCACATCAACTGTGGCCTCAAATTGTAATATTGACCGTTTTTATGCATCTGCCGAAAATGGCTTTTTTGAGTTAAGCCCAGCAATTAGTTATGGTCCGTTCAAAGGAAGAACGGGTGAAAAAGAATTTGATTTTCCCGTTATAAATCAACAAGCAGCACAATTGGACGGAATTGGTAAGCTGATTCTTAAGGAACAAGGGCTTCCAAGCCATATTTCAGGAGAAGAAGGACTTAAAGATATGCGAGTGATTGAGGGCATATATAAAGCCGCAGAAACTGGAGATAAAATTGAACTTAGCTAAAAAAATATTTTGAATTTTGCTATAGTCAAGAAAATATAAATCAAAACAAAAAGCTTTTGCCATGAATTAACCCATATAAAGAAGAATTAAATGAAAAAATTACTACCAGTCTTTTTATTGATTTCCATCATTTCTTGCAATACAAATAATAAGAAAGAGGATTCTGAAACTTCATGGACTTCCCTTTGGAATGGACAAGATCTTGTTGATTGGCACACCTATTTGGGAACTCAATACAATGTAAAAGTAGATAGCCTGGGAAATGCTGTTGAACCTTACGGACTTGATAATGATCCGCTTCAGGTTATAACAGTGACTAAGGTGGATGAAAGAAATGTTATTCGAATTACTGGTGAAGCGTGGGGGATGATTTTTACAGAGAAAGTGTTCAACAATTACCATTTGAAGCTTAAAATGAAATGGGGTGAAAAAATGTATTCACCAAGAGAAAATGGCCCGCGCGATAGTGGGTTGCTTTACCATGGTTTTGGAGAACCTGGGTCTGCTAATTATTGGATGGGTTCTCAAGAACTACAAATACAAGAAGGCGATATGGGAGATTACTGGCCTGTAGGAGATGTAGAGATAGATATTCCAAGTATTCCATATAAAGATAATTACTATATTTATAAAGAAGGTGCCCATTTGAGGACATACCATTTAGCGGAAATTTTAGAAACAGCAATTCAAGATAGTCTTGCAAAACGAAGAGTGTTCAAAGCTTTAGATGCTGAAAAACCTCATGGCCAATGGAATGATATCGAATTGATTGTAATGGATGGTAATAGCTTGCATATTGTTAATGGAAAAGTCGTAATGCGCTTATTTAACTCAAGAATTGGAAGCAGTCAGAAACCTCTTAATTCAGGAAGAATAATTCTGCAATCGGAAGGTGCTGAGGTCTATTATAAAGATATTTATATCAGGCAATTAGTAGAAATTCCTGAAGAATTCAAGTAAATTATATGGTTCAGAAAAACACCCCCCTAACATTGGCTATAAAAAATAGCGTTTTGTCGCTTAAACAAAAGGGAAAACAAAAAAAAGGTCAGTGATGAACCGAAAGTTGGTGCCTAAAAGCCGGTACTTTTCATATACAATCACTTTACCTGCAATAAGAGCAAGGACATCGAAATAAAAAAATTTCTACATAAATGAGAATTGAGGTAAAGAAAATAGCGACACTCACAGGGCATAAGGGCTCAGTATACGCTTTAGATAAAGGAACAGTTGAACATCTTATTTTCTCTGGT
>CAYMKR010000215.1:0-4499 GCA_964390865.1 uncultured Flavobacteriaceae bacterium | reverse complement strand
GGAAGTATCTGCAAAATTTGAATAAATCGTTTAAAGTTTTGGCTTCTGTATTTTATATATAGGACTCATTATTTATAATCATATAAAGAATGGCAAATTTAAAAGAAATACGTAACAGAATTGCGTCCATTAGGTCAACCATGAAGATTACCAGTGCCATGAAAATGGTATCTGCTGCTAAGTTGAAAAAAGCCCAGGATGCGATTGTGCAAATGCGTCCTTATTCTAATAAATTGACCGAGTTATTGCAAAACTTGAGTGCAACCTTAGACAGTGATGACGGAGGTGAATTCACTGAGCAAAGAGATATCAATAAAGTATTGATTGTTGCCATTACATCAAACAGAGGATTGTGTGGTGGATTTAATTCATCCGTGATTAAGGAAGTTGCTCGTATTGCTAAGAACAAATATGCAGGTAAGGATGTTTCTATTCTTACAATTGGTAAAAAAGGAAATGACATCCTTTCTAAGAATCATAGTATTTACAAATTTGAATCAGATCTTTTTGATGATTTAACTTTTGAAAATACAGCCGTATTTGCAGAAGATTTAATGGAACAATTTGCTAATGGGGCATTTGATCACATTGAATTGGTTTATAACCGTTTTAAAAATGCAGCTACTCAAATTATAACTCAAGAACAATATTTACCTATTGCTTCGGCTGAAGAAACTGATGAAGCCGTTGCTGATTATATCTTTGAACCTAATAAAGAAGAAATTGTAAAAGAATTAATTCCTAAGTCTTTAAAGATTCAATTGTATAAAGCCATCAGAGATTCTTATGCTTCTGAACACGGAGCTAGGATGACTGCGATGCACAAAGCAACTGATAATGCTACTGAACTAAGAGATGATTTATTGCTTGTTTATAACAAAGCACGTCAAGCTTCAATTACCAATGAAATCCTTGAAATTGTTGGTGGAGCAGAGGCTTTAAATAATTAAACTTAACATTGTTATATCAAATAAAAAGCTCCATAGTTTGACTATGGAGCTTTCTTTTTAAAAAATTTCCTTATTGGGGCACCTTGATTAAATGACCAAAAAACACAGCATTCATAAATAGCTTATTAGTTCCGTACCAAGCTCCTCTAAAATTCGGATTATCCGCGAATAACACTACTCTTCCCTTACCTCGTTTACTGACAATTATAGAAGCCGCTTCTTTCATAATCTGTAAATTTTCTTTACTTACATAGCCGTCAATATGAGGCTCTTCTGCATATTTACCCACAGTAGAAAACTTATTTTTACTAGGAGAAATCCATACCCGGTTATTTTTATAAACAGGAATACTTCTGTCTTGGTATCCATAACCAAGGGGATGACTAATATCAAGGTCAATCTCAAAAATTGCACCACCTATATTTTGCTTTTGTATGGCTCCTCTGGCAGATTCATAGCTACTCCTTTGACCTTTCGAAACTGAATCTGGTTTAGCTCCAATTAACGACTCTTCTACAATTTTTTGTTTAATTGCCCAATCACTGGCTTTACCGGTGGTAATTAATGTGTTCCCATCGTTCACCCACTGCTTAAGTCTATCCTTTTCCTTTTTATTCAGCAAACGATAGTTTCCGGATACCATGATAATTACATTATACCTATAAATATCTGTTAGGTAAAACCTGCTTTCAGGCACCTTAACCAAAGGCATTTCCATTCTATTTTCAAACAAGTGCCATACCTCCCCTGCTTCATATGAATTCACAGTTCCCCCAACGACCATCATTGCACTTGGCTTGATCAAAGTTTGAAAACTTCTACTACCCAAGCCATTTCCATTTATTGTCATTCCTGATTCGACGGCATAAGTTTTTACAGCAAATTTATTGCTTGCTTCTTTAACCCATTGATATACCGAGGCCGGATCCAGATCGTATTGATCATTAACCGGTACCAGTAATGCTCCTCTGTGAAAATCAATTTTCTCGCCTTTTATTTTCGATGAAAACGGTTTTGTTGAAACCTTGACCACCAAGCCATGGTTCTTTAAATCATACAACAAGGCAGGTGCATAATAGTCATCATATGGAATGATATAAGCATAATCACTTTTATCAAGAACCGCAACCGAGACAAAGTTTGTCTCTTTTGTGACTTGCTCCCCCAGTGCAGGAGTTTTTGCCAGTGATTCATACTTCATATTATAAAAATTAACCATTGACCATGCAGAGGTATCATAAAAAACACTGTCTCTATAGGAACTAAAAGTTTCAAACAAAGATTGAATCATATAATACTGTTTTTGATTTGTTGGAATCACGTATGAGTTTCCTTTTTCGAAAGCAGTACCTTTTACCGTCATTTTATCAGTAACTGGATAAACTTCTATATGGTGTTGCAGTAAAACATCTAAAAACGCCTTATTTCGATTTTGATCGTGAGGGTCACCAAATACATATGCTTTAATTTTCGACGAGGATCCTTTTTGTTTGGCATTCTTAAAAAAACTGTTTTGGTAATTGTATAAGAGTTCCTTATTTGTGATAGAAGCTTTTATCGTAGCCATACTTGAAACGAATTGATTTCTTATAGTAAACGGAAATGATATCTCGCCAGTGGTGGTTTCCTGCATATGTCCCCGAGAACTGGCTTGCTCAAATAATAAGGCAAGAGAACCTTGAAGGTCCATATATGTCGATCCATATCCAGGATAAGTAGAATCATAAATTTCATTGGTAAAGTAAAAAGAGCCAATTTCATCAAGGTCAGCTGAAAATTGGTCCGCGAATACCTTATTAAGAACATCTCTGTTCTCAGATGGTGTTATTGGGTTTATAGAGGCTGATTTATTCTTAGGTTCAAAAAAATAAGTGCTATTGGTTCCCATTTCATGAAAATCAGTCACAACATTTGGATACCACTCATGATACCATTTTAAGCGACCTTGAGATTCTGGATGCACAGCAAGTAAAAGATCTCTGTTTAGATCAAACCAATAATGGTTTGTCCTTCCTCTTGGCCAGGCTTCATTATGTTCTATGTCATATTTATCAGCAATCAAAGGTTGTCCCCTATAACTATTTACCCAATTACTGTGTCTGTCTCTACCATCAGGATTAATTGTAGGGTCTAAAAAGATAACAACCTCCTCCAGGTAAGACCTTACAGCTTCACTCTTTGAAGCCACCAAGGCATAGGCAGTAAGCATGGCCGCCTCTGTACTTGAAGGCTCATTACCATGAACACCATAGGCCAGGTTTATAAATATAGGTAGTTCTTTAAAATCGCTTACATCTGTTTTTGGATCTACTACTTCAAGGTGCTTCTGCTTAAGTATTTCTAGATTTTCTAGATTTGAAGGACTTGCTATTTGTAGCATCAATAGTTTTCTGTTTTCATGGGTTTTACCATAAACACTAACCGAAGCTTTATTAGAGAGCTCTGCCAGAGTATACATATAGGCTACTACCAAATCATGTCTTGTATGATATTCACCAATGGGGTAGCCTAAAAATTCCTCAGGGCTTGGAATAGATTCATCAAAAGGCTTAAAAGATTCCAAGTAGTAATCCTGAGCAAACAAAAATGAATTTGACAAGATCAAAAGCCCAAAAATGAATCTGCTGTAGAAAAGGTTCATAAAGTATTTTTTTTTTAAAATTAAGCATCTTTTAATAATTCAGTTCCCATATTTTTGTAAAAAAAACTACCAATTGATGAAAGTTCTGTTTTTGGATACCAACCACCCGTGCCTCCTCGAAGGATTAAGAGAGTTAGATTTTGAATGTGATGAAGACTATAGCTCTTCGAAATCAGAAATAGAAGAGAAAATTCATCTCTATGATGGGCTCATTATACGAAGTCGATTTAGCATCGACAATACTTTTCTTGAAAAAGCAACAAAATTAAAATTTATTGGACGGGTTGGAGCAGGTGTTGAAAACATTGACAATGACTGCGCTCAAAGTAAAAACATTACACTCATTGCGGCTCCAGAGGGAAATAGAAACGCAGTTGGAGAACATGCTTTAGGCATGATCCTTGCCCTTTTTAACAAGCTAAAAAAAGCTGATATTGAAATTAGAAACGGAATTTGGCTGAGAGAAGAAAATAGAGGTATTGAATTAGAAGGAAAAACCATCGGCCTAATTGGTTACGGAAATATGGGGAAAGCCTTTGCTAAAAAATTAAGAGGCTTTGAATGTGATGTCATGTGCTATGATATCAAAACTGGTGTCGGTGACCAAAATGCAAGACAAGTATCACTGGCAGAATTATTTGAAAAAACAGATTTACTAAGCCTGCATACACCTCAAACTGATCTCACCAAGCATATGGTCAATGCGTCATTTATAAATCAATTCAAGAATTCTATTTATATAATCAATACGGCAAGAGGATCAGCAATAGTTACGAAAGATCTCGCAAGCGCTCTTGAATCCGGAAAAGTCCTGGGAGCCTGTTTGGATGTTTTGGAATACGAAAAAACTTCTTTTGAGAATTTCTTTTCCAAAGAAAATACCTTACCTGAAGATTTTCAATATTTGA